>NZ_FMUF01000036.1:0-11143 GCF_900100985.1 Nitrosospira sp. Nsp1
GAGTAATTCACCGCCGCGGCGGTGAAGAAGCTCGTGATGTGCGCCAGGGCGAGTCCGGAGCCGCGGCTCATGAGGAATTGAAACAGCAGCGCGTCGATGGCGACGCTCAACAACCCGACTGCGGCAAAGCGGCCGGCGGCACCGGCCGGGACGGTGCCGCCGGCCAGGGTCATGAGGCGTTGCAGGTAGGTCCACTGCGGGCGGAATGATAATTTGGAGGTGCCGTGGGTGCGATGGGTGCCATGGGTGCGATGGCGAAAGCGGATGGGCACTTCTACAACCCTGAGTTTGCCTTGGCCGGCCATGAGCAGTTCGAGCAGGAATTCATGGCCGTGTGCGGGTTCGGCAATGGTGGCGGCCAGTTCCCGCCGGAAGGCGAAATATCCCGAGGTGGCGTCGTTTACGTCGCAGAGGGGGTGGGCAAGCCAGTTGGCGAGGCGCGAGAGCCATCGGCGCGGCAGGGGCTCTCCTTCGGTGCTGCCGCCCGCTACGTAGCGGCTGCCGATGGCGATGTCGCAGCTTCCGGCCAGTATGGGGGCAATCAGGGCGGGCAACCGTTCCGGCGGGTGGCTCAGGCCTGCATCCATCACGACGATGATGTTCCCGCGCGCCGCTGCCGCGCCGGCCATGATGGACCGGGTGAGACCGGGTTTTTCCCGGCGTTCGATCAGCCGTACATTCGCCCGTTTTTCCCAGGCACGCACTTTGGCGGACGTGCCGTCGCTCGAGTTGTCGTCAACGACAATGATCTCGAAATCCGCCGCCGGCAGGTCAAGCTCGTACAGGCGCGTCAGCAAGGGGTCGATGCTGTCGGCCTTGTTGAACGTGGGGATCACTATGGAAACTTGCGAGACGCTGGCTATCGCTGTATCAGGCAACTCAGGCGGCGTTGAGGAGGGCAAAGACGGGAAATCGGTTGTGTCAGACAAAATTGGTCAAGGTGCACGTAACTGTTATTTTTCTATGAGGCGCGCGGTGTTTCTTGTTTCAATGATGAAAACGATAGTTTCACCACGATAGTCTCACTGCTTGCGGAAGCGTAGCACAATTCATCGCGGCGCGCCTCGAAGACGCTGATAATGCAGAACAGGCGGCTAAAAACCGCGGACGCAGGCGTTTCCCCCAGTATCCTTCACCTCGGCTGGTTCCGCCGTAGCGGAAACAAGATTTCGTGCATGCACATCTTACGGTATGCTAGTATTAATTCGGTATTTTTTTTTTTCAATCCACGCGGGGGACACTGATGAAAAATATACTGAAATCGTTACTGCTATTATCTGCAACGCTATTCTTTTCTTCTCAGGCTGCGGCGGGGGAGGATGGCTATTTCAAAGGCGTAGGCGTCAAGCTCGGGCATGGCGCCATGAACGCCGTAACAGGCGTGGCGGAAGTTCCGAGAAATATGCTGTATGAGTCCAATGACAAAGGCATCGGCTATGGACTCACCACCGGATTGTTCAAGGGTATTGGATATGGGGTGGGCCGTACCGCTGCCGGCTTTATAGATCTTGCCACGTTCTTCATTCCGAGCAAACCGATAATCGCACCTGGCTACGTGTGGGAAAACTTCAGGACCGAACCAACCCACTTCCGGCAATGGAGATAGAAATTATATAATTTCGAAGCGGACTTGTTCGTTCGTCTGCTATTTTATAAAAAGGGAGCCCAAGCTCCCTTTTTATTTGCCCATCCGGAATCAATGCGGTTACCGCACGACAGTTCCATACCTGATTCGGTATCGAAAGAATAATAAACCGCGGCGGAAAATGCTTGTCGAAAGCGTTAATTTTTGGAATGCCGTGCACATATCCCTCAGCGGTATGCTAGTATTAAACTTGATTTAATTTGTTAATCCACTTAGGGAGGTATCGATGAAAAATATGTTGAAACCGCTGCTACTACTGTCTGCGCTGTTATTCTTTTCACCTCAGGGCGCGATGGCGGATACTTACGTCGAAAACGTAGGTGATAAACTCGCTCACGGCGTTGCGAATACCGTAACAGGTATAGGGGAAGTTCCGAAAAACATGATAATGACAACCAATGAGAAAGGTATCGGTTACGGACTTACCGCTGGATTGGTGTCTGGAATCATATATGGAATTGGCCGTACATTGACGGGCGTTGTAGATCTGGTGACCTTCATTATTCCGACCAAGCCTATCATTTACCCCGATTTTATCTGGAAGGAATTCGACACCAAGCAAACCCACTTCCATCCGGAATGGAAGTTACAAAAATAATACGTTTTACCCATAGGCTTATCCATTTGCCATTTCATAAAAAGGGAGCCATCGCTCCCTTTTTATATGCTGGGATCAATGCGATCAGCATGAACAGCACAATTGCACATACGGCAGCCCCAATGTTCTACGGGGGTAAATCCTTGCATATCAGCGGCCCCCGCCGCATGTCCCCACCCCTGAGTTCACCCACGAACTACCTTTGGACGATGAATATAGCCAAAGGCAGGAAATTTCTTGTTTAAAACATAATCCTGAATCCGGTAGGTGACCGCTCATTTTTCAGCTCATTTGTAAACTAAAAGCGATGACCAAAAAGGATTTTTTGTACCCATGAGCTTTACTTCTTCGGTGAGCTCGCTACGGAGCGGATTCAGGATAATGTTTTTAACAGGCCTTGCCACTACACCTCAGCGGTATGCTAGTATTACGCGGGATTTAATTTGTTCCACTTTTGGGGGGTATCGATGAAACGTATACTGAAACCGTTGTTGCTGCTATCCGCATTGTTATTCTTTTCGCCTCAGGCGGCGGTCGCCGCCAGCTATGCTGCGGATGCCGGCGACAAGCTTGCGCACGGCATGGCGAACCTGGTAACAGGCATAGGAGAAGTTCCAAAGAATATGGTAATGACGACCAATGAAAAAGGCATAGGTTATGGACTGACGACCGGGGTGTTTTCCGGAATCGTATCCGGGATTGGCCGATCGTTGACGGGCATCGTCGATCTAGTGACGTTCTACGTTCCGACCGAGCCGATAATCACACCTGGCTACGTCTGGGAGGACTTTGACACCAAGGAAACACGCTTCGACAGCAAATGGAAGTCCAAAGACTATTAGCTTTGGACACAGGCCTATCCGTCTACCATTTCAAAAAGGGAGCCACTGGCTCCCTTTTTTTGTATATTGGAATCAATGCGGGTAGCATGGTTGATTCGCTACGGATGTATGTGCCGCCTATACAGTAATTGCGATTGACTCCTCTGGAGGCAGGCAGTGATGAATCATAATATTCTTGCACGCCGGCCCGACGATTTAAACGTTGGCTGGGCTCAGCGTGTAATCAACAAACATCATTCCCGTACAATCGTATCGAACGTGAATATTGTTTCTGTCGATATCGGCACGACCACGCGAATTCGTCTCGCAATTGAGCACGATGGACCGGCAGCACTGCCTAGACAGTGGTTCGTAAAACTGCCATCGCTGACGTGGCGCGCACGAATGATCACCGCTTTGCCCAGATTGTTACATACAGAGGTGCGCTTCTATAATGAAGCCGCTCAAGCCATACCCATCGCGATACCCGGTCTATTGGCGGCACAGAGCATGCTGGGGAAAGGATCGACGCTGGTTCTGAGGGACGTAACAGAATCCGGCGCGATTGCCGGGCATACCGGCGATGCTCTGACGGCGGCACAGGCTACGCTCGTTATTGAACAGCTTGCCCGCATTCATGCTCATTTCTGGGGAAAAACCGATCTCGCGCGAACTTATCACTGGCTAGCGGCACCGATACGTCGCCTGGAAGATCATCTGGGCACCGCCCTGGCTGTTCCATTGATGAAACGAGGATTGCATCGGGCTGGAAAACTCGTCCCTTCGACTCTTTATCCACTGGCCGTCCGCTATGCGCGAAATCGCCACCAGGTAATGCGTTTTCTTTCTAACGCGCCGCAAACACTCGTTCATCATGATTGCCATCCCGGCAATCTATTCTGGAACCAGTCGCAACCTGGCCTTCTTGATTGGCAGCTTGTACGCTTCGGGGAAGGTATAGGGGACGTTGCCTATTTTCTTGCGACTGCGCTTGATCCGGAAATCCGGCGAGCTCACGAGATGAAGCTTTTGTCGGTTTATATACAGGGGCTCAGAGATAACGGAATCACAGGCATCGATAACGCTGGTCTATTGCAGAGATATCGCGCCCACCTTATCTATCCCTTTGAAGCAATGGTTGTGTCACTCGCCGTCGGTGGAATGATAAAGCTGGAAGCCAATCAAGAACTCATCCGCCGGACAGTGGCTGCTGTAGAGGACCTCGCTGTCTTTTCCGCCATTCCGATATGAAGCGGCAGATTTCAGGAAATCCGGCAGATTGACAGGTATTGTGCCGCACCGTAAGTCGGCACAATTCTCCATCAATCTCCATGTGCATTACTCTCATTTCCAACGAGAGAATCAGCACCTCGTAGCGCCTGAAATTGTGCCCGCTATCGATGCGCCTCGCCAGGCTGTACCGTATCCGGTACATGTGTTCAAGCTGTGCACGCATTTTGTAAATTGCGTTACACTGTACGGCTTCCGATCCCACCTTCAATGCGTCTTTCAATCATCCTAAATCCGGTAGTTGGACGGGGTGAAGTGTACTGTTTTTGGGGTGCAGGGCAAGGCGCAACGACGCGGAATGGTCGTTCCATTCCAAGGAGTTGCAACATAGCCATGTGCCGCAAAAACTGTGCAATTCACCCCGTAGCGCCCCCACCCGGAAGGTGAGCGCAAATAATATGAAATATTGTTATTAATCACGACACTGATCTATTAAATGAGCGGTCAACTACCGGATTTAGGATCACAGGTGTTCGCTTCAGGAAAACATCATGAACGATATTCTCAAAGCCAGGCTTGACGCAATTGACGCTGATTGTGAAAGCACCGCGAAAATGGAACTCGACACGCTGTCCGAGGCTGCTCTCCATGACAATAACAATACAAAAAACAGCGTGCCTTCTCCGCAGGCGATCGAGGCTGTCTGGCTCAAGCTCATCGCCAGGAAAGAACACGAGTTTATCGATGAAATCGCCCGGACTCTGAAGCCAAAATCCGCTGGTGGATCTACTATCCAGTCTGTTGTTCCAGATAAGGAATTTGTGTCTACCGTTGAGGCAATGGTGGACGCCATGTTCGCGGAGGATCGGTATGTGGATCGAATGCGGGATTTCTATCACCTGGCGACCAGAAAGGCGCCTGTGGATGAGCCCGCCTCCCCCAGGCAGGCAAAACGGCCGGACCTCATCGATACCGCATACCGAACCGGCATCCAGAATGCGCTACGCCGATCACGGCAAACCGTCCTTAGGGAGTTCGACTTGTATAAACCGCTCAAGGCACCGGAAAATACCGGTTTCCTATCGGAGTGGCGCCATTACTCCACCTTGAGCCCATGGAGGTCCCTCGGCGCAATCGTAATGTTGAGTTTAACGTCCTATCTTATCGCTTTTATCATCGCAAGCGACTCATTCCGTGGATTGCTCGAACGCTTTGGCTGGTCCCCCGGAACCGGACTTTAGCACTCGGTATCGAGTGCGTTGAAGAAGTCGGCGCTCTACTCACATTGAGTTTAAATCCATGATGGCATCGATAACCATACCGGTACCTGCTGCTATCAAAAGAATGTCCGCCGCGACACGCACATAGCGGTAACCCGGCCCAGGCGCGCCCAATTGCCTGATCAGGTGAGGTGGGAGATCATAAAACACCACATTCCGGGGCAAGGCGCGTCCCACTCCCCATTTTCTTGCTTGTCCGGGCGGCATGCAACCGTTGTACTTCTTGGCCAAACCCGGCGGACAGCGGCCGCTCTGAAAGCGGGGACCATAGTAATCGAGAATAACAGCGCGTTGCCTCGAGTCAAAACTACCCGGCAGAACACGCATTCCGTGAGATCGATAATTCTGATTCTTGCCCTTGTTCCAATTTTTTTCCTTTTGATGGCGATGTTGATTCGCCTTATGATCGCCTCCCCCCTTCTCGGCAAATATGGGCATGGAGATGCAAAATATCGAAAGCACCATGGCCGAAACAAAAAACTTCAAAAGTGCTTTATACATGATCTGTACCTTGGAAACTATGAGCCTGGCCGGGGAGTATCAAGCGGATCCAGCAACCACCCGTCCAGCTTTGGACGCAATTCATCAAGTGAACAATAACCCGCGTTGAGCAGGCGGTAATCCGCCCCGCTCTGCCCGATTACAGTGGGAAAGCCATGCACGCCCCACTGACTTGCCTTTTGGAAATGTTCAAGCGTCAGGCGCTTCGCGATATCGGACTCGAACGCCTGCCCGAACTGCTGGGCATCTATTCCCACCCTCGCGGCGAGCTGTGACAGCACAATGGAGTTCGTCACATCCTGCTGCTCGACGTAGAACGCGGATTGCACCATCTTGAAAAAAGAAAAGATCGCTTCGCGGTTGATCAAGGATACGGCAACCACTCCGCGGCTGGCGGGTTCGGTGTCGTAAACAAACCCTTCCGGCATCGCACCTTCGAACCGGAATGGCTGCGCAGTCCGTTGCTGCACAGCACGCCAATGGTGGAGTATCTGTTCACGTTGCGTCGGGGGCATCGGTTGTTTCGTCCCTGGCCGCAAACCACCCAGTAATAGCGCTACTTCAAACCGGCCACCATACTCACGCTGAATCGCTTCGATTACCGGAGAGAAACCCCAGCACCATGAACACATGGGGTCAGCGACATACCAGAGCTTTCTTTCACTCATAGCGGACGAGATTCTTCCATTCTTGTCGTGCAAAATGGGAGATAGTCAGCCTGCGTCATGCTTGGCCACCTATGGATAAGTTGTGCAGGCTGAGCTCAGCCGGTGCATCAACCAGCCCCGATATGCTTCGTGAAATTATGCAGCGGCGCGCGAAGCTTTCTTGCGTTCGTGCTCCTGCAGGAAACGCTTGCGAATGCGAATGGTCTTGGGGGTAATCTCCACCAATTCATCATCGGCGATGAATTCAATCGCGGACTCGAGAGTGAGCTGGATCGGCGGCGTCAGGGTCACGGCCTCGTCAGTTCCGGATGCGCGAATGTTGGTCAACTGCTTGCCCTTTATCGGGTTGACGACAAGATCATTATCGCGGCTGTGAATGCCGATCACCATTCCTTCATACAGGCGATCCCCTGGACTGACAAACATGCGCCCGCGCTCCTGCAATTTCCAAAGCGCATACGCTACGGCTTCACCCTGCTCTGCGGAAATCAGCACGCCGTTCCGGCGTGCGGCTATTTCCGGCCGCATCGGTGCGTATTCGTCGAATACATGGCTCATCAGGCCTGTACCTCGCGTCATGGTCATGAAGTCGGATTGGAAGCCGATCAAACCCCGCGCAGGAATACGGTAATCCAGCCTCACACGTCCGCGCTCATCCGAGACCATGTCCTGCAAATCGCCGCGGCGAGCGCCAAGCGCCTCCATTACTCCACCTTGATGCGTCTCTTCAACATCGACGGTGAGCATTTCGAACGGCTCGCACTTGACACCGTCGATTTCACGAATCACCACGTGCGGACGCGATACGGCAAGCTCATAGCCTTCGCGACGCATGCTTTCCAGCAAAATGGTCAAGTGCAGCTCGCCCCGCCCGGAAACCAGAAACGAATCGGTATCGTCCGTTTCCTCCAGCTTCATCGCGACATTGGTCAGCAGTTCCTTTTCAAGGCGCTCGCGCAATTGACGGCTGGTGACAAACTTGCCTTCCTTCCCGGCAAAAGGCGATGTATTCACCTGGAAGTTCATCGTCAGCGTGGGCTCATCCACAGCACGCATCGGCAGCGCTTCGGGCCGGTCGATATCGGCCAGCGTCACACCGATACTGAGTTCCTCGACGCCATTGATCAGAACGATGTCGCCCGCCATGGCTTCTTCCAACTGGACTCGCTCGATACCGCGAAAACCCAGCACCTGGTTGACCCTGACCTTCTTCGGCGCATTCGATCCGTCCAGCACCAGCACATCCTGGGCGGGCCTGAGCCGTCCACGGCTGATGCGGCCAATACCGATACGACCGACGAAACTGGAATAATCCAGCGCAGCAATCTGCAGTTGCAGCGGTTCGTCGGGGTTGCCTTCGGGCGCCGGGACATGCTTAAGTATGGTATCGAAAAGCGGACGCATATCGGCACCGGTCTGCTTCAGGTCCAGCATGGCATAGCCGTTGAGCGCTGAGGCGTAAACCACTGGAAAATCCAGCTGATCTTCATTCGCGCCCAGCTTGTCGAACAAGTCAAAAGTATGATTCACCACCCAGTCGGGGCGCGCACCGGGACGGTCGACCTTATTGACGACGACTATGGGGCGAAGCCCCAGCGCCAGCGCTTTCTTTGTGACAAAACGGGTCTGCGGCATGGGGCCTTCGACCGCATCGACCAGCAGCAGCACGCCATCCACCATGGATAGCACCCGCTCCACCTCACCGCCAAAATCGGCATGGCCGGGTGTATCGACGATATTGATGTGCACGCCCTGGTAATCCACGGCACAATTCTTGGCGAGGATCGTGATGCCGCGCTCGCGCTCGATATCGCTTGAATCCATTACCCGATCGGCAATATGCTGATGCGCGGCAAAAGAGCCTGCCTGGTGCAGCAATTTATCCACCATAGTGGTCTTGCCGTGATCGACGTGGGCGATAATAGCGATATTTCGTATGGAACGGGACATTGGTAAATCCTCAGTCGGAACGACAAAAGGGCAGCATTATATCAGATAGCCAAGGAACTCGCCTGTATCATTGTACGGCCGAATCCCTTCACCGTCACTTCGCAAAACGAAGACCGGAGGTGGGTTATAAAAAAGATACTCCGATGGTAACAGACAAAATCCCGGAAGAGCCGGGGTTTTGTCTGACCATGCTGTCCTGCCGAGATCATTTCACGCCTGACTTCCACTGTCTTTGTTTATCCTGGACAGTGTCCTTGGCACCCTTCAGGCAGGCGTTTCTTTTCTTACTTGGCCGCAGGCTTGTTTTCTTGCCGAATCAGGGTTGGGCCGGTAGTTGAAATATCCTTGCGGAGTACGCGCATGTCAATGCCGCTGTCGACCTTCTCCAAATCATCCGTCGATCTGAACGCACCCGCTTTTGAGCGAAAATCAATGATCGCCTTGGCTCTGTGAGCGTCGATACCCGGAAGAGTCTGAAGTTCGGCCTCGGTGGCAGTGTTGATGTTAACGACCGCATGGGCGGCGGTAAACGGTAACGCGGTGACAAGCATAGTGACAACGGTGATAAGTAATTTTCGCATGAATTTTCCTTTAGATTAAAAAAAGAACAACACTTAACTCTTCATCGAAATGCTATGAAAGGCTGGCGTTTGGGGGGAAACAAAATGAAAAAAGGTCCCCGACGGAGAATATCAGCAATTCGCGCTTTCCTTGCTTAATTTTTCTCTGAAAGATACGAAAAGCATCATATTGCCATCTTCGAAACTCAAGCATATCCCGCTCATGACAATAAACACCGACTAATATCACCAGGACCTTTGCTGGAAATCGTCGTTCCCGGTAGTGCTGCTTGCGAATAACTGTGGCGATCACTGAGAAGTAAATCTCGAGTTCGTTCGAAAGCAGCCCATTATACCGTGACGTGCAAGAAACCAGTGAAGCACCCTGGAATAAGGAAATCGCTGTCCCAGGATTGAGACCGGAACCCCGGGTCAGGCTTCAAGCTGGCGATCCACGGAATCCCGAGCGTTGCTGGTACGCCGGTGATAGACGATCTGCTTCAAACGCTCCAGATCGTTCAGCTTTACACGCCTATACCGGCTGCTGATGAGGCCGTCATCCTGAAACCGTGCAAATATACGGCAAACGGTCTCCTCCGCGATTCCCAGATGGTTTCCTATATCGCTGCGCGACATGCTCAGGTCGAATTCAGTAGCCGAACAATGGCGCCGTGCGAACTGCTGAGACAGGCTGAGCAAGAACGTAGCCAGACGCTCTTCAGCATTATGCTTGCCCAGCAATAGCAGCAATTCATGGCTGTGATGGATTTCCGCGCTCATGATTTTGAGAATTTCGTGCTGAATGGCGGGATCCGTACTTGCCAGCTCTTCAAAGCGATCGATGGAAACTTCACAAACAGAGGTAATTCCCGTCGCCTGGGCTTCACAGTTATGTTGCCGGCTCTCGATGGCGTTCAGACCCAGCAATTCTCCTACTATGTGAAAACCGATAACCTGCACCTGCCCGTCCTCGGTGCTGACGCTGGTTTTGACTGACCCGCCGCGGATGACATACATGTATTCCATCGGCTGCCCCATGCGATACAAAACATCTCCGCGTTTAAACACGTGCTTTCTTTTGACGACTCGCTCAAGCAAAGATGCGTCACCCGTCTTCAACCAAAGGGACATGCATAACTTATAAGCGCCACAATCCCTGCAATCCAGGGGAACGTCAACCGGGTCATCAGTAGCGGGTGATATATTCGACGAGCATTTGGTCATGTTAGCTCCGCTGAAAAATTTTACAATCCGTCCGGACAGCTTTCGCCCAGGCGGTTTTGACCGCCAAGTGCGGCCTCCGGTAAATCGGTCAGTTTATATCTGCCGCTTACGACCATGGCGGCAAGCAGGTCCAGGGTCTGGTTCTGCAACAGCTTCACGATCTCCTGCTTGATCGGCCACCATTTGACATGCATCGGACAGGGCGTTTTATCACTGCAAACCTTGAGTCCCAGCACGCAGCCATCGGTGAATCCGGGACCCTCGGTAAGGATGGCGATCTGCATCAGATTAATTTGGTCGCTATTTTCCCTCAGGCAAAAGCCTCCTTGTTTTCCGCGGAAAGAATAAAGCAGGTTGCCGCGGGACAAGTCTTGCAGAATCTTGGCAAGATAGGTGGGGGATGACCTCAGGTGGTCGGCAATGGTGCGATTCAGTACGGCCACGCCACGGGGTTGCGTGGCCATATAAATAAGCGCCTGAATGGCGTACTGAGTTGTACGGGATAAGATCATCGCGAGATCACAAAAAAACTGTCATGTAATAAACCTGGATAAAATCCTGCAATCGTTACACAAGCCAGTAGACGAATATGAACAGGCCCAGCCAGACCACGTCCACGAAGTGCCAGTACCAGGCAACGCCCTCGAAGCCGAAATGATTCTCCGG
>NZ_FMUF01000040.1:0-4540 GCF_900100985.1 Nitrosospira sp. Nsp1
ACTCACTCCTCCTCATCCTCCTCGTCATCATCCTTCTTTTCGGGTTTGAGGACCAGTTTGCCCTGTTTCTTGCTCTCGTTCAAGTCGGTCTCGGGGGCTTCCTTGTGCACCAGATTCTGATGGCAGTCGATGCAGGTCGCCCCTTCCGTCTCCATCTTCTTGTGCGCAGCCTTGGCGTCAGCACCAGGCGGTTGCGGATTCTTGTGGCATTCACGACAGGTGCGGCTGTCCCACTTCTTCAGGTTCATGCGCGCATCGTGCGCCATGATCAGCCGGCGCTCGTTGAACTTCTCCAGGGTGGAGTAATCCTCGGCAAACTCCATGTACAGCTCGCGCGCCCCATCCACCACGTGGGTGGCCACCGCCAAGTGGAAGTTCTTGAAGCCCTGCGGGATATGGCAGTCCTTGCAGCCGGGGTTGGCCCCCAGCGCGCCATAGTGCGAGGAGGTCTTGAGCTCCTCCGCGGGATAACTCATGGAATGGCAACTGGTGCAGAATTCGGTGGTGGAGACGGCGGCCTCGCCGCCGAATACCACCGCCACCATCACGATCCCCAGTACGGCACCTGTGAGCAGGGTGCCGCCTGCTTTCATTCCCGCCATCAGTCCTCCGAACCTTTCACACCCACTTTGGCCTTGGCCTGGAAGTCGTCATGGTACTTGAACTTCGGCTCGCCAGTGAAGGTGCCGTCCAGTTTGTAGTGCTCGTGCATGGCCTTGGTGTCCTTGACGTATTTGTCAAAGTCGAAGGTGTACTTCTTGTCCACCGCGGGGGTGAAGGGGGTGTAGGGCTTCTTGGCACCCTTCCATGGGCTGCCTTCGTAGTTCATGTGGCAGGCGTTGCAGCTTTCTTCAAAGCTGAAGTCCTGTCCGGCATCGGCCAAGGTCTGGCGCGGAGCGGTCTTCTTCGATTTCTCGAAGGCAGCACCGGCCTTGCGGTGGGTGCCGCGATACTTGGAGCCGGGACCATGGCACGATTCGCAACCCACGCCGGTGGTGAACTTGCTCGGGTCCTCGACGGTGTAGCCGCCATCCTTGCCCCAGCCGTCGACGTGACAGCCTACGCAGTCCTTGTCCTTGGTGTAGTCCTTGGCCGGGTCGAGCTTGGCCTTCTTCTTGGCCTCGGCCTTGGTGTTGGGCTTCAGGGAGTCCATGGCTTTGGCGTGCGCGGTGTCGCCCCACGATTCGGCCTGGCTCTTGTGACAGGAACTGCACTTCTTGCGGCCTTCATACGATTGCGCGGTAGCACTGCCTGCAACTACCGCCAGCATGGCGGCTGCGGCGAGGACTAATGTCATGCGATGGCTCATGGTTTCTCCTTTTTTTCTGGCGAGACAAAATTATCCGGGTGTTATTAAAACCTTTTTTTATCCTGAATCCGACGCTTGCAGCGTGTCCCTCAAAGCGAAGCTCACGGGAAACGTAAAATCCTTTGTATTATAACGCTTAAGCGACAAATGCGCGGTCTACTACCGGATTCCGGATTTTGCCCATACTGTATCTCCGGTTTCTGTAAACGGGTAGCACCAGTACCATGACTCTTTCTGGTACCACTGGTACCGCCAGCCCGCCGCAGGCGGGTGGGCCGGGCGGTGGTCTGGTGGGTCTGCGGGTCTGGGGTCTGCTCGGTGGAGCTGTCGCTGTGTCTGCGCTGTGTCTGCGTGGTATCGCCGGAATCAGCTGCCTTCGGAGAGGTCGGCGCTGTTTGCGCTTGCGCTGTCGCCGGGGGCGGGGATTTTGTAGACCCAGTAGCCGCCTTGCTGGTAGATGAGCTGGAGGGCTTGCAGTTCCAGGGGCTGGGATTCGGTGAAGGGCAGCATCTGGGCGATGAGGCTCTCACTGTTGGGGCCTTTGTGCAGGAAGTAGGCGCGCACCATTTTGTCGGAAATGGATTGCAGGGTGTAGGTGTCGAACTGGTTGCTCTGCATCCAGGTCTTGAGGTAGCCGATCAGGCCGTGCATGTTGCCTTCCATGGGGAAGTTCTTGTAGGTGATGTCAAACTTGGGACGCATGAGCCCCAGTTTGTAGAGGTCGTTGACGTGGATGGCGATGTAGGCTTCGCGGTTGCCGGCCAGTTCGCGCAGCAGGGCGGCGCCGGTCTCGGGCGGGGCCAGGAGGGCGTCGGCGAAGCGCTGGAAGGTGGCGCGTTCCTGTTCGCCGGCAGGTGCGCCCCAGAATTCGTTCTCGTAGCGTTTGATGGCGTCGGTGCGCTCGAGCCACGGGGTGGGCACGATCAGGGGTTCGCCGATGCGGGTGGTGAACAGGGTGTCGCGTCCGGCCAGAAGGTTGACTTGGCGCGAGGTGTCCCACCAGGCGAGGATGAGTGCGTCCTTGGGCGCATGCTTGGCGATGGCCACCGACAGGGCGGCAAGTTCGCTGAGTTTGTTGTCGACGGTGACGAGCAGTTCGCTGGTGTGGTTTTCCCAGTCGAGCCGCACGGGTGCGTCAGTGCCCAGCCTTGCGGTGTGGGTGAGTGCCAGGGGCTGGTCGACGCCTTCGGCATAGACTTCATATTGGGCCAGCTTGAGGGCGGGGTCGATGCCTGCCGGCAGGCCCAGTTGCGGAAACTGGTCGATGCCGCCTTCGGTGACGAGCTGGTAGCGATAGGGGGCGGGGCCGGGGTTGAACCAGAGCCAGCCAAACCAGAGGAGTAAAAGAATTCCTCCCGCCACCAGGAGGATGCCCAGTGAGGGGAGGAGTTTGGTGTTGCGCCGCGCCACGGGGGCGCGGGTTGAAGTTGAGGTGCTCAAATGTTAGCGTTCGCTTTTTTCACGACGGCGCCAGCCGGCTAAGGCTAAGGTGCCGGCCAGGAGCATGCCGCCACCTAAGCCGCCCAGGGAGAGCTTGTCATCGGTGCTCTGGATGTCAAGCAGGCTGGAGCGTCGGCTGGATTCCATCTTGGCGACCCGTGCCTGCAAGGCGGCCATTTCGCGAATCTTGGTGTTTTCGTCCATGACTTCGACGTAGTCGCGGTTCATGGGTCCCCAACCTTCGGTGTAGGTCCAGCCGCCCGGGTTGACGTGGGCTAAGCCTACGTGCAGTTTGGGCAGGTTGTTCTCACCCATTTCCAGGACTTTGAGCTCGATGGCGGCAGGGTTGTTGTCCTTGGACCAGTAGAGCTGGGTGAAGCCGGCAAACATTTCTTTGTCGGGTGCCATGGGGGCGGGACGGTTGGTCTTCTGGCCGGTGAGCAGGCCATCCTTGTAGAGTTTCTCGGCTACGCCGTGGGCTTCCTTGAATTTGGCCAGGCCATGCAGGGTGCCTTTGTCCATGAATTCGAGGTAGGAGCGGGCGAAGCGTTCGGAGTGGCACTGGGTGCAGGTCTTGACCCAGGAGTCAAGCCGCTCTTCGGACCATTCGCTGGTGATGTTCTCGGCGATGCCGGGAACGGCGGGGTAGTTGGCCCAGCGTATCTTGCGTACGACGTTGTGGGCGTATTTGCCTTCATACTCGAAGTGGCAGCCGGCACAGGTGGGGGCGGTCTGTCCGCCTTTGGCGTAGGCGTCCTTCAGGGGGACTTCCCAGTTCCATTTGTCGCCCATGAGGGACACGATCTTGCCGTGCTTGCTCATGGAGTAGGCTTCCCAGTTGTTGTGGTCGACACCACTGTGGCAGGTGGCGCAGGCTTCGGGCTGACGCGATTCGGCCGCGGAGAATTCGTGCCGGGTGTGGCACATGTCGCATTTGTTCTGGTTGGTGTGGCACATGCTGCAGCCTTCGGCGATTTCGCGCTGGGGCATGGCGGCAAATACGGCGACTTCGACGTTGGCTTTCCAGTCAAGCGCGTGCGAGGGGCGTCCCTGCGGCCATTGTTTGTTGGGCCAGATCAAGGTGTCGCGCTCGGATTCGCGTTCGGCAAATTCCTGCAGGTGGCAGGTGCCGCAGACGTCTGCGGTGGGCATGCGCAGGTCTTTCATGTGGTCGGCTTTGCCTTTGGCGTTGATGTCGACGTGGCAGTCGATGCAACCAACTTCCTTGAGCTTTTCGTTGGCGCCGAGCCGGTTCATGGAGCGCAGGTTCTTCTCGACGTCTTCCAGTTTGGCTTTCTTGTAGAAAATGGGGTCGTCAGGCTTCAGGTTGCGTATCTTGTCCAGGTTGGCGTGGGTGCTCTTTTTCCAGGCGTTGACCCAGACCGGCGATTCGTCGGTGTGGCATTTGACGCATTCGTCGCGCGCAGCCACTTCTTTCATGGAGGTGGGCGGTTTGTAGAAGGAGGCAGGGTCAAAGTACATGCTCATGGGGATGGGCTCCCAGTATTTGGCCAGGGTGCCACGGCCCGCACCTTGTGCCGGGTCTTTGTAGCGCTTGACCAGCGCCTGGTGCAATTCTTTCGGTGAGGCCGATTGCTGCAGGTTCAGCGCTTTGTACGTTTCTTTGGGGACGCTGGGAAAGTCCGCGTACGCAGACGCCGCCAATAAGGCGCCGCATGCGAGCGTGACCAGCTTCAGCCAAGGTTTGACAACCATTTTTCTCTCCTTACTCCGTGTTGATTTGTTGTGTCCGATATCCAGACTCGAAACCTAAATCGCTATGCAATCAGG
>NZ_FMUF01000041.1:0-4525 GCF_900100985.1 Nitrosospira sp. Nsp1
GGCAGCGTGTATTATCTGCCCAAACCAGTCAGCGCCACGGATCTGGCGCTCATGCGCCGCATTGACGAATTGCACCTGGAACACCCGTTCATGGGTACGCGCATGCTGCGCGACCAACTCAATCGGGAAGGGCTCGATGTTGGACGCAAGCATGTTGGCACGTTGATGAAGCGTATGGGCATTGAGGCGCTATATAGAAAGCCTGGAACCAGCAAGAGGCACCCTGGCCATGAAATTTATCCTTACCTGTTGCGCAGCCTCGCCATCAATCGGGCCAACCAGGTACAGGGTTTCGCGGCTGATGCCGAACTTGCGGGCCAGTTTCGCTTTCTGCTCGCCGGCTGCGGCCCGCTGCCGCAGCTCGACTACCTGTTCGGGCGACAGCGCCTTCTTGCGGCCCCGGTAGGCTCCGCGCTGTCTGGCGAGGGCGATACCTTCCCGCTGCCGCTCACGGATCAAAGCCCGCTCGAACTCGGCGAACGCCCCCATTACCGACAACATCAGATTCGCCATCGGCGAGTCCTTGCCGGTGAAGGTCAAACTCTCCTCGACGAACTCGATGCGCACGCCACGTTTGGTGAGCTTTTGCACGAGACGGCGCAGGTCGTCCAAGTTGCGGGCCAGACGATCCATGCCGTGAACGACCACGGTGTCGCCTTCGCGCACGAAGGCCAGCAGCGAATCGAGTTCGGGCCGCTGGGTATCCTTGCCCGACGCCTTGTCGGTGAACACCCTGCCGACTTCGATATGCTCCAGTTGCCGTTCCGGGTTCTGGTCGAAGCTGCTGACCCGAACGTAGCCGATGCGTTGACCCTGCAAGATGCCTCCAAATACGAAAGTGTCAGGAAGAAATCTATGACCTTTCGCTGCAGGTGTCAAGAAACACTAGAACGCACTCTATTCTGACGTTTCGAGATGACCTATCCTGACATCAGGATAGGGTATAGCCTATGCTGACATCTCAAAAGCGCTCAAAGCGCCAACTGGCTCCATGAAATGCTTGGTGGGCAATAAAATGGAATTTCTCCTTTTGTTGACTGTTCGAGCACAGCTTGCGCCTCTATGCTCGTCCTTATTTAGGGAGGCTCAGAATACTTTTCGATTCATTTAATTTGACGCAAATCCGACACTTGATTTTTTTATATTGCCGTCTACAAATAAAGCAGATTGGATTATTAAGCTTTTGTTTTATCTGTTGGAGAGCTAATTCGATGGCTCTTTGTATTTTTGATTTTCTGAAAGGCAACGGAATCGCGATTTATGGGCGGTTATTCAATGAAATTCGGGAGAAAACAAAATGATTACTAAGCGATTTATGCTTTGTCTGATGGCAAATGTTCTTTTGGGTCTTGCAAGCTCCAGTTCAACTTGGGCTGCGACTAAGGACCTGGGGAATAGCGGATGGATAGTAGAGTTTGATGATACGAAGGTAAAAGGCGTGGAATTTACCCCAACAGAAGGGCCCAGAGCTCCTAATACCCAAATTACCCCTAAAAGTGCGGGTACTCTTAAATTGACAAAAGAGTTTGCCGGATTAGAGCCTATCGATCTCAAGTTTATTGAAAAATCCCCTGCAGCTGCAGATCACTCGGGGCTTCGTATCACCCTGAATGAAACCGTCAAAAACACCTCTCAAACTATCGACTGGAAAAGTTTCGGGCTGGAGCTTATTGATCCGAATCCTGTTCTTAAACTCAATCAAAATGGAAATAATGTACTAGGGGAGAGTAAACACGCTGTCGAAAACCACCCGGGCTTTGCGCATTTTCATAAGGATGCCGATCGAGAAGCTTTTCTTCCATTTACGACACCTCCCGGAGACATAGGAGATCAACTAGGCAAGGTAATTACCCTGACAGGTGAAACATTTGCGCGCAATAGTATGCGAGACTGGAAAGGCATCGGGATTCATCAGATTGAAGAGTTAAATCAACAGCGAAACTTTATCTTGCGTGAAACACCTTTCGCAGTCGCACCACCTCCGCCCTTTTCAACCCCGCCCATCCCCGAACCCGAAACTTACGCCATGCTGCTAGCTGGTTTGGGGCTGATAAGTGCAGTTGTCCGACGGCGGAGTATAAAGATAAAGAGCGTTGAGCGAGGTGACTGACTTAAAGGGAAGGCTTGATGAAAGAAATTCAGTGAGGCAATACGCTGTTCATTCTGGATTGGCTGCAAAACGTCGAGTTGCGCCGCCGCGTGCACGCCGGGTTGAACAAGGGCGAGGCGCGCAATGCGCTGGCCCGCGCCGTGTTCTTCAACCACCTGGGCGAAAATCCGCGATCGCAGTTTCGAGCAGCAGTGCTATCGGGCCAGCGGCTTGAACCTCGTGACGGTTGCCATTGTGTTATGGAATACGACCTATCTGGAGTGGGCAGCAAGTGCCTTGCGCGGTCACGGCCAGGCCATCGATGACACCCTGTTGCAATACCTGTCGCCGCTCGGTTGGGAGCACATCAACCTGACCGGCGATTACGTGTGGCGGCAGAGCCGAAAGGTCAAGGATGGGCAGTTCCGGCCGCTACCCCTCAACGGAAAGGCTTAGCGTACGATTTTTTCCGAATTCTGTAACGGCCCCATTAACAAGTCTTACGAATCTGGGAGGAAACCATGAACACCAAGAAGTGGACACTTATGGTGATGGCCTGCATGGTCATTGTGCCGATGGCTATGCAGAAAGCATACTCTGCTGTCATCACAGTTACGGACCCAGGCGGGGTCTCGCGCCCAGTCGGTAATAGATTCCGCGACACACTAACTATCTCAACCGCAGGCGGTGGTAGCGA
The DNA here is from genome assembly GCF_900100985.1 of Nitrosospira sp. Nsp1. Lineage (NCBI taxonomy): Bacteria > Pseudomonadati > Pseudomonadota > Betaproteobacteria > Nitrosomonadales > Nitrosomonadaceae > Nitrosospira > Nitrosospira sp. Nsp1. Next base: position 2,787 of record NZ_FMUF01000041.1, read on the forward strand.
GACCAACAACATCATCACACTAGCCCCTAATGTGATGAATACCAGAACAAAAGCGACGTTCCTTGATGATGTTATCAATGGACGCGTAATGGGAACGAGGAAATTCGAGCATGTTACGTCTATGGCCAACGGCGATGATGTAACCGTCAGAGCGAAGCCCAATGATCTTTTTATTACAAAGATCGACATTAGGACAGGAGCCGGGGGGGCAGCTCCAGAAAAGGATAGGATTAAATTTGAGGCCGCTGAGTTCGCAGCACCGCCTGCTCTCATCTTCGGGGTTGGCCTTCTCGCATTTGACGCCAACGGGGAACCAGACAACATGCTTTTAGGGGAAGGCGGCATCGCTACAATTGAGCTCGGCGGATTGAATGGCTTAACAGTCTCGGCCGATACTACGGGCAAAAACATAACAGAAATTCTAAACACATTGGCTAATGGTTTTAGTAGCACTTCCTTTACTGCCAAAGTTTTGGATAACGAATTGCAGATTAAGAACGTTACCTTGGATAACAGTATCGCATTCTCTGGCTCCGATCCTGTATTCCAGTACGGCGTATTCGCATCTGCAATTCCTGAGCCAGCGCCTTTCGTTCTGTTTAGTGCCGGTGTAGTAGTTCTGGCTATCTATACTCGACGCCGCCAAAACCAGCACAATGGAAATCGGAGCGGGCCTTTATCGGGCTTAAGCTCCCACGGCCGTGCTAGGTTGGGAAAGGGTGCTGCTAATATTAAAAATGCAAAGGCCGCGAATGGTTTCCAGAGTCGGCCGGGTACAGTCCTGTCAGCCTCAGCAAGACGGACCGACAAAGCTTCTTTCTTGGAGCAAATCGCATGTGGCTAATCAAACCTGGTAAGGGATCGCTGTGCGTGGATCTTAAGGGTAAGGAATTCTGGTTAACCAAAGATGGGAGGTTATGCATTTCTCAAGGCAACGGTCGCCATTTCTTCACGTACAGCTCAGAGGATGCGGCCATTGCGATGCAAACCGCTATCATCGCAGCTATTAAATCGGGCAAAGCGTATCTTGAACCGGCAGAGGCTGGCCTCGAAAGGGGAGAGCACGAATGGGCTGACCGACCGATCCAGGCATCCATAGTAGGGTGGAAGACTCAGGATACTCCAGAAGTAACGGTTGGGAATCAAGTTAACGTTTACGTTGATGATATATCGAACCAGCTCGTCCAGACGGCTCGTATTATTCATGAAAGCCAACCAATGGCGGACGACTTCCAGGCTTAACGTACTTTGCGATCCGTTTTCTAGAAGAATTAAAGATTGCCGCATCGGAGTTCCTGCAATATCGTTCCGTTCTGGTCGACTCGATCTGTTTAGCACGGGAAATAACTGGAGGAGTGTATACCACCAGTTCTATGATGGCCAATGGGGTTTAGGTGATATCGATGCCCGATGGGAGAGAATTGGGAGTGGTTTTGAGAATTTTTTATCCAGGACTAAACTAGGGCCTGTTAACACAATCTAAGTGCTTCGACGATCAAAGCGAAGTGGATGAAGCCAGTGAACATTACATCCAGTTTCTCAAAGCGGGAGAAGATACGGCGGAATCCTTTCAGCCTCCTGAACAGTCGCTCAATCTCGTTACGCCGCCGGTACATAACCTTGTCGTATTCCCAAGGCTCAACGCGGTTGGCCTTGGGCGGGACTACCGGAATGAAACCAAGATCCAACGCCAGTTGCCGTGTTTCATTCCCCTCGTAGGCGCGATCCATTACCAGATG
>NZ_FMUF01000006.1:0-163911 GCF_900100985.1 Nitrosospira sp. Nsp1
TAATCTGCTCCTCGCTAAATCGTTTCTTCATAAATCCGCTCCTTTTTAAGAATCGGACTCTACTACATCATGAAGCTAATGAAAGGGGCAGGTCACTTCCACCCCGAACTTGAACTTCCTACGACTAAAAACCCATCCGCGCTGATGCTGATTTATGAGACACATTCCAGTACCTTCCGCTCCTGGTAAATGAACGGCTTGATCGGCCGGTTCGTGTCGAGCGGAAAGGTTTCTTGTCTTTCCCGTTTTTTTAGCTATAAATTAGCTATAAACAATGTAAGTCATTTCAACCCGGATAATCCATTAGGACTCATGAATTATCCGGGTTCAATTCACAACAAAGCATTTTTCTCCTAAATTCCATGTCGTATACCTATAGGTCCATGGTTTAGAGTCAAAAAAACGGGGAGGAATAATGAATCTCAAACTTGATAAGTCACATCGTTGCAAATCAATGTGGTTAAGTCTCATTATAGTGGTAGCGCTTGCGCCAGCTTATGGACACGCGACCGATGCTGGAACCTCGGTCGGAATTTTTCTCGACCCGACACCGTCATGCCCTCCTGCAACTTGTAGCGGGGTAGAAATGAATTCTTTTAATTGGGGTGAGCCTACGTCTGGTCTTCTTGGTTCACAAGGTAACCTGACCTTTATTGGAGATAGTTTTTCTCCTTCGGCAGGAGAAACTTTCAAATTAGGAACATTAACCTATCATAACGGCGCAACGATTTCAGGAACAGACGTTACCGGAATCGGGTTAGATATCCCGCTCAACTTTGACGACACAAGCAAAAATTTTACCTATCACACAAGTCTGAGCATTAACAATACGCTAAACATCAGCAATCCAAACATCGGCACCCCTGAAGCCAATGCTGATATCGTGAGCTTCGTAGGTAATACTTTTCCGTACACCTTTCATGTCCTGGAAGGGGCAACAGCTTCAGTTGATCTTATGGCCAAATTGACTCCAACCGAAGATCAGCTCCAATTAGTCGGCCTGGTAAATCCAACTACTGGAGGTTCTGTCAGCATCGTACCTATAATGGACCCCGGCAGAAAATTAAGATGGTAGCCTGCTATAAGGCGCTGGAACGAGTACAAGAAACACTCTTTCAGTTGACCGCGCCCGGAAAGCCTACCCTATGCCACAACTCGTGCTACCCCAGTCATTGTAAAACCCCGAATTCACTCAGATGATCTCCGAACGAATTGTTCATCTCAAGATGATGAAAATTCATAAGTTTTTGATTTTATCGATTGAGCTCGCAGTACCCAATAATTAGTGTTTAAAGCAGGTCTTGTTGAGTCAAAGATACGCTTAAATAATCCGAAAAATCCGGTTCATGGGCAAACTCGCCCGAGCTCTCCCATTCCATTCTTTACGCAAATATCTTCCGTGTCTTTTTCGTATGGAGCGATATTTTGCGGGATAATGGACGTTCCACTTGGACAAATCAGATGCCTCCTATGCACCTCTCAATTATCATTCCGGCTTTTAATGAAGAGCGTCTGATTGAAGAATGCTTGCAATCCATTTCTACATCACTTGCCGCAAATTACAAACCCGGTTTTACATCGGAGATTATTGTGGTGGACAACAACTCCACTGACAACACGGCCAATCTGGCAAGACAGGCAGGCGCCCGGGTTGTGTTTGAGCCGGTCAATCAGATCGGCCGGGCACGCAATACCGGCGCGGCTGAGGCGACAGGCGACTGGCTGTTGTTTGTGGATGCGGACAGTTATTTAAATACCGGGCTGCTGGCCGATATCCTGCGGCTTATCGAAGAAGGCAAGAGCGTGGGCTGTGGCAGCACGATACAAATGCCGGGATTGCCGTGGTGGGCGAGCGCGACTTTGAAGCTCTGGACAGGTACATCGGTTCTATTTGGCTGGGCGGCCGGGGCGCTGGTCGTATCCCGCAGCGATGCGTTTCGCGACGTCGGCGGCTTCGACCAGGAACTTTACGCTGCCGACGAGATAGGCTTGAGTCAGAAACTCAGAAAATGGGGACAACAGCGCGGGCTTCAATTCGTCATCTTGACCAAACATCCTCTGGAGTCGTCACCGCGCAAGGTGCAGCTTTACTCCGCAGGAGAGATTACCGGCCAGATCCTGCGCGTCATGCTGCACCCGCGCCGGTCGTTGCAAGACAAAAAGCAGTTACCGGTCTGGTATGACGGGCGGCGTTAAAAACAAACTGGTCGTTTTAGCAACCTGCGGTTGAAATAGCGCCGACACATTCAGCGCTATTTTGGGCCAGGATTAACTGCAACTGACTGACAAGGTCGGCGAACACGCTGCCAGCTCTCTTTTAGGGTTCGATTCCAGTAGGGGACGAAATGACACCCTAAGCGCCATGGCAATGTTCACACGACGGGGATATGGCCGGTTTCCGCCATACAACGGTGTTTGGACGGGCACCTCGTGGACAGCATGCTGCGATCCTTCCGAGACATTCTTGAAGCTGTAGCGGAAGTCCGCTTACCCTCTGTCTTAGCCGCGCCCCGTTCAGTCAGCCGCCGCGAAATGTGCCATCTGGTCTGCACGTGCTTTCACAAAGGCTGGGCGTGCAGTTGCGCGCTCGACGTAGTTGCGACAGGCTGAATAATCCGCCAGACCATCGAATCGATCAACAAGACGCAGCACGTCCGCCATGAGGATATCGGCTGCTGAGAACGACCCGGCTAACCAGTTACGACCGGCTAATATCGTCTCCATGTGCTGAAGGCGGCCCTGCAGGAAATTCTCCAAAAGCTCTCGCCCCGGCGATTGAATCGTGTCATTGGTAAACTTGAAAAGAGACCACGGCAGACTGGCCATCTCGACGGAATTGAGCGCGGCAAACAGCCATTCAATGACCTTGCTGCGGCCGCTTGGGTCTGACGGCATCAGTGCGTTACTTTTCTCGCCCAGATGAAGAAGGATCGCTCCGCTTTCGAAAATCTTGATCTCTCCATCGGTCAGCCAGGGTGCCTGACCAAAAGGCTGGTTCGCAAAATGCTTCGCGCTTCTATCGCGAAATGGGGTGGTCTCCACCCGATAGGGTAATGCGGCCTCTTCCAGCGCCCAGCGGACGCGCAGGTCGCGAACATAGCCGCGCGGCAATTCCGGAACCCAATCAAACGTTGTCAGTATAAGCTCAGCCATGTCTTCCCCCTCCGCATCTTTCTTTTAACGTCGAAACCCTTCGCCAAATCGGCCCTTTGCCTGCCTGCCGATGCGATGCGGCGGTGAAAGCCGCCAACCGAGCGTCGAAAGCACGCTTGTATGCGGGCCACGCCTCGCCGCGGACGACATAGGCGGAGAGGTTTGGCAGCAACACGGATGAATACGAATTGAAGCTTTCAGGCAGGGTCAAGGCTGGTTTTGCCCCCTGCCCTGCGGCGAACGCGAAGTGTGGGGCAGCGCTCCCCTTCAATGTGGCGCAGCTTCTCCGCAAGACCTATTGCTACCCAAACTGCCGCTGCTTTAAACAACCTCCTTGCGTCGAATCATCACCCCGACGAGAACCAGACCCGCGAGCATCAGGACGTAGGATGAGGGTTCCGGGACCATGGCAATCGCGATAACTTGGCCAACGTTATTGATCCCGGTTGCGGTGGCTAGGATAACGCCTTCGGGCAGATCCACCAGGGAATTCAAATCCATCATGCCAGTGCCATCCGGGCCAGTGACAAAAGCATGCTCGGCACCTGTTGCGGTTTCAGAACTTCCCACTACCTGTCCGGCCTCATTGATATCCGCCGTACCACTGAAGCTACCGCCGAGAGTACCAAGGTCGATCATACCCTGGCCATTCGGACCGGTGATAAAAGCGTGCTTGGAACCTGCGGCAGTTTCAGAACTTCCCACTATCTGCCCAGTGTCATTGATTCCGGAAACAAAACTGCTGGCTCCACCAAGAGTACCGAGGTCAGTCATGCCAAAGCCATTCGGACCAGTGATGAAAGCGCGCTGCGAACCGTCGGCCATATCTGCCCAAACTGCTGCCTGTCCCGTATTATTAATGTCAACAGCAACACTGACATATCCACCGAAATAACCGAGATCTACTGTGCCTACACCATTTGGACCGGTTATGAAAGCACGCGAACCACCTTCCCCCGTCGAGGACCACCCTGCCACCTGCCCTGCCTCATTGATACTATAAGCTACAGCGGTGCTAAATTTACCTAAAGGCTCTATCAAAGTCCTTCCCTCACCATTAGGTCCAGTGATATACGAGTAGGTAACGGGCGCGTCTGGAGCTGCCATGGCAGTCCCCACTACCTGTCCGACATTGTTGATATCGTTGGAATCATCCATACTCAACCTGGTGATGCCGGCTCCATTTGGACCGGTAACAAAACCAGTACGGACAAATGGAGAGGTGACAAGCCAGATTCCTTGGCCAGTCTGACCGACGACCTGCCCGGAATCATTGATGGCCCGTGCGGAAGTGAATTCCCCCAAAGTTTCCAATTTGGTCCATTCTTTCGTGTTCAGGTCGATAAGGTACGAGGCGCTGAAAACCTGCCCGAAGGCAGGGGAAAGGAAACTGGCACTCGCGCTCAGGGAGGCGGCAAGGACCAAGCTTCGCACCTTGGAACTCCAGGTCGTTTTCATGACGAGTCACTCCTTCTTTAAAATTGTCGTGGGCTCCTTCATTTGAAGCTAGATCATGAATACAGATTGTCAAGGTAAGTGACTCGATAACGAGCACTGAATTGTAGCGGCGGTACGATGGGTAAAGCGAAAGCGAACCAAGATTGGGGTAGCGGACAGAATACGGCCTCCTTCAACCTTGGCTTGTTCAATTGCAATTAATCCTGGTTCGCAAGATCAAATGCAGGTCGATAAACGCAGGTGCATTAACAGTTAAGCGAGGATAAATAGTTGCAGTTATCCCTGACTCAAAATTGCGTTGAATGCTGGTCGGTACAGTTTGAAAGGCAGGTTGTTACAGCTAGGGGGTAAATGCAGGTTGATTTGTAGTTAATCCCGGTGTGGGAGACGAATAGTTGCAGTTATTGACCCAAGTGTGTGCTGCAACTGCCCAACTCTTTCCCAGGCCCTCAAAACTGAATCTGGCCAAATCACTAATAATCATGAAGTGTTTGGGCTAGCAGTCGTATAATGACCGACGGTCACTTATCAGGAGCTTCGAAGCCGTGAGCATCCAGGAACGAAAAGCACGAGAATTCAATCGCCGGGAAAGTGAAATTCTCACCGCGGCGCTGGCCCTCTTTGGCCGTGCCGATTGGGAGTTGGTAACGGTTGAAGAAATCTCCCGAAAGGCCGAGGTTGGCAAAGGCACGATCTACAAACACTTCGAGAGTAAGGATGAAATTTATGCGCGGCTTGCGCTGGAATTCAACCGCAAGTTGCTGGCGCAAATCCAGCAAGCGGATATATTGCCCGTGATCGCACGCTTCCGCGAAATGACCCGGGTTGCGTGGGAGGCCCATCTTTCAAGCAAGGAGCTTCATCGCGTAGTGCTCTACTGCGGACGTGCAGAGTTCAGGCGAAACCTGCCGGCGCGGATCAGTGAGGAACTCAAGGCGGTCGAGGCAGCGACAAACAAGGCGATCAATGCCACTATCATGCAAGGCGTCGAGGAAGGGCTGTTTCCGCGCAAACCGCTGGACATGCTGATGTTCGGAGCGCAATCGGCGTTCTGGGGAGCGGTTCAACTGATCTGGAGCGGCTATCTGAACGAGCGCGACAAGGCGAAGTATTGCGACGAAATTACCAACTTCATATTGACGGGCCTGATCTACCAGGACCGGCGCCTGTAGACAGAACGGTGCTCCATTCTTATCTATATGACCGATAGTCCAGATACGACCGACGGATATATCACAGACTCCCACGATGGATATTGACCATACCGGCAGCGATCGGCCTCTCCCGGGCGACACCCGGCAAAAAGCATCCAGCGCACGTCGCGCTGCACGTATCGTAGCCGTCGTGCTGCTCCTGCTGCTGTGCATCGCGGGCGCACTGCATATCTTCGGTCATGCGGGCACTAATTCCGCTGCTCCCGCCCCCAAAGCGGCTCCGGCGCTGGAGTTGCTGCCGCGCGACGTCGCCGAGGCAACGGTACGGGCACTGCAACGAACTATTCCTCTCACGGGCACGATTCAGCCGCTCAATCAAACGGAGATCAGATCGCAGCAGGCCGCCGAAATCCAGGAAGTGCTGGTCCGCGAGGGCGAGCCGGTGGAAAAAGGACAGGTTCTCGCCCGGCTCGACACTACAGACCTTGAAGCCAAACTGCGCGACAAGCTCGGCGCGCTGGACGTGGGCAAAGCGCAGCTGGCGCTTGCCAGAAAGAACCTCCACGCTAATGAGTCACTGCTGGAGCGTAATTTCATTTCTCAAACCGCCTTCGACAATTTACAAAGCAATTTTCACATCGGCGAAGCGACGCTGGTTTCGCTTCAGGCTCAGGTCGAACAAGCGCGCAAAGCGCTTGCTCATGCCGTCATCCGCTCGCCAATTGCCGGTGTAATCGCCGAACGCGTGGCGCAACCGGGTCTCGCGGTCGCAGTCAACACGAAACTCTTCACCGTACACGATCTTTCCCTGATGAGTATCGAAGCCCTGGTCCCGGCTCGCGACATTCCCGCGGTACAAGTAGGGCAGGAGGCCCGATTGCTGATCGAGGGATTCGGCGAACGCGTATTTATCGGCAAGGTGGAGCGGATCAATCCTTCGACCGAACAAGGGTCGCGCTCGATCATGGTGCACCTGCTGATCGCCAACACGGACGGTCAACTGAAGGGAGGAATGTTTGGGCAGGGCACGCTGGGCGTATCCAGCATCGTTTCGGCCATTGTCGTACCGCAGGCCGCAGTGCGCGAGCAAGGCGGCCACGCTTCCGTTTTCCGCATCGAAGCGGGCGTGCTGACCGAACAGTCTGTGGAAACCGGCATGCGCGATGCGGCGACCGACACCATCGAAATCAGATCAGGCCTCTCTTCCGGCGCCAGAGTGGTGGTAGGCAACCTGGTGAACCTGCATACGGGGCAACCGGTACGCGTTATGAATGTCTCCGACGAATGACGTCCGCAGCTCGAATTTCGAGAACCGCCGCTGCCTGAGCATTCATAAAACCCATTACGCACCCTTCAGCGCATAGCCATGTGGATCACTCGCGTCAGCATCAATAACCCCGTTTTCGCCACCATGATGATGGCGGCGCTACTGGTGCTCGGGCTGTTTTCTTACCAGCGTCTCAATGTCGATCAGTTTCCGGATGTCAGTTTTCCAATCGTCGTCGTGCAAACGGAATATCCGGGCGCATCCCCCGAGACGGTGGAGTCGGATGTCACGCGCAAGATCGAGGAAGCCGTGAATACGGTCAGCGGCATCAAGACCGTCAGTTCGCGCTCTTTTGAAAGCAGCTCGCGCGTAATAGCGGAGTTCGACCTGACCACGGACCCGGCGGTGGCGGCACAAGACGTGCGGGACAAGATAGCGCTGGTGCGCCCCGGCTTCCGGCGCGAAGTCAAGGAACCCAGGATCAGCCGTTTCAACCCGGACGACACGCCCATCATCTCGCTGGCGCTGGATTCCGGTACGCGCGACCTGCGCGAACTTACCACTTTGGCCGACCAGGTCATTCGCAAACGGCTGGAAACCGTCCGCGGCGTCGGCCAGGCCACGCTGGTCGGCGGAATCATGCGCGAGGTGAAGGTCTACCTCAAACCCGACCAGATGCGCGCGCTCGGTGTCGGCGCGGACAAGATCCTCGAAACCATCACGCGCGAAAACCAGGAACTCCCCGCCGGCAGCATTTCCACCGGCCGGGAGGACACCATGGTCCAGGTGCGCGGGCGCATTGCCGAACCTCATCAGTTCGGCAGCCTGATCGTGGCGCAGCGCGGCGGCGCACCGGTGCGCCTCGATCAGGTGGCAAGTATCGAAGACGGCCGCCAGGAAATGACCACGGCGGCCCTGGTAGACGGCAAACCTGCCCTGAGCATCGATATCGTCAAAGTACGGGGATCCAATACCATCGTAGTAGCCGACGGCGTGCGCGCGGCAGCGGCCGAACTGGGCAGCATACTGCCACCCGATGTAAAACTCAGGGTTGTACGCGACAGTTCCACCGGCATCCGCAATTCGGTGGCGGATGTCAAGGCGACACTGATCGAGGGGGCGGCGCTCACCATCGCCATCGTGTTCTTATTCTTCAATTCCTGGCGCAGCACGGTGATCACTGGCCTGACCCTGCCGATCGCACTGATCGGGACGTTTCTTGCCATGTATGCGTTCGGCTACACGCTTAACACCATGACCCTGATGGCGCTCTCGCTCAGCGTGGGATTGCTGATCGACGACGCTATCGTGGTACGCGAAAACATCGTGCGCCACCTCATGATGGGCAAGAATCACCGCCAGGCAGCGCTCGAAGGCACGCAGGAAATCGGTCTCGCGGTGCTCGCCACCACATTCACCATTGTCGCGGTATTTCTGCCGGTGGCTTTCATGGGCGGCATTATCGGGCGTTTCTTTTTCCAGTTCGGCGTCACGGTTTCCGCAGCGGTGCTGCTCTCTCTTTTCGTCAGTTTCACCCTCGATCCGATGCTGTCCAGCGTCTGGCCCGACCCGGCGACCCAGGGAGGCAGGCCCCGACCCGTACTGGGACGGTTGCAAGCCGGCCGCGACGCACTGCTCGATGGCATTCATGCCGTGTACGGCACTTTGTTGCAGTGGGCGATGAAACATCGCTTGTGGATCCTGGCACTGGCATTCGTCACCTTCTTCGGCAGCTTCGCGCTGGTGCCGCTGATCGGCTCCGAGTTCGCGCCCCAGGCCGATCTCGGCGAAGCCCAAGTCACTATCAAGACGCGCGTCGGTTCGTCCATCGAATACACGCGAGCCAAGGTGCAGCAGGCGCAGGCGGCGTTGGCCGAATTTCCGGAAGTTGAATATTCCTACGCCACCGTGAACAGCGGCGGTGCCGTAGGAAAGAATTCAGCAACCATTTATGTGCATCTCACCGATCATAAGCAGCGAAGCCGCAGCCAGAAGCAGTTGCAGGACCCGATCCGCGAACGCCTGAACCGTATCGCCGGCATCGAGATCAGCGTCGGTGCGCCGGGTGGCCTGGGGGGCGGCAAGCCGATCCAGGTAAGCATACAAGGGGCCGATATTGCGCAACTGGAGAAGCTGTCGCAAGCAGTAATGGCGACCATGCACAGGATTCCCGGTCTCGTCGATATCGATTCCAGTCTGGAGGCGGCGAAACCGACGCTGGCAGTGGACATCAATCGCGAACTGGCCAGCGATCTGGGGCTCGGGGTTGAACAGATTGCCAATGCCCTGCGCCCGCTCGTCGCCGGTGAAATCGCCGGCGCCTGGAAAGCGCCGGACGGGGAGAACTACGATGTAACGGTGCGCCTGCCGCGCGAGGAACGCGCACGGGCCGCCAACCTGGACAGGCTCTATCTGACCAGCACGCTCGTCGATGCCGACGGCAGCCCGCGCATGGTGTCCCTGCGGCAGATTGCCGAGTTCGTGCCGACGCTCGGCGTCTCCCAGATCAACCGCAAGGATCTGCATCGCGAAGTCCTGATCGGCGCCAACCCCTCCGGTCGACCACCGGGCGATCTGGGCCGGGAACTCGGCATCGCGCTAAAGGATATCGAGGTGCCGCCGGGATATCGGTTCGTGATCGGCGGGGCGAACAAGGATCTGCAGGAGACCATGGGCTACGCCGCTATCGCGCTCGCTTTGGCGGTTATTTTCATTTACCTGATCCTGGCTTCGCAGTTCGGCAGTTTCCTTCAACCCGTGGCGATCATGGTCTCACTGCCGCTCTCGCTGATCGGCGTATTTCTCGCGCTGCTGATCACGGGCAGCACGCTCAATATCTTTTCCATCATCGGCTTCATCATGCTGATGGGCCTGGTTACCAAGAACGCCATCCTGCTGGTCGATTTCATCAATCAGGCCGTCAAGGCGGGCAAGGATCGCCACGAGGCAATTATCGAATCCGGCAACGTACGCCTTCGCCCCATCCTCATGACCACCATGGCAATGATCTTCGGCATGCTGCCGCTCGCCCTGGGCCTGGGAGAAGGCGGCGAACAACGCTCGCCCATGGCTCACGCCGTCATAGGAGGCCTCGTCACTTCCACGCTGCTGACCCTGCTGGTGGTGCCGGTGATCTACTCCTACCTGGACGACCTGTCTATTTGGGCAACGCGCAAATGGGGTGGGAATTAAGCAGGCTGCGACCTGCTGGGAAACGCGGTTGAACAGGTGCAAGCGTTTGAAGCGCTGCACATGACACACGCCTAGTTTGAACCTCGAGTTGCCCGAGCACGCTGAATGGAATCGGACGTTATTTCAAATGCAGGCTGTCACAGATAGCCCGGATTACCATAAATCCCCCAGCACTCTGTTAATCACAAAAAGCATCACGGCTAGGGTAAGCAAGCCGAGCAGACGGCCGCTCTCCCCCATCAGATTAGCCGTTAAGGCAGACACGCGATCAAGACGGCGAAAAAGATATAAGGCAATAATAATGCCCACCACCATTGCCGCGTACAAAACCTCCACGTACCCCACTTGATAATACCATTCGCTATTGTCCACGCTGATTGCTCCATCGATGTCACTGCTGCTGTGTCCGGTCACTGGTTTCCGCCACAATTGTAGAACACTCCGCCCTGCCCCTTTGAATACGAATCCTTGCCTCAGGGGATTTGCTTCATCTCAGGATAACTGGACTGCTTGGGCTCTTCATCATCACGAACAGACCAAACGCGTAAATTCCCGGTCTAGCGTTGTTAACGACTGGTTTTGCCCGTGGATGCACTGGTTCCGGTGGAGCGGCGAAGCAATTCCAGCAGCGCTTCCGCCGCGGGTCCCGAAGAGGCGGGGTTTTGACCGGTCACCAGGTTACCGGCCACCTGAACGTAGGGCATCCAGTTACTGGTCTTGCTGTAGTTTCCGCCCAGTTCCCTTAGCCGGTCTTCCAGCAGGAAAGGGACGACCGTGGTCAAACCCACGGCCTCTTCCTCCGCATTTGAAAACCCGGTCACGCGCTTTCCTTTAACCAAATATTCGCCATCTTTCCCGCGCACATTCACCAATGCAACGGGCGCGTGACACACTGCCGCAACGGGTTTGCCGGCATTGACGAAGTCTTCGATCAGCGCAATGGATGCCGCGTTATCGGGCATGTCCCACATCGGGCCGTGGCCGCCAGGATAGAACACCGCGTCAAAATCGCTTGCCAGAAGATAAACCAGCTCTTCCGTATTCGCCAGTTCAGCCTGTGCAGCGCCGTCGGTCCGAAAACGCTTGGTCGCATGAGTCTGGTTCTCCGGTAATTCGCTTTTTGGATCAAGCGGCGGTTGGCCGCCTTTCGGCGAGGCCAGCTTGATCGACGCTCCGGCGTCCTTCAGTAAATAATACGGTGCGGCGAACTCTTCCAGCCAAAGGCCAGTTTTCTTTCCCGTATTGCCAAGCTGATCGTGAGATGTCAGAACAATGAGAATCTTCATCACACACCTCCTTCTAGTTAGAAAGCCATTATCCTGAATCCACTCCGTCCCGCTGCAGGATCCAGCGGCCTGTCGGACTTAAAGGAAATTGGCTGCAAAGTGTCTGCTGGTTCATATTTCGCTCACCCTGACGATTAGCAGGAGACAGTGCGGGTCTCAAGGACGTGATTGGCGACTGTCAGAATTCAAGCGTATAGTTTTTCAAGTTCACTTGCCGGAAAGCCATCGCATCGTGGGTCGGCAAGCCTGTGGGACTTTGCCAGCAAGCAGAACGACAATAGCTGAATCTCTGAGCTATCTTGAGAGCCGAGCGGATAACGCCTTGGCGCTCTGCCCCACCACCAAACAATATTACATATAACAGGAATAGGCATGACTTTCAAACTCGGCAGCAAGCAGACTATGCTGGCCATCGAAATCCGGAATCCAGGAGGGCCGGAGGTATTGATGTGCGCGTTACACCCTATTCCCCAACCTGGGAGTGGAGAAATTCTGATCAAAACCGAGGCCGCTGGGGTCAACCGTCCGGACATTCTGCAGCGGCGCGGACTGTACCCACCGCCGCCCGGGGCTTCCGAGATTCCAGGGCTCGAAATCGCCGGGGAGATTGTTGCGTTGGGTAAAGGAACCGTGCGCTTCGAGATAGACGACAAGGTATGCGCACTCGTTGCAGGAGGGGGTTACGCCGAATACTGCACCGTGCACGAAAGTAATGCGCTGCCGGTGCCGCAAGGGCTCAGCATGATAGAAGCCGCGGCCTTGCCGGAAACCTTCTTCACGGTCTGGACCAACCTCTTCCAGCGCGGCAAACTCAAAGCCGGCGAAACCGTGTTGATACATGGCGGGACATCGGGTATCGGCACCACCGCGACGATGTTGGCCAAGGCATTCGGCGCCGTCGTGCTGGTCACGGCGGGTTCGGAAGAGAAACGCCAGGCCTGCCTAACGCTGGGCGCCGATCTGGCTATCAATTACCACACGCATGATTTCGTCGCAGAAGCTGAAAAATTCACGGCTGGCGCAGGAGTGGACGTCGTGGTTGATATTATTGCCGGCGACTATGTCGCCCGAAACTATAAGGCGGCTGCGCTGAATGGCCGCATTGTCCAGATCGGCGTCCAGAATGGTCCCGCCAAAGACCTGAACCTCATGACCATGCTAAAAAAACGGCTAACGCATACCGGTTCCACATTACGGTCGCGCAGCGTTTTGGAGAAAGCGCAGATTGCGCGGGAACTGGAACAACAAGTCTGGCCGATGTTGAATAAGGGAAAGCTGAAACCCTTGATTTTCCGCACCTTCAGGCTGGAGGACGCAGCCGAGGCCCATGCGCTGATGGAATCCGGCGCGCATATCGGAAAACTCGTTTTGACGACCGCTGCCATGCAGGCGAATGGTTTTGGAACATCGGCTTGAGGTTACTGCCCTTCTCTCCTGCGCTGCCTTGGGGTTAATCCCGCTAATCGATGGCATTACCGCCAACGACGGCTGAACCACCACGGAATTTGCGCTCGGCCTTCACACCAAATGCGAGGCGCGGCGAACAGCACCGGCATTTAGTGCTGAGCGTGATCTTGTTTGCCTTCACTCCTTTCTCGCGCCAGTAACTTCTAATGTTGCGGCAAAAGTCGTGAAGCAGTCGGTGTCAGGCGTGCAGCAGTTCCTCAACTACCCGCACTTTGGGTGCTGACTTGCTCCCCCTAATTAGCTATGGTGAGCAGGTGATGAGATCCGGCTGCAGCCAAGATGTAGAAGAACTCATGCGCCCTATTCCATTATTGATAACGTATTTTATCAATAATAACTGACCGAGGGGTTTGTCCTAATTCCATCACACATAAAACATGTTATGGTTATAAATAGATGCTTACAATCTAAAATTAGGCCAAGTGTTCAAACAGTCGCGCGACCGCCTCAGCACCTGGATCAGCGTGACCGACCAAATGCTTGGCATTGACATAGGAAGCGCGGCCCGCATTCGCCTTGCTCATGTGGGCAGTGCGATCGGCACCCGCACGCGCGGCTCTCGCTGCCTCGGGCAGGCTCTCTTCCAGGGCATCAAGGGCCGGCGCAAGGGCATCGACCATGGTGCGGTCACCCGGACGTGCCCCGCCGATCTCCTGCATTCTCCGCAACCCGGCCTGCAACGCTTCGCGCATTGGCAAGCCGCTTGAGGCGGCATCGCCCGCTGCGGCGAAGAAGATCGCGAGGAGCACACCGCACGAGCCTCCCATGGTTTGGGAAAGCTCCAAGCCAATGGCTCGATAGAGCTGGGTATGGTCGGCAAGCGGCAATCGGTCCACGGCGCTGATCAGGGCGCATGCCGCGCCGGCTAGCGTGCTGCCGGTGTCGCCATCGCCTGACTTCGCGTCGAGCGCGTTGAGGTCGTTCTCGGCGGCGATCAGAACCTCGCAGCAACTGGTCAGGAGCTCCCTGGTCGGCTTGTGCATCGAGGGCATCGGAACGACAGCCGTCAGGCCGTCCGGAAGCGCCTGAATCGCGACCTGGCCTAGCCGGGAGACCCGTGGCCATGCCGCCAGCGGCGTGTGCTGCTTGAGCAGGGCGACCTCGGCATCGTCGGCAGGATAGGCCGAAATCGAGAAGCCATGCATGTCGAGCGATGTCATCATGGCTGCCGGCCCGATGACGTGGGTTATCCGCTCGCCAATCGCTGACCGCCGGATTTCGTTGAGGATGATCGACATCTCGATGACCGACGTGCCGCCGAGATTGTTGACTATAGCGACATGCGGCTTTTCTTCCATTGCAGCTGACAGGCGCTCGACCATGGCAGCGACAGCTCCGCTCGCGTCCTTGAACTCGACCTGCTCGACCCCGGCTTCACTGTGGATGCCAAGCCCAAGCTCGGCCATGCCGGGCGGGATGCGATCCTCCTTTGGCGAACCTGGGATGGTGCAGGTGTTTAGCGACATGCCGATGCTTTTTGTCTTTGACACGACCTTGCGCGCAGCCGCGGCGACGTGCGCCAAGTCGGCACCATTCTCGGCCAACGCGCCGGCTATCTTGTGCACGAAAAGCGTGCCGGCGACGCCGCGGGCTTGGGGCAAGTCGGGCAACGCCACATCATCGTCGACGATGACTATCTCGACATTCAAGCCAAACTG
Organism: Nitrosospira sp. Nsp1; assembly: GCF_900100985.1. Lineage (NCBI taxonomy): Bacteria > Pseudomonadati > Pseudomonadota > Betaproteobacteria > Nitrosomonadales > Nitrosomonadaceae > Nitrosospira > Nitrosospira sp. Nsp1. The sequence goes on from NZ_FMUF01000006.1 coordinate 14,636, forward strand.
GCGAGCGCGTTCGGCCGCCAGCCCGAAATTCAATCGGTCACCGGTATAATTCTTGACGATGAGCAGGCAGCCGGACGATCCCGTCACGGCAAGGATGCCTGCCAGTATCGCGTCGACTGTCGGCGAGGCGAAGATGTCGCCGCACACCGCAGCCGTCAGCATCCCTTCCCCGACGAAACCCACATGTGCCGGTTCGTGGCCCGATCCGCCTCCCGAGATCAACGCGACCTTGGACTTGTCCCAGTCATTGCGTACGACCACCCGTATATGCGGATAGCCGTCGAGTCGCGCCAGCTTACCGCCAGACGCCGCGACCAGACCATCGACGGCTTCGGTGACGATGCTTTCTTTGGTGTTGATGAACTGGGCCATGTTTTCGGCTCTGTTGCAAAAAATGATTTTTGATAAAAAGTGAATTTAAAAGTTATTAAAATATTTAGTTAAAAATTAAAATATAGCTATTTCTTATTTTTTGCAACAGAGCCCCTGTAGATACCGGAGGAGTACTCGCCGCGGTGTTCGAGCACCATGTGTACCGCACGCTCAACGTACCTCGGGGGAAAACTTGTTTGATTTTTCATGGCTCCATTCTCTCAGATGTTGGAGCCTCCTCAAAACCCGGGGCGGTTCAAACCCTGCCTCAACGGCTTGCTGAGTGTACGGCCTGAAGTTGGCCAAGCCAGCCATGAATACCACCTCCTCGATCTTACGTGTGATGTATCAGGGCTATTTTTTCCGTTCTCGACCGTCCACTCATACCAACCGCCAGCAGGAATGATTACCCTCCCCACTCCCTGAACATGTGCCGGAAATAGCGCCCTGCCAGGGCTTTTTCTACACGAAAATATTTTGGTGATCGAGTCGTTAATGAAGGTGTTCTAACCATAATTAAAAATAAATCATGATGACAGAAGCAGAATTTGATCAAAATATCAAAATTAAGCAAAAAGATGATTATCTATTTTCCCTGCTTCCCTACGAAAAAAGAGTGAAAAAACTCAAGGAAAAAAGATTTCCGGTTTTTTTCTATAAATACCACTCTCTGCATTCTTGCAATCCAAAAAATATTGAAGAGAAATGGGATCATCTCCGCAATATTTTTATCTAAGCTCAGCAGTGGACTTTAATGATCCGTTTGATATGCAAGGAAAAATCTTGGACAGGATGCCCATAGACAAGAAAAAAGATGTTTTGAGGGAGAGAATAAGAAACTTATATCCAGACTTATCTGCTTACCAGCGGAAACTCATGATTAGGGATGTTTCTGCTGATCCGATAGCTTTTAATGCGCATGTCAAGGTGATGTTGAAAAAAACAGCGAGTAACTTCGGCGTCGCTTGTGTAAGCACGATTCCTTGCAGCATACAGATGTGGAGCCATTATGCCGATAATCATCGCGGCATAGCACTTCAGTTTAATCAAGCGTGGCACATTCAATCTTTTTTCCACATCCTGCCAGTCGAGTACTCAGATGTTTATCCAGAGCTTGATTATTTTGACAGAGGGGACTACGAGCAATATCAAATTTTGCTGCTGAGAAAACAACCTGGCTGGGCATATGAAAAAGAGTGGCGATTCTTAATGGTTGATAGCGCAAAGAAGCATTTGCCATTTAACCCGAGAGTACTTACGGCGGTGATATTAGGCTGCCGAATTGCACAAGATGACGAAATAGGGTGCGGGCGATGATTAAGAAAAGGGAAAGGTTGGGCTTGGGTCAAATAAAGCTCTACGCAGCAAGACAGAGCGAATTGAGATACAAGTTAATTTTGGGTAAAGATGCAAATAGGAAAGAATATCTTTGCGGAGATTACTAGCGGGTCGGGCTCTATGTGCGCAACTAATAGAGCCCGACCGCTACCACTACAGACCCCGATAAAAGTCTGTAATGGCAAGGTTTTCAGATGAAGGTTCAGATGAAGGAACAGGCAAAGCAGCCGGCATCGTTGCGCTCTCGTCCAACTATCGCTCTACGCCGATATGTCCACCCGCGCGGTGTCAATCCTGCGCGATTACAGCCCCCAACGAACATCTTGTTCCCATATCTCATACTGCGCCCGGTCAACCGCTTTCGCAATTCGTTGCTTCAGTAAATACGTTGGCTGCGCGCGATTTACACTACCGATTTACTCGCAGTTTATCATCCATGGCACGCCGAATTGATCGACGAGCATGCCAAACCGAGCGGCCCAAAAGGTTTCCTGTAGCGGCATTCGCACTGTTCCATTTTCCGCTAATGCGTGGAAAATACGTTCTGCATCTGCCGGGGCCTCGATATTCAGCGCTACGGAAAAGCCTTTCATCTCCTCAAAGTGATCGGGTGGACTGTCGGAACCCATCAATACCGCGTCTCCCACCGTCAGGCGAGCATGCATGATCTTATTGCGCCATTCAGGTGGTCCCTGCTCCGCCATCGGCGAGCTTCCGTGGGTGAGCATTACCAGGATCTTTCCGCCGAGGCGCTCCTCATAGAATTTGAAAGCCGCCTCGCATTGACCATTGAAAACAAGATAAGGGTTCAATTGCATAGCACGCTCCTTAAAGTAGTTGATGATTCGAGAAACCAGGCCGTATCGTGTAATATCCTAAATCCGGCAAGTGCCCGCCTCCGGTTTTTATAGCTCTGCGTCGGCCATATGCATTATTCTGGCGGAGCGGTTCCGTCACGTTTCAGGTTCGCCCTTTCCCACAAGTTGCGCTCGCATACGCGCCTCCTGCTCCCTCAGTTCGGGAGTGAACTCCGCACCGAAGTCGCTCGCTTCAAAGACCTGGCGAATTTCTATCTCAGCCTCTCCTTCAAGGGGATTGGGACAGCGTTTAACCCATTCTATCGCCTCTTCCCTGGATTTTACCTGGAGCAGCCAAAAGCCGGCAATCAGCTCTTTTACCTCGGGAAAGGGTCCTTCAATTACGGTTCTCTTCCCATCCAAGAATTTCACGCGCGCGCCCTTCGAACTTGGGTGCAGCCCCTCGCCCGCAAGCAATACGCCAGCGTTAAGGAGCTCTTCGTTATACCTGCTCATATCGGCAAGGAGCTTTTCACTTGGCATGACGCCCGCTTCGGTATTTTTATCGGCCTTGAGCAAGATCATGAATTTCATGGTAATTTCTCCGTTTAATTTCGCGTTAGGGGGATTTCGGATACGGTTTCCATACCGCGTGAGACTTAACGAGGGGTTACCTTAAATTCAGCCTGGAATCGGTCAGACCCCGGATATTGCCATGGCTTGATGCCGAGCAATCACTCGGCATTCTCCGTGTCGAACAGGATGGAGAGATGTTCCCGTACGATACTCCATTACCGGTTCTGCTGACGGTAACAGATTATCATGCGCATCCATCCAGCTTATTTTTCCCCGTTTCCTTCTCCATTGCTACACGAGTGAGATGCATTAAATCAGATGCCGGTCGTCGAGATGCGGAATTCGCGGACTGATTCCATTTCACGCATCACATTCGCAAGTGCTGAAGATCTGCCAAGATCTGTGGCTCGAATATCCATGCGGTATTCAAACAAGGCCGCCGAAGTGATGCGATAACTCATCGTGACAATTTCAAACCCGTGGTCAACCACGAGTTTTCGGATTTCGCTTTCCGACATGATGTTGCCGCGATCAAAGCTGACATGATATTGAGCATATAGATGACGCGGGAGTCTGTCCTCAATCAGGCGGAACAGAGAGAGAATACCGAGGGTGAGAATGGTTCCAAGAATGCCGGGCAGAAAAAATCCTATACCCATCAAAATGCCGATGCCTGCCGTAATCCAGATCGAAGCAGCGGTGGTCAGGCCGCGAACGCTTAAACCCTCCTTGAAAATCACGCCCGCGCCCAGAAAACCTATACCCGTCATAATTCCCTGAGCCATTCGGGTCGGGTCCATTCTGATGGCGTCGATCGGAACATTCGGGAGCCATTTCCACTGATATAAGGTGATCAGCATCAGCAAACTGGAGGCGAGACTGACGAGCGCATGCGTTCTGAAACCGGCAGGATGGCCGTGCAAGCTTCTTTCCATGCCGATGGCACCCCCTGCCACCAACGCTGCGACAAGATGCATGGCGATTACCAGGAAATCGCCATCGATGTTCATAATGGATTCCACGATTGTGATCCTTGACAACCAACTGAGCGAATAGTCACAGCCTTCAGCCTGTGCCGTCAGGCATCATATCTGTTATTAATCCTAATGATGAGGATTATCCTTTAAGATGATGAAAGTAATTGTTTTTGTGATAACTGGATAGCGGGATAGTGGCACGACAACACCATTGTATAAAAAATTTCGACCTGTGGCACTCGATCGAGGTAATGCTGTCAAATTCAGTATAGGTGAAATTTTTTGGCAAGGAGATCGCCATGAAAACAATGCATGAAATATTGATGGCGGCGCCGCCGACGCAAGTGACGCGATGCAAGATTGCCATGCTGGAGATCGCGCATGGTCACTGGGCTGCCGCTGCATCGACGATGGAAGACGCGGTATACGAATCGGAACCTGGAGAATGGGCTCTGGATTGCATGCAAATGAGGGACTTCTGCTTGATGATGGATATAGTCAAATCCCACGGAATCAAGGGAGTAGAGGACGCTGCAATAACGGAAGTAGACCGGCTATTGATGTAGAGGCCGCCAGTAGCGGTATCTACCGGTAATTTCTCCATGCACGAGGGGGATTCTTTGGGAATCCTCTTTTTTTTGCCCAGACCCATCCTTGGCTAAACCTATCCCCTGCTTGGGGCCATCAAGTTTCCACTCGAAAAAAGCTGCGTGAAACCAGCCGGGCTAGCTCTAGCTCACCTGTAAGATTCTACAGCTATTAAACGGCTGAGCTCTGCTATTTAATGATATCCGTCCGCCAGCGAACGAAAGAGCGTAGGTAGCGGGGGCGATACCCTGTCTGACCCTATTTTTCCTGATGCCCTTATTTTTCCACATGTGCTGTTTATTCGAAGCGTGCATGGCCTAAACTCTCGGCGCGAGGTCCGGCTCTCCGCACAGACGTAAGATTTCCGTGCGAGCTGCGTCCCGCAAACGAATGGCGGCAGCCCAGTCCTTTCCATCCGGCACGATTGGCTTGCTGATCGTGATGGTGATAACACCGCGGCGCGGAAACCAGTGGTCGGCGCGAAGGATGGAACGGGTGCCACGAATGCTTATGGGCACTATTGGTACACCCGCCTCGGCCGCAACCACAAATGCGCCCATGCGGAACGGTAGCAAGCCGGGCATGCGGGTGAATGTGCCCTCCGGGAAAAATATCGGGCAGCGGCCCGACTGCAGGGAGAGTGCCACCTGCTTCAATTCCTCCACACCGCGTTCCGGATCGAAGCGCTCGACGAAATCCGATCCGATATGCCGTAGATATACGCGCGAAACAATATTGTCCAGCAGCTCACGCTTGGCCACAAAACTGAAATACCCCTTGGCACTGAACGCGCCCGGCAGGGCCGCGACGAGCGCAATTCCATCAAGATAGCTGGCATGGTTTGCCACCAGCACGCAAGGCGTCTCATGGGGCAGATTTTCCAATCCGTGAACTGCTAATGATGTTCCCGACAGGCGTGTAAGGAGGTGTGCGTTCCCGCGGCTCACCGCCCAACCCCAGGCGGGACGGAGCAGCAGCGCGGTTGCCAGCCAGGTTGCTGGTGCCAGCAGGGAGAATAGTGCCCACACATATGCAGCGTAGAGAATGTCGGACGCCACCCTGCTGCTGCGGCGCAACTGAGGCAGCACACCAGTGTACGTCAGCCGGATCAGCTGCCACCACACCGGGCGCGGCGGAGCCGCCCCCTTTTCATATAGCTCGCGGCAGGCCGCCCGGCGGATCTTGCCGCTCGAAGTCTTAAGCACGCTGTGGACGGGCGCCAGCACGATATCGTCTGCTGGCATTCCCAGCATATCCATGGTCAGGGCATTGATCTGGTCGCGTAATTCCTCACGCTTCCCGGAATCGGCATCGCGTATTTCAGCGAGCACCACCAATCGCTCCGTGCTGGAAACTGGATCCGGACTGCCAAAAACCGCGACGCACCCCTTGCGAATGCCGGTGATATTGCCCACGGCCTCTTCCAGTTCATGGGGGTAGATATTGCGCCCGGCACGGATGATGATGTCCTTTGCGCGCCCAGTCAGATAAAGATCGCCTGCAGCGAGATAGGCGAAGTCGCCAGAATCCAGCCAGCCGTCGTGGAACAACTGGCGATTCTGTTCCGGATTACGGAAGTAACCGCTGGTAGCGGAAGGCCCTTTGAATTCCAGGTGTCCTTCCACCCGCTCCCCCACTTCGCTGCCCGTGGCATCAACAATTTTGATCTGGTGGCCGGGAAGCGGCCGGCCGCAGGCCACGAAGCGCAATGCATCCGCCTCTTCGCTGCCGGCTGGCTCCGCCTGACCGGAACGCATGAATTTGTCCCGTTTAATACGGTCGATCAGCGGCCCGCGTCCCGGCGGCGGAAAGGCCAACCCTACTGAACATTCTGCCAGCCCATATACCGGCGCAATTGCCTCCGGGTGCAGCCCGTAGCGTGCGAAGCGCTGCGTGAAATTGACGATGGTCTCGGGACTTACCGGCTCGGCGCCGTTGAAAGCCATACGCCAACTCGAAAGATCCAATCCGTCGAGAACATCGTCCGGTATCTTGCGCAGGCACAGCTCATAGCCAAAATTGGGGGACGCTGAAAGGGTGCCGCGGTGCTCGTGAATCGCCCACAGCCAGCGTTCCGGCCGCGCCAGAAAGGTGATGGGGGACATCACCACCAACGGGCAGGCATAGTACAGGCTGCCCAGCCAGGCGCCGATCAATCCCATGTCATGGTATAGCGGCAGCCAACTGACAAACACATCCGTGGACGTGACCTGCTCCGCCTGTCCCATTGCACGGATATTGGTCAGTAGATTGGTATGAGTCAGCGCAACACCCTTTGGGTTGGCGGTACTGCCGGAAGTGTACTGGAGCAGCGCAATCTGCTCGGGCTGGATAGGATACTCTGGTGCCTGCCCGGGAATGGAAAGCTCGGCCACGCTGGCAACTGCGCGCAATGTTTCAATTTGTGCCTGGAGCAGCCTCGCGACAGGCTTTGCCTCGGGCACCGTAATCAGGACTGCAGCGAGTGCGTTGGACAGAATGCCAGCATGCCGACGCAAATGATCCTCGATTTGTGAGATGCGAGCAGGCGGATAAATTGGCACGGGTACTCCACCTGCCAGCAACACCCCGAAGAAGCAGAAGAAATAGTCGTGGCTGGTCGGCAGCATGATCGCCACGGACTGTCCGGGTTGCAACCCATGTTCCAGCAACCCCGACGCGACCTCCACGGCACCTTTCCGTAATGCCGCATAGGAGATCCCGGCTCCCCTGCCCGCTGCATCCAGCAGCGTAATATGTGTCCGGTGCGGGTGGGTGCGCACATGCCAATCAAGAACTTCAGGCAGAGTAAGCGCATCCGATGGTTCGGCTTGTACCCGAACTGGGGCTTCGCCCCGCTGCACTCCCTTCAGGGGCGCCGCTGCGGGAGCAGCAGTCAACACCGCTTGCAATAGATCGCGTGGCGTTTCGGCATTGGCTACCACCTGTTCCGGTAGATTAATTCCAAAGGCGCGCTCAATGCGTGCAATCAGTTCCACGCGTCCAAGGCTGTCAAAACCCAGATCCCGCTCCAGGGAATCGTCGAGCGTTGCCGAAATTTCTCCACCGGAGCGTACGTGCAATTCGGCTGCTAGCTGCCGCACGGTTTCCAGTAGAATGCCAGCCGCATCTTCCGTGGTTGCTGCTTGTTCTGTTGTCTGCCGTTCAGTCAAACCTGATCTCCTTCGCCACACAAAACCACGCAACTCGACGCGATAGTTGCCGCGGCATAACTAGGCAACCACGCTGTTTTAGACTAGTGGTAGTGGCATTAATCGTCAAGGATTCGCTGGCAGGAATGCGCGCGATTGTTTTTCAGCGTGCGTGGTTTTACCTTTGATCATGACGTGATTTCCTCAATTTCCTCAGCAGGGCCATAATGATCCTGTATCGGGGGTTGGGGAGTGTCAACGCCGATTTAAAACTGATACACTTTTGAATAAACCCTTGGAACTGGACGACTTGCGATAAAGAATTTAAGCCGCTTGCCTGGCAAGTTGTGATTCAAACTGTTCTGGCGATACATAGCCTAAAGCAGAGTGCATCCCATCTGGCATTGTAAACTTCCTCAATAAAGCGCGGTAGACGTGACGTGTCGGCAAACGTCCGGTAGCCGGCCAAATATACCTCCTCCACTTTCAAGGTTTTCATAAAGCTTTCGGTTTGGGCGTTGTGATAGGGATTTCCAGACGCACTCATGGAATCCGTCAGCCCGTATTCGCTTAACGCCTGGCGATAACGCCAACTGGCGTATTGACTTCCACGGTCTGTAGGGTGGATAAACCTTGTTGGGGGCCGGTTGGCGAGTTCGCACAGCGGCTTTTAACGCGGCCGGTGTCAGATCTGTGTCAATCTGTCGGGAAATCGCATAGCCCACTATCTTGCGGCTGCAGGCATCCAGGATCACCGCCACGTAGACGAAACCCGTCTGAATACGGACGAACGTAATATTAGCGACCCAGGCTTGATCGGGCAACCCGGGGATCACATTGTGATAGAGGTTGGGGAAGAATTGGGTGCCACTTTCGTTGCCATTTTGTTTTGGCGTAAAACGCTTGCGTAGCTTGATGCCCAGCCCATGCTCTCGTCCAACTGGTTCCGCAGCAATTTACAGCAGTTTATTGATACAACCTACGGAAGTATCCGGCAATGGCCAAAAACGTAGCTCAGAAGTTGATCGCAAGTCACTTGGTTGAAGGTGGTATGAGGTCCGGCGAAGAGATCGGTTTGAAAATCGATCAAACACTGACCCAGGACGCGACCGGCACCTTGGTTATGCTGGAATTTGAAGCCCTGGGAATTCCGCGCGTCCGGACCGAGCTTTCCGCCCAGTATGTGGACCATAACCTCTTCCAGGAAGACTTCAAGAATCCCGACGACCATCTGTTTCTGCGTAGCGCCTGCAAGAAGTTCGGCCTTTGGTACAGCCGCCCCGGTAACGGCGTGAGCCATCCCGTACATATGGAGCGCTTCGGTGTGCCGGGGAAAACCTTATTGGGCTCGGACAGCCACACCTGTGCAGCCGGCTCGTTAGGGATGCTGGCCATCGGGGCGGGCGGCCTGGAGGTGGCGATGGCGATGGCGGGGGAGCCATTCCACATCAAAATGCCGAAAATCTGGGGCGTCAAGCTGGTCGGGGAGCTTCCTGACTGGGTGAGCGCCAAGGATGTGATCTTGGAAATGCTGCGCCGACACGATGTGGATGGCGGAATCGGCAAGATCATCGAGTATTACGGTCCCGGATTGATGGCCCTGAGCGCCATGGACCGGCACGTGATCGCCAATATGGGGGCCGAATTGGGCGCCACCGCGACGGTCTTTCCATCGGACGAGGCGGTCAAGGAGTTCCTGAAGAGCCAGGGACGGGGTGATGCCTGGCGGGAAATCCTCGCAGACGAAAATGCGGCATACGACGAACACGCCGAAATCAACCTGTCAGAGCTTGAGCCGCTTATCGCGCTGCCCAGCAGTCCGGGTAATGTGGTGCCGGTGCGCGAGGTGGCGGGCAGGGAAATCTATCAGTCCTACATCGGATCGTCCGCCAATCCGGGGCTCCGGGACTTTGCCATTGCCGCCTTCATCGTGGATGGCAAACAGGTGCACGACCGCGTTTCCTTCGACGTCAACCCCACCTCCCGTCAGATTTTAGAGAACATGATCGAATTGGGCATTCTCGGAAAACTCATCCGTGCCGGTGCGCGCCTGCACCAGGCGGGTTGCGGCGGCTGTATCGGCATGGGACAGGCGCCAGCCACTGGACGCATTAGCCTGCGCACCGTTCCGCGGAATTTCCCTGGTCGCTCGGGCACCAAGGAAGATCGGGTTTATCTGTGCAGTCCGGAAACCGCCGCCGCCTCGGCCCTAGCCGGCGTCATCACCGATCCGCGCATGCTGGACATGGCGTACCCCCGCTTCAAGGAGCCGGAGACCAACCGACTCAATACCGGGATGCTGGTTCCTCCCGCGTCGGAAGGCGCGCCGTATGAACTGGAGAAGGGCCCCAATATAAAACCGCTGCCGACTCTGGAGCCCCTGCCCGATCAACTCGAAGGGCCGGTTCTATTGAAAGTAGCGGACGATATTTCCACGGACGGAATCATGCCAGCCGGAGCCAAGGCGCTGCCTCTCCGCAGCAATATCCCGGAACTCAGCAAGTTTGCTTTCAGCCAGATCGACGAGACCTACTACGCAAGAGCCATGGGCTGTCAAAAGCGGGGCTCATTCATCGTGGGCGGCGCCAATTATGGCCAGGGTTCGAGTCGCGAGCACGCGGCCCTGGGACTCCGCTATTTGGGCCTCAAGGCGGTGCTTGCGAAAAGTTTTGCCCGGATACACCTGCAGAATTTGAGCAACTTCGGCATCCTGCCATTGACCTTTGTCGATCCGGAGGATTGTAAAAAGATCGCCCAAGGCGATGTGCTTTCCATCCCGGATGTGCGAAATGCTATCCGTAAAGGAAATCGGGTGAGGGTGATCAATCTGACTAAGAACGAGACCTATGAGACCGAGCACCCGATGACGCCGCGCCAAGTGGAAATGGCGCTGGCGGGCAGCCTGATCAATCTGGTCCGGCAGAAAAGGTTGAACCTATCAAGAAATAATTGATCGACCGTGTCAGCACCTTTGCAGATTCAGGTAGGTGTAACGACCTACATTTGAAACAGCGTCAACAAGCATTCAACACAATTTTGAACCAGAAATAACTGCGACTATCAGTTCCACCGTGACTGGCTTTTCACCCGTCTGGAAGCCGGCCTCCAGTGCTAATATCAGGTGCAGCTGGACGTGCGCAGCTTGGTGGCCAGCATGTCGATCGCTTCAGTCGTCAGGATTGACTCTGGCTTGGTTTTGGTAACAAAGCTCGCGCCGAGCAGCCAATGAATGTATTCGCGCTGGCTCCCGGCGATGCTGCCCAGGGTGAAGAATCGGTACGGTAGCCAATTTCCTCCATCGTCGGCCGCCGCAGGTCATTGCGCAGTTTTGGATGACCGAACAGGATCACCGACAGGCGGCCACCCCATCTTCCACGACTTCCATCAGGCGCTTGAGGCCGATGAGCGTGTGCCCATTCAAGTCATGCGCTTCATCAACGAACAGTGCCACCGGGCGTTTCCCCTTCTTCACCAGCTCCTGCAACTCGCGCTCGCGTCGCTCGCCTTGCTTGGGAATCTGTACCAGCTTGTCCTGCATCAAGTCATAGAAGAGTGCCGTAATCAGGGTCGCGAGCTTGATACTATGCTTTTCCACCGATAGCGATTTGGCGACGGCCACGCGATTTTCATCCTTCAGAATCTGCTGTAGCCGTCGCAAGGTGACAGTTTCAAATGCAGGCTGTTACACCTAAGAGAGGGTATGCAAAAGCTGGGATTGGCTTGCCGTTATATTCATTAGCCTGGCGCACTGATAAGCTTGTCATGGAGATCACGCAGCTCCACCGCTAGCGCTGATATTCTGCCCCGTAACCCAGCCCGCTTCTTCGCTGACCAGAAAGAGTACCAGGCGCGCAATGTCTTCCGGTTCGCCGATGCGACCCTGGAAGGACATTGCGGCCATCCGTTCGATCGTTTCCTTATTTTTTCCCGAAATAAACATTTCGGTATTGACCGGCCCCGGTGAAACGATATTGGCCGTAACGCCGCGTTCTCCCATCTCCTTCGCAAAGACGCGGGTCAATTGCTCGACAGCGCCCTTGCTTGCCGCATATGCACCGTAGTTCGGCAGCATAAGCCGAGTAACAGTGCTGGAGAGGCTGACCACGCGCCCGCCATCCGCGATCCGCTTGGCAGCCTCTCGCAGGGCATAAAAAACGCCTTTTATATTGATGTTCAGGACGCGGTCAAACTCTTCATCGCTGATGTCGGCAATTTGCCTGGATAGAAGCACGCCTGCATTATTGACCAGAATATCAAGATGCTTGAAGCGTTCGATTGCGGCATCGAACAACATTCGAACTTGAGCCGAGTCACTGACATCTGCTTTGACTGCCAGCGATTCACCGCCTGCTTCCGCTATCGCGGCGCATACCGCTTCAGCGGCACTCGGGTTCGCGGTAAAGTTAACCACGACCTTTGCGCCCGCACCAGCCAGCGTGCGGGCAATTTCCGCGCCGATGCCCCGCGACGAGCCGGTGATAATGGCAACTTTATCCTGAAGCGGTTTTTTCACTACTGTATTTCCGGGTGAATGCTAAATACGGCGGTGTTCCGCGCGTGGTACTTGTTTTCGCTGCTTCTGCTATCTGTTTGTCACTTGTAACGCGGCATCAGTCAGCGATTAATTCCGTCAGGTTGGACTTGGCCTTCGGCGAAGCTCAATTCTATTCCGTTCCCTGCCGGGTCCTTGAAAAATAGCTGGGCGATACCAAGAGAAGGTACCTGGCCTTTCCGGAATTCCACATTGTGCCGTTTCAGGCGCGCCTCCATTTCCGGGCGATCGGTACAGGTAAACGCCACGTGATCAAAAGTGGTGGCGATATGCGTAAGGCGCACTTCATCCGGGCGTGCCTGGCTCAAGTGGAGAACACATTGCTCGCCTGCATAAAGCCAATACCCAAAGCTCTCAAAAGATGGACGCTGGCCTTGCGCAAGTCCCACTATTTCGCAATAGAAATCCTTGAGCTCATCTATCAGCTCGCGCGGACCGCGCAAATTATAATGATTGAATCCAATCGTGCTCATGTCGCTCCTGACAATTACCGGTTTACCTGGAAGAATTTCGTTATTCCGTCGCTCCATTGGTTTTCAACAATTCAGCGACTTTCTGATGATCTTTGCCCAAAGCCCAGTCCAATGCCGTTTTTCCTGACTCGTTCCTGATGTTGGGATCGGCGCCGTTTTCCAGGAGCACCTTTGCGGTATCCACATGGTTGCCTCTGGCCGCCATCATTAATGGGGTTGATCCGTTGTCGGATACCGAATTGGTTTCCGCGCCTCCTTCCAGTAATAATTGGACGATTTTCGTGTGACCGGCGATGGCGGCATAAAGCAGTGGATTCCATCCCTTATGGTTGATTTCCGCACCCTTGACATACAGTTTCTCGACGATATTCCCAAGCCCGTTATAGCTGGCGAGCATAATGGCGGTTTCGCTATATTTATTGCGCAAGTTGAGCTTTGCACCAGCCTTTATCAGCAAATCAACAAGCTCGGCATTCTTGTTACGGACCGCAACCATCAAAAGCGTATTTCCCTGCGCATCGGGTGTGTTGGGGTCGGCACCCTTGGCAAGCAACTTCGCCATATCCGTGGCGTTGTTGTCCTCAGCCGCCCAACGTAAATCCTCATAGACGCCTGCCAGGGCAACCGGCTGCTGCCACAAGCTGACTGCAAGCATCAGACCGGCAGCGAAAAAGAGTTTTCCTGGTAAGCTCATCGTTCAGGCCGCCTTGAATAAGTTGAAAAAATTTTCGGTCGTGGCTATGCCCACTTCGTCGATGCTGATACCGCGCAATGCGGCTATTTCCCCCGCCACATGCCGCACAAAGGCAGGCTGGTTCATTTTGCCGCGATGCGGCACCGGCGCAAGATATGGCGAATCTGTTTCTATGAGCATTCTCTCCAGTTTGATTCTCTTGGCCACATCCTTTAAAGCAACGGCATTCTTGAAAGTGACAATCCCGGAAAAAGAAATATAAAAATTCATTTCCATCGCCTGTTGAGCCACTTCCCAGCTTTCCGTGAAGCAATGCATCACCCCGCCGACACTATCCGCACCCTCCTCCGCCATGATACGCAACGTATCGGCAGCTGCCTCGCGTGTATGAATGATGAGCGGTTTACCGCACTGCCTGGCAGCACGGATATGCTGGCGGAAGCGTTCCCGCTGCCATTCCAGATCGCCCTTCAGGCGAAAGTAATCCAGCCCCGTCTCGCCGATGGCGACGATTCGGGAGTGTTCGGCCAGGGATGCCAGTTGCGCTGCTTGTGGCTCGGCCAGATTTTCATAATCAGGATGAACACCCACTGAGGCAAACAGGTTCGGATGGGCTTCCGCCAACGCAAGCACTCGAGGAAAGTCTTCCAGGTTAACGCTCACGCAGAGCGCATGGCTAACATCATTCGCCCGCATCTTCTCCAGCAACTCGTTGAGGTTGCTCGACAGATCGGGAAAATCCAGGTGGCAATGAGAATCGACAAACATGACTATGGAACCTCTGAACAAGTACTTCCCGTAGACTATCGGCGGTAGCTGGCCGCAAACCCGGGGTGATTGCAAGCGTACGACGAAGGGGATAGCTTAGTCTACGATGCCAAGGAGTGCAACGCATTGGGCGTGGATATTGCACCGGTGCAAGTCAAGTATGGTTGCTTATGCTTCGACTTGAGATGATGGTGATGCCGCTGATAGCGCAATGACATAGGAAAACAGCAACTCTTCCAGGAATAATCGAGCATTGAGAGGATGGTTTGCCAGCAGTTGCGCGTCGGCCAGGGTCCGCGAGTACGTTGCCAGTGAACGCGGCTCAATCCCTGGCGCCAGCAATTTTATGGCGGCCAGCCTGTCCAGATGGTAACGAACCTTGCCGGTTGTACGAAAGCTCATCAAGTCGTAGCACCATTTCTGTAGCCAGTTGACCACCGTGGGCAAGTCTGATTTTTGCAACTCTTCCGCCAGCGCAATCGGGCTGAGATCGGCGAGCTTACTGATCTGTCCGATAAAATCGCCATGCCGCTCCAGATAATCGTCATCGTTGAATTCCAGTGCCAACAAAGGCGCATATCCAGCGGAAGCCAGGCATGCTTCCGGATCTTTGATCCCCTGCTGTTGAAGCCAGGCAATGGCGGTTGCAGGATCAGGCACGGGCATTGCAACTTGCAGACACCGGCTGCGTATGGTCGGCAGCAAATACTGCGCGTGATGGGTAACGAGGATGAACAGTGTTCGGGGCGGCGGTTCTTCCAGGTTCTTCAGCAGCGCATTGGCAGCGGCTGCATTCATGGTTTCCGCCGGATGGAGCAGGATGATCTTGTAACCGTTCTGATGGCTGGATATATTGATGAAATCGGCCAGATCCCGTATTTGCGTGACACTGATCTGTTTGCTCGGTTTTTTCCTCGATTTCGCGCCGCTGGCCTCTGTCGTGGCGCCTGAGGCAGACCCAGGCGTGGAGCCCGGCCTGATATCGCTGCTTCCATCGTCCCCGGTATCATCGGGCGATCCTGCCATCGTGGATGGTGCCGATATGGCTTCCGGCTCGATCAGGCGATAATCCGGATGACTGCCTTGTTCAAACCAGTGGCAGCTTGAACAGGTTTGGCATGCCTCGCCTTCAACGGATGGATGCTCGCAGAGTTTGGATTTGGCCAGGTAACGGCCGAATGCGAGTTTGCCCAAGCCCTTTCTGCCCCTCAGCAGCAAGGCATGGACTGATGCCCTCCTGCTTCCTTGAACATCCTGGGCCAATCTCCGCCAAGTTTCTTTTTGCCATGAATAAATATTATTCATTAACAGAAGGATAGAATGATTTTTTCAACTGATTTCTGAACTTCCTCAAGAGGCTGGTTTGCATCTATCACAGAGATACGTCGCGGAAACCGACGGGCCCTCTCCAGGTATGCATTTCGCACTCTGTGGAAAAACTCATCCTGTTCCGCTTCGAACCGATCAGCCAGCTTGATTGCATCTATCCGCCGCCTGCCTAATTCGACTGTTACGTCGAAATAAAGCGTGAGGTCGGGTTGAAATTCCCCTTGCACCCAATGCTCGAGCTTATCGAGTTTCTCTGTTGCCAAACCCCTGCCACCGCCCTGATAGGCGAAACTGGCGTCGGTGAACCGATCCGAAATCACCCAATCGCCACGATCCAGCGCCGGCAAGATAACCTTGTCCAGGTGCTCCCGCCGTGCTGCGAACATCAGCAGAGCTTCGGTTTCCGCATGCATGGCCTGGTCGCTGTCAAGCAGAAGCTCGCGCAACCCTTCGCCCAAACGAGTGCCACCCGGCTCGCGTGTCACGATTACGCTTTTTCCCCTGCTACGCAAAAGGCTCGCAAGCCAGCCTAGGTGGGTACTCTTGCCTGCACCGTCTATGCCTTCCAGGGTAATGAATTTATTCTTGGACAATTTGGAAACTGTCATTCTCGGGATTGCTGATCAGGCGGATGGCCGGTGTATTAGAAGACTGCTTTTCATTTTCCCCCCGTATTGTTACTCTCCGCGCAGTTTAACTTATACTCGCAAGCAGCAGTAGCCTTGTCGGATATCCTGATTTTACCAAGCTCAAAGCCGACCCCTAAGCTAAACAATAAGCACCGGAAATTGGAGTCCCGCATTAAACAGGTATACCATCATATTCGACGGACCAACATATTCAGGAGCTCACCCATGACACGGCATATGAAGCGCTTATGGACGCGATACGCGGCTATGATTGCTCTGGCTTTGGGACTACTATCCTTGCCCAATGCTTTCGCAGAACAGGTAGAGCAGGAGCCGTCGGCAAATGATGTGCCCGAAGACGCTTCGCGTCCTATCGGGGAACCGCTCACCGATTTCGAGAAACTGGAGTTGTACCACCGGCGCTACAGCAATGCTGCCAATGGTATGGCCCAGTTGTTCAAGCAACTGAATCAAAAAATCCAGGAGGTCTCACTGGCAGTAAAGACTGTCGAGGCAAAAGATAATTCCCATAACCGGCGCCTGTTGGAAACAAAACTAAAGCAGTTGGAAAGTGCACGGAACTCCTACAGCAGTCAATATTCGCAATTACACTCTCAAATGCAGAATGAATATCGCAACTATATGGCCATGAACGCCAATCTCAAAGCCAGGCACGATACCATCGACCCTTCAAGGAACCCGCAGGATACAGCCGAAGGCCGTAAAGATGCAAAGACGCAGCCTGCCAAGGTCAAGACCTCGAAGGTGAAAGACCAGAAGGGAACGAAGGTAAAAACCAGAGAACCCAGGACGCAATATCTGGAAGCTGACGACAATACGGCTAAAGATCCCCGAATCATGGATATGGATACCACGGAACTCAGGGAAAGGCGCGACGGGAGCGGTCGTTCGAATCCGGGCTTGACTCCGGGCCCAACATCGGGCCCAGCCTTGAACGCTGTGCACTAAGACATCTTGTGCAACCCCTTGTAGGAACTCACACCTGATCCCACGAAGCAGGGTAGGAAAATAAGGGGAGAATTGCCCATTATTCGAGGGGTCCGGGAGGTAAAAGGTTACAGGCATGCTGCCTGCAACCGAGTCTCAAAGTGAGTTAAAGTATAGAGTTACAACAAACGTAGCACATTGCTACGCGTGAGCATTCCCTTGATCCCCGCCCTCCCGGCTATTCGTGAATACCCCATATCTGGGTAAGACGCGCATCGCGACCACAACTGCTGCGGTAATAGGAATAGCGGAGGGGATTTTTGATGTAATAATCCTGATGGTATTCCTCCGCCGGGTAAAACTTCGTGGCGGGTAAAATCTCGGTCACGATAGGCTGTGTAAAACGACCAGAGGCTTCGAGCTCGGCTTTGGATGCCTCGGCCTGCCGCTTTTGATCGGCATCATAATAAAAGATTGCACTGCGATATTGCGAGCCTTCATCACAGAATTGACCGTTGGGAGTGAGGGGGTCGATCGTCGGCCAGAATGCAGCCAGCAGCTTGGCAAAATTGGTTTTTTCCGGATCGAAGCGCACCTGCACTGCTTCAATGTGACCGGTTTTTCCTGAAGATACCTGCTTATAAGTTGGATTGGCCACCTTGCCGCCGATATAACCGGATGTGGTGGATATAACGCCGGGCACCTTGTCGAAATCCGCTTCCGTACACCAGAAGCAACCGCCAGCGAAAATGGCAGTATCCGTAACGGAAGACCCGGCGGGCGAGTTGGCATGTTGACTCGCTGAGGGACCGACAGCCGAGGCGTTGATATGTGCACCCGGCGGTTCGCATGCGGCTAACATAACCAGCATCACGCTCATCATCACGGTATCGAACATCCGGCGGAAAGGATGGGCTTGAGGCATGGCGTAAAATATAAATGGCTTGAACATAGTCCGGGGCTGGGGGTTAATCAACCTCTGAGTGCCGGCAGCTGTTCACCTTTCAGCACGAATCGGAGGGCTAGGCCATTGTTACACCAGCGCTCTCCCCTGGGAAGGGGTCCATCGTTAAATACATGGCCTTGGTGACCTCCGCAACGCGCACAATGGTATTCCGTGCGCGGCAGTATCATCTTGAAATCGCGCCTTGTTTCCATATGTCCTGCGATGGGCTGGGTGAAACTGGGCCATCCCGTGCCGCTTTCATATTTGTTCGCGCTATCGAACATCGGCAGATAGCACGCGGCACAAATAAAAGTGCCTTCCCGGTCTTCACGATTCAGCGCGCTACTGCCCGGAGGCTCCGTATCTTCTTCAAACAATACCTTATATGCGGCGGGCGAAACCAGGCCCCGCCAATCTTCATGCGGTTTGTTCAGGGGTTTTACCGTTATCGCAGTTGGCGAATTTACCGCTGTTTTGCTGCTTGAGCATGCCGAAATCAACGGCAGCCCCGCCAGCGTGGCAAGACTTTGCAGTACGGCGCGTCGATTCATGGAATCCTCCTTCGGTTATTACAAACTTTGACCTTGTACGCACAGTTATGGTTCTTCAGGGCCTGAACAAGCTCCCTTCGATGTTTTCCGAGTGGAATGAATTGAAAAAATCCGTTATTTTTCGATGGCGGCGAGAATGGCATCCCTGCTGCTGTATCGCGGGCGCCATCCCGTGGCTTTCAGTTTTGCGTTACTCAAGGTCGCATCCACCAAAGCCGACCGGATCCAGGATGGGTGTATGGGCGAACCGAGATATTGCCAGCGAACGAATGTTATCAGGTGCGCCAGCCATAATGGGGCGAGTATGGGCTTCGCACCGATAATTTTATAGACCTCACTGAGCCGGATGTTGCCATCTGGAACAGCGTTAAAGGCGCCAGGCATTTCGGTGCGCACTGCCTGCCCAAAAGCTTCAGCCACATCCTCTTCATGCACAAATTGCGCACGTGGATCCCGGCCTGGGAAATTTGCTGCATTCTCGCGAAACCCCGCCACTGTCACGCGATTGCGCGGACCAATGATGTAGCTGAGGCGGAGCAAGGTCAACACGATCCCGGACGGTTCCACAACCTCTGTCAGTATCTTCTCCGCGATCGCCTTATTGTTCCAGTAGTACATGGAGGAATCACCTTTTCCGGTAGGAAATTCTTCTTTTACGTTATCTGTTCCTTGCACCAGGGTGGGGTCGTACGCCGAGATACTGCTGGCATAGATAAACTTTTGAGCACGGCTTTCGACCGCCGCCCGAGCCAGATTCCACGTGCCTCTTAAATTGATGTCATCGCGAACTGCCGCCGGCATCCTGGATGCCCACTGCACAAGGAACGCAGTGTGTACAACGACCTCATGCCCGGCTATTACACTCGCCAGTCCAGGTGAACGGATATCCATCTTGACCAGATTTACTTTAGCCGACAGGGGCGTTGGCGGCGATGTATTGTTAATCAGGCCGGTTATATGCTCAACCTCTGGCATATTGGCAAGATGAGCAACCAGCACATTTCCGAGATAACCGCCGGCTCCAGTGACAAAGATATTCAAGCCCATGAGGAAGGCTTTCGGACAATAGTTCTGGTGCCTGGAACAGGCTTTCGCACCTCAAGGGCTGAACACCGGGTCATATCGATCTCCGCCTTCCGGCAAGAACTCCACGGAAGCTGCCGAAATCGCCTTTCGAAAAATGACTGGATTGAAATTTCACAAAACTTTTATAGTAAAACAATAATTTCATCACATAGGCTGTGTTAAATGAGAACCACGCCTCTCATCCCGGAAAATGCTGCGCCCGAACGGTCATGGATAATTCTACGCAATGTCGATTCTACAGGTCGTAAGCTTTTATTTTCAAGAGAAAAAAGTAAGGGACAGAACGGGATAGAGAAGAATAGAGAGGGGACAAACTAGCGTGGTCTTATAATTATTTTAGGGGAAATATCATGCGACAAGTTCGATCCTTTTTGCCTTCACTCGGAGCAGGGATAGTGGCATCTCTGCTCTCTATCCCTGCCTGGGCTGTTCCATTCACGGCGACCGGTCTTGTGACCGATAATCAGGCGTTAAATCCCGCACAACTTACCGATCCCGGTCTCAAGAATGCATGGGGGATTGCATACTTTCCGAACGGCCCGTTCTGGGTCTCCTCGAATGGTACTGGAACATCGCCTTTATATAGCGTGGACCCGGCAACACAAGCTACTGCCAAGCAACTGTTGACAGTTTCGATCCCTGGCGGCGGCGTTACCGGGCAAGTATTCAACAGCACCGCATCATTCAATGGCAATCGCTTTCTGTTCGTCAGTGAAAACGGCAGTGTTTCCGGTTGGCGCCCGGCGCTGGGTACAACCGGATTGATAAATGCCGAAACCATCGCCCCGGCTTCGACGAATAATATTTACAAGGGCGCAGCCATCGGTAGCGTTTCGGGACAGGATTACCTGTACGCAGCCAACTTCAAAGCCGGCACCGTGGATGTCTACAAGGGCACTACCTCGGCCCCGGCGTTGACAGGCTCATTCACGGACCCGAGTCTTCCTGTGGGATATGCTCCTTTCAATGTTCAAAATCTCAACGGCTCGCTCTATGTCACATACGCCTTGCAGGATACAGCCAAGGAGGATGAAGTCGCGGGCTTGGGACTGGGCTTCGTCGACAGATATAACCTGAATGGCGACTTTGCGGAGCGGGTTGCGTCAGGCGGAACATTGAACGCGCCATGGGCGGTAGCTACCGCGCCATCATCGTTCGGCCCGATGGCAGGCGACCTGCTGGTGGGTAATTTCGGCGACGGTCACATAAACATTTACGACCCGAATACTCACGCGTATCTTGGACAAGTGCTCGATGCCAGCAATAGACCGCTGGCGGTCGATGGATTATGGGCACTTTCCCCTGGAAACGATATGTTGGCCGGGAGCAGCCACCTGTTGTATTTCACTGCCGGGCCCAATGAAGAAGCCCACGGATTATTTGGCGTTCTGACACCGGTTCCGGAGCCATCAACCTATGCAATGATGCTCGTTGGGCTTGGGGTATTGGGTCTGCTGATCCGACGCCGCGCTTCGATTTAGGAAGGGAAAAGAAAGATCCCAGGTTTTTATCGACTGATCAACATAAATCGGCATGCCCGGTCTGATTCTGCTGATCGGGACATGCCGCAAAAATGCTTGACTTTATTTCTGGTAGTTTTATCATGTAGTCGTTGGATAAGTGATCCCTCCTTTGTAAGTGGAAACTCTAAACCCGAACCCGGCCCGTCCGTCTTCGGGTTTTTTTATTTCACCATGACTCCAGCACCGAATTTCGGCGCGAGCATCGAGCCTGCCTTCGAATTGTCGTAACAGTGTTGCGACAATTCGGACTTGCCTCTTGAGTGCATGCAGCAGGGCTGGAAAATCATGCCCGTTACGGGTATAGTTAGGAGCCAACGTAGTATGAACGTACTCAAGCGCAAAGACTTTGCACGGTGGCAAGCGAGCGAGAAGCTACCTGATGCGGCCTTGTGCAAGGCGGTTAAGGAGATGGAAGGCGGCCTGATTGATGCTGACTTGGGCGGCTTCCTCTACAAGAAGCGGGTAGCGCGTCTAGGTGGTGGCAAGAGTGGTGGCTATCGCACGCTGTTGTCAGCCCGAATCGGCGACCGCTATGTGTTCCTGCACGGGTTCCCGAAAAGCGACAAGGCGAACATCACGCAGGATGAGAAGAAGGCGCTGCAATTTGCCGGCAAGGTGTTTCTGGAGCTATCGGCCGAAAACCGGCGAAGACATTGCAGGCTGACGTGTTAGTGGAGGTGTGTTGTGACGATCAAGATCATTGAATCCCTGCGTGGCGATTTGGCCGCATTGCACGATGCTGGCGCGATCGGCAAGGTGACGATGCGCGAGTTCGACGCGATCTGCCCGCCGCCGGTGCGGGAGTTCAGTGCTGCCGATATCAAGCGGCTGCGCGAAGAATTGAAGTTCAGCCAACCGGTGTTCGCGCATCACTTGCATACGACAGCATCGACTGTACGCAAGTGGGAGCAAGGCGATACCCGTCCGGCGGGGCCTGCCCTGAAGCTACTCAACATCATCGCTGACAAGGGCTTGCAGGCCATCATCTGATACGAGATTGGCCGTACGACGGAGACACTGTGGCGATACGGATTGCCCCTTTTAACTCGCAACACCTTGAAGCTGCACGCCGCGTCCTTGCTGATACCGCGCAAGACCTGACATTCCGCCGTCGGGCTCGCGGGCTGCGCCCCACGCCTCTAAGTCACGGCCATCCGGCTTTAATTTAATCGATGACTTTGCGATAACCGCGACCCGTAACCTTGGATCACAACCAAAAGATTGTTGGTCAACGCCATTCCACGTAGCAACAATTACCGCTTTTTATCTCGTTTGTTTCGTTATTTATCGCGCCTGAGCACCAGTCCTGCTATTTCCATGGCGAGACCAAGCATGAAAAGAATGGCGCCGATCCAGATGTTTTCCGGCGCCAGGAACATCAGCATGCCGCCCAGCACAAGCAGCAAAATGGATAAAAATCGTTTAGTGCGACGATTTCTGGGCATGATTTGGAAACCTATCGTGGATAAGATGATATATCACTATAGACCCCACTCGGAAAAATACCATCATTCCAACGAATGCGGGAATCCAGGCGGATGCAACAAGCATGCGTTTCCACGGTTTCGTACAGCAAGTCCGAAGCCTGGGCGTCATCCTCCGCTGACTGCACCTTGCCTGGCCTCCGCCTCCAACTCCAGCTCCAGCTCAAAGCCCAGCGAATCATCAAGGGATAAAAGCTGCTCAATAACCTGATCAATTTGGGGAGTGATTGCTGCCGGAACGATGTTCTGCGCCAGCGACGCCTTAAGTGCTTCCTGTAAGCGCAACGGCTTCTCCATCAGCAAGCGACGTAAGTCCGGCGGCAGTCCCTGGCGAAAAAGAGCATAGGGTACCGCGGGTAACAGCATATATTGAAATGACCATTGCGCATCCAGCCGCAAATAATTGAGCTGCTTGGGCGAAATGCCCGTTTTACCGCCCAGGAAATGCAGATCCTCCTTTGTTAATTCGCGAGTTGGCACGCTTTCGATCAGCGGTTGCAGCTCGGCAAGATATCGCTCGTACTCCGACGGCCCGCGAAATTTTTCCAGTTCAACCTCAAGATCGACAGTTTGTTGCGGCGAAGCGTTGAATATAATACCCGACACGGCGATTTCACCCCCCATCCCCTTCCCCTCGGGTTCGAACGCGCGGATGACCAGATCGGCCCGCGCTTTTTCCGGCCGCCGCAACTGGCCGGTGGTATAGGCAATCTCATAGAACCCTTGAGTATCGGCCACCGCCTGTCCAAGCAACGTCTCTGTCCGCATATCCCGGTCGAACGCCTGCACGATGACATCCGGCAAAGGAAAGCCATCCGTCTGTCGAACGGCGCCCCGGACAATACGCAGCTCTCCCTCGGCTTTCGGCACCGTAACCAGAATTTCCACCGCCTGGTTTCCAGGCAGAAGGTTTTCGATAAAGGTATCGGTATCGAGCGCTTGATCATCCTGATGTACGCGGAACAGAACCTCGACAGTGTGTCCTATGCCGAAAAAAGATTCGTCAACCGGGATAAGCGTCATGCCTTCGGCATCTGTCGTGCCTGAGCGAATCAGTTGCTGGCCGTTAATCTGGAACACGGCGTCAACCTGTACCCTCGGCAAAGAAGCATCCGTCGCATGGTTTTTAACCGTTATTGTCAACGCATAGGTTTCAGGTTCGAAGTGGTGGACCGTGATGTCGAGGAATTCCTGAATAGCCGCTGAGGTTTTTCTGCCTTCCGCAACGATATTTCCTTGCGGATCAAAGACGTGAACCAGTAGATTGGGCCCTTTTCTGCCGTCCGACTGCCAGGCAAAATCGATGCGATAATTTCCATTGGTCTGAAGTGCAACCGTATTTCCGCGTGGGACAAGATTAGTCGGCGACAGTGCATCGAAAGCGCGCACGGTAAAGCCGACAGTGCTGATCGGGGTGCCGTCTGCTTGACTGACCTGGCCGCAAACTGTATGAATAGATGGCTGAGGGATGTCCGGTGCGGTAATAACGGTAGCAATGGTTTCGAGTCGTTTTTTCAGATCCTCGGCTTGATCGGGTGGAAGATTCTCAATTGTAAAACCACGTTCCCAAAAAATTTCCGCAAAAGCGTTTTGTCTACGCCCGATGGGCATCACCAGCCCAAACAGGGTACGCAATTCACCATTGGCGATAAGCAGGCGAATGGTGCTGTCTGTGGCGATATAACTCGAATATCCCAGGTTTGTCAGCGCTTTTTTTAATATCTCCAGATCGTTTTTATTCAATTTGTCGAGTAATACGCCATGCGCAAGGATATGCGGCCGCAAGCTGCCGATACCTTGGATGATGCCCAGCAGCTTCGTGAGGATAGCCAGTTTCCTGTCCGGCTGGATAAATTGAATGGTAGCCCGCATGTTGGATTTTTCCCGGATAAAAAATGAGTGCCTTATATAAGCATGGCTTCGCTTTGACAAATCGATAAGGCGGCGCCCCATGTTCGGCTGGCTGATCTTTTCAGGCTGGCCTGGACAGTTCGAAAAGAAGCTCCAACTCATCGGGTACCTGGACCGGCCTTTGGCAGCTTATCGAAGCGTAAACATGCTCAGTCATGCTACCTTATCTATAGCGGCTCAGGTCGTCGCCTCATCACAAACCAGTTGCCCGGCATAACGCAGACATATATTTACTTACTATTCGAATAGGTGTGGCCGATTGAGGCACCCGTTTTAAACATAGCTGACGAGAATGAGAAATCAAGAATAAATCGCTTTCCGCTGCCCCATCCCGCTTTTCGTACCCGGCCCTTCCGCTGCGCTAAAATACGCGTCTTTTCTTGAATAACCGGTTGATGAAAAAACTTCCTGCCATTTCTGTGATCGATGCTGAGCGGCGCCTCGCCAACCTGCCTAAACCGGTCTATCCGGAAGATCTGCCTGTGGTTGCGCGGCGCCACGAGATAGCGCGCGCAATCCAGGAAAACCAGGTGGTAATTGTGTGCGGCGAGACCGGTTCGGGCAAGACTACGCAGTTACCCAAAATTTGCCTTGAACTCGGGCGTGGGGTTGCCGGCATGATCGGTCATACGCAGCCTCGGCGCATCGCGGCACGCACAGTGGCAGCCCGGATCGCTTCGGAACTCAATAGTCCGCTGGGGCACGCGGTAGGCTATAAGGTGCGTTTTTCCGACAAGGTGAGTTCGGAAACTTATATCAAACTCATGACCGACGGAATTCTCCTGGCGGAAACCCAAGGTGACCATTTCCTGCTGGCCTACGACACGATCATCATTGATGAGGCACATGAACGCAGCCTCAATATTGATTTTCTGCTCGGCTATCTCAAGCAGTTGCTACCCGCGCGGCCCGATCTGAAACTGATCGTCACTTCCGCCACCATCAACGCGCAACGCTTTTCAGCCCACTTCGATGATGCGCCGGTGGTTGAAGTATCGGGCAGAGTGTATCCGGTGGAAGTGCGCTACCGGCCCATCCAATCGCGCGATTCCATTGATCCTGAATATCAGGCGAAAAACCGAAGTAAGGATGAAGCCCAGAATGAGGATAAGGAAGAAGACGATATTGAACAATCCATTCTTGATGCAATGGATGAGATCACCGGCTCCGCCGGTTCCAGTACTGGCGACGTGTTGATATTCCTCCCCGGCGAGCGGGAAATCCGCGAGACCGCCGAGGCGCTGCGCAAGCATGGCATGAACAGGTCCGGCCCCCGTGGCGCCGCCATATCCGGTATGGAAATTCTGCCTTTGTTCGCGCGATTATCCTATGCCGAGCAGGAGCGGGTGTTCAAACCCGGTGGCAGCAATTTGAGACGTATCGTACTGGCTACCAACGTAGCGGAAACTTCGCTCACCGTTCCCGGCATTCGCTATGTGATCGATACAGGATTTGCGCGGCTCAATCGCTATAGTTATCGCAACAAGGTGGAGCAATTACAGGTCGAGAAAATTTCGCGCGCTTCCGCCAACCAGCGAGCGGGGCGTTGTGGCCGCGTGATGAGCGGCGTCTGCATCCGTCTTTATTCGGAAGAGGATTACCTTGCACGTCCGGAATTTACCGATCCGGAAATCCTGCGCTCATCGCTGGCGGCCGTGATTTTGCGCATGAAGTCTCTCAAAATTGGAGAAGTGCAGAATTTTCCGTTCCTCGATCCGCCCCTGCCCCGAATGATCGCGGATGGCTACCAATTACTGGCGGAACTCGGCGCTGTAGACGACAGCAATTCGCTGACCAGCATAGGTTGGCGATTGGCCAAGTTTCCTATCGATCCCAAGATTGCACGCATGATCCTGGCTGGCAAGGAAGAGAACTGCTTGAGCGAAGTGCTGATCATCGCGTCCGGCTTGAGCATGCAAGATCCGCGCGACCGGCCGTTCGAGCGGCAAGAGGCCGCCGACAGGGCGCATCAGCGCTTTCAAGATGAGCGGTCCGACTTCATCGGCTACCTGAAGCTGTGGGATTTCTTCGATGAACTGTTGAAACATAAAAAATCCAATCGAAAACTGATGGAGCAGTGCCAGGAAAATTTTATATCCCACCGCAGAATGCGGGAGTGGCGTGAAATCCATGGTCAGCTACATACGCTGGTGGCCGAATTCGGGCTGAGACCAAACGAGATTCCCGCGAATTATGACGAAATCCATCGCGCACTTCTGGCGGGGTTGCTCGGCAATATCGGCTTCAAGGCCGACGAGGATGGCGAGTATCAGGGAGCGCGTGGAATCAAGTTTTCTATTTTTCCGGGTTCGGTACTCAAAAAGGCCAAACCTAAATGGATAATGGCTGCCGAACTGACCGAAACCAAAAAACTCTACGCACGCAGCGTGGCCAGGATCGACCCCCTTTGGGTGGAAAAAATCGCAGGCGGGTTGTGCAAGAAGCACTATTTCGACCCCCACTGGGAGAAGACACCGGCACAGGTGTCGGCATTCGAGCGCATAACGCTGTACGGCCTGACGATTATGCCGAAGCGGCGGATTTATTACGGCGCCATCAATCCGAAGGAAGCCCGCGAAATTTTTATACGCTCGGCACTGGTGGCGGGTGAATACGTGACCCAGGCGCCGTTTTATCAGCATAACCGCAAACTCATCGCCGATGTCGCAGCGCTGGAGCACAAGACACGCCGCCCGGATGTGCTCGTGGATGAAGCGGAAATCGTTGCGTTTTACGACGACCTCATCCCTGACGGGATATGCAACGGCGCAACATTCGAAAAATGGCGCAGGCAGGCCGAGCGGGAAAACCCGCGCCTGCTCTATCTCACCAGGGAATACCTGATGCGTCATGAGGCGGGTAACGTTACGGAAACGCGTTTTCCCGATAGCACGGTCGTGGATGGAGTACGGCTACCGTTTGCTTATCGCTTCGAACCAGGGCATCTATTGGATGGCGTCACCATTACCGTGCCGTTACCGCTGCTCAACAAGCTTCAGGCGGCCCGGTTCGACAGCCTCGTCCCGGGGCTGATCCGCGAAAAAATAACCTGGTATTTGAAAGCCCTTCCCAAACAGATACGCCGCCATCTGGTACCGATACCGGATTTCGTGACGCAGTTTCTGGAACGCCATGAGTCAACGGTTACAGCTTCCGCCCTTGTGCCTTTACCTACGCCTCTGACTGAAGCATTGGCGGATTTTATCTCGCTCAAGACAGGAATCACCGTTTCGCGGGATAGGTGGCACGACGAAAAGCCCCCGCTGCATCTGCTGATGAATTATAACGTTGTGGACGATGCAGGGCGTGAACTGGCGATGAGCCGTGATCTCGCGCAACTCAAGGCGCAACTTGGCCAGGCCGCGCAACTGACATTCGCCCGGCTCGATTCGGGCGAGCGCAGCCCAATCGAGCGTGACGATGTGAAACGCTGGGATTTTGGCGACCTGCCCGAAGAAATCACTTTTATCCGGAATGGGAAGAAACTGACCGGCTACCCGGCGCTGGTCACGCGAGAGGAAAAAGTAGCCATCCATTTGTTCGATACGCGCCATGCGGCACAAACAAATATGCGCGGAGGAATGCGGCAGTTGCTGCGCTTCGAACTCAAGGAGCAAATGAAGCGATTGGAAAAAGATTTGTCAGGACAAAATCGATACCAGAGCCAGGCTGTATTGCAATTGCAAACCCTTATCAGCCCCCAACTACTCAGGGAAGACATGCTGGACGCTATCGCCGATCGCGCTTTCATCGGCGACGATGCGCTGCCGCGCAGCGAAAAAGAGTTTATTGCCCAGCGGCAACGGGCGAGAGCACGGCTACCCGCCGTGACTGAAGCTGTTATCCGGACGGTACAAAGTATCGCGGGTGAATGCCAGGCATTGTCGAGCAGTCTTTCTACAGCGGGATCAGCTACTCCTAAACTTAAGGACAAGCTTTCCATTCAACTGCACAGCCTCGTTTATCCCGGTTTTTTAAATACCACCCCATGGGAGCAGCTGCCACATCTGCCGCGTTATTTGAAAGGCATGATTCTGCGGCTGGATAAATACGCGGCCAACCCGGAGCGTGACGCACGCCACGGCGCCGTTATTGCCGGGTTATGGAACCAGTATGAGCAGCGTATGGAAAAACATCTCAAGGCCGGAATCAGCGATCCGGCCCTGGCCGGATTCCGCTGGCAAATCGAGGAACTGCGCATCTCGCTATTTGCTCAGGAGTTGAAAACGCCCTACCCCGTTTCCGCCAAACGGCTGCAGAAACTGTGGGAAGAAATAAGCGCTTGAATCGGCGCGGTACTTGGCAGTATTCAGCTAAGCGGCAGATGGAAATTCGCTCTCGAACTCCGTCAAATGCTGTTCTATGCGATAGTTTGCCGCCAATCGCACTTCCCTGCCCGGATCGACTTGCAGGATATCCACGCCCGCATTGGCGGTTTCTACGCACACAAAGCGCTCGTAATCGTCATCTTTCAAGTCGCCCATTTCCGCCGAAATTTTTGCCCAAGGGTTCCACACTACCGCGGTTTTGCTCCCTGTGGATGTGATTCGTATCCGGCGGCCGAAGCCTACGTCATCGATCAGCACCTCACCGTGTGTGCCTTGGTAGATACGATCGACTTCCGTATCGATTATTATCGAACCTGCCTGGAACTTTTGGAGGCCATTGTCAACTTTATCGATATACTTGATCCCCTCCAAACCCGATATCGCTACCTGATCGATATGCCCTACTTTGAAATAAGTATGCAACGCCTGAGTTACGTGAAATGTATGGGCTGTCGGGTTGTGCGTAATCAATTCCAGGTTCAGCGATTCCCCAACAGTAATTTCCAGCGAAAGTTTGAATGAATGCGGCCATATCGCCAGTGTTTCGGGTGTATCTGTCAGACCCAGGGTAATCTTGCATTCCCCATTCGCGGTGACTTCGGCTTCCATCACATTCCAGAGCCGGTTTCGCACAAAACCATGGGCTGGGCGCCCCAGTTGCTCGGGGTCCGGCCCAAACCAGGGCCAACAGATCGGCACTCCACCCTTGATGCTCTTACCCGCCTGATAATATGCAGCATTGCTGAGAAACATCAGGTTATACGGCTCATTGGCAGGCTGAAAGGACAAGACCTGGCCGCCATAAATAGAGATCAGAGCGCTTGCCTTGACGTTATCAATCTTGATGAAAGGGAATCCTCCCACACCTTCGATGAATTTAACCTGGTCGGCAATTCCGTATTCGGCATTCAGTTGTTCTATATTCATTGTTTTATTCCATTCGGGTTTTATCTGGATTTGACTAGATAGAAACAACCTGATAATAGCATTCCAACGATTTGTTTGGAAGGCTTTTTCTGGATATCATCACTTATTCTAATATCATTAAAATATATGAGGAGATTATTGGAGCAGGATCAGTCTGGGGACGGCGTCGGCGCCAGCCCATACTATAGCGTTCTGGCCAAACTCTTTCCCAAGCGCACACGATGCCTCAAGATCCAGCCCAAGCGCAAGAAAGCTCTTCTCGGCCGGCCACTTCCCGGAGGGATCGAAGCCTTCACCCTCGATAGTCCGGCCGGGCCCGACCAGGCTGCACAGTTTGCCGAAAAGATGCACACAAGCCTCCCGATTTGTCTCAGGACTCTGAATTTGCCCAAATGGATTGCAAGCAGTGATGAACGCGGCACATCGATGACCCGAAGCGGAAAAAAGCCGCGATAGCGGTTCGGAATACTGATCTACGCGCAAGATAATCGCACCGGGGTCTGTCCGGCAGTCAACCTGCTGGTCAACCCGATAGTGAGCTGAGCGGTAAGCGGCGACGAGGTCGCCGGTAATTTTAGACCGTGGCAAATAAAAATCCCGGTATTATCCTTGCAGCAATTCCCAACCTTGTTCCTAGTTCTCCGGTTTATAAGAAAAAGCGCTTCAGACGTGTTTATCCAGCAGAAATGCCGGTTAACCAAGATGCCGTATTACTCTGCAAGGGTTCCCGGCAGCGAAAACGTTCGGCGGGATATTTCTGGTTACGACGCTGCCCGATCCAATGGTTGTGCCTCGGCCAATCGTCAAACCAGGATTGATAATCGCACCGCCGCCAATCCAGACGCTATCTCCCAGTTCAATGGGCTTAGCCGCTTCCAGCCCGGTATTACGCTCTTCCGCCACCAGCGGATGCGTTGCGGTATAGATCTGAACACCGGGGCCCAGAAACACGTTATCGCCTATGGTGACTTCTGCGCAATCGAGCACCACGCAGTTAAAATTGGCATAAAAGTTATCGCCGATGTGGATGTTATAGCCGTAATCGCAAAAAAAAGGCGGCTCAATCACCGCACGCTGGCCTAACGTACTGAGTAGCTCCCCCAGAATGATCGATCGCTTCTCAAGCTCGTCCGGCAAGGTATCATTGAATGTCTTCAGCAATTTTCTGGCGTGCCTTCTTTCCCTGCACAGCAACTCATCGCTGGACCGGTACAACTGCCCGGTGAGCATTTTGTGCTTTTCCGACTGATGGGCCATAAATACCCCGTGGTACAAGAAATCGGCAAGTAAAACGAATATGATTTTTTACTGAAGTTTTATAACGTGCGCGCTCAAAGACCCTGCCACAGACTGCCCTCTTCCACGCAATCCATAGCGAGCTTGATCTTGCGTCAACTACTAATTGTGAGAGGTCGCATTTGAGTGCTGGCTCAAAAATTCTTGCGCATCACTCGCAGGATCGTGCTTGGAGCCCCAGCGCAACAACTCCAGGATTGCTGGCGACAGATCATGGCCTTTCTCGGTGAGTGTATAAATCACTCTACGCGCATTGTCGGGATCGCGCTGGCGTGAAACGATATTGGACTCTTCCAGTTTTCTTAGCCGGTCGGAAAGTATGTTGGAAGCGATTTTCTCCGGTGATGTCAAAAAATCCCCAAAATACTGCTTGCGCATAAACATGATGTCGCGAATGACAAGCAGGGTCCACTTGTCGCCCAAGATATCGAGTGCACAACTGACCGGACAGGAAGAGCGTTTGATCTGATCTTGTTTAACCATGACAGCCTCAGCGTATTATTTTAGTTGCACTATGCAATTAATCAATTATACTTTCCTTGCGCAACTCATATACAGGATAAAATAAACTTGGCGGCGGGGCGAATTTTTACAGATGTAGGGCGTCTTAAAATTATCCTGCCAAGCCGGCAAGACAGCTAATGCTGCTGTAAAGGACTCAAAGCGTATTTTACTTTATCCGGGCTTTTCCGGAAAAATCATTATGGCTGGTGCGAGTGAGATTTCTTCCACCAGACAATGGCTTGGCCTCTGCTAAATCGTAACTCATAGAAGGGTTCATTGCAGGGGCGAGCGTTATAAACAGAGAGGAGTAATTCAATGATGATCAAGGAAGTGATACGGGTCGGCGTATCGACTCTTGCGCTCGCCGCAGCGCTCTACAGCGGTGTGGTGGCTGCGCATGGAAGAGTCTCCATGGAAGAAGACACCTGCATGCGCCGGCTTGGCGACAACAGCATGGTGCATCTAAGCGCCTACCAGCCTCAGTACGAGCCCAGCGATCAGTACTGCACCGAAATTCCGAAGGGGGGCGACACTTTTCTGGTGGTGGACCTCGTGGATCCCGCGCTCCGTGACATACCGATAGGTGTACGAATCGTCAAAGGGAGCCACGAGACAGAAGATGAAACAGTGACCTATTTGCATCCGACCTACCACCCTGACGGTGTGATCAAGGGAGAGACCAGTCTGGATAAGGGTGAATATACGGTATTCATTACTGGAGAGGCCGTCCCGCCTGTGCGCTATCAATATCCGTTGCGCGTAGAGCTGGTTAATTATGCGAAAACTTTTCGTGCCGCGATAGGGCCGCTGATCGTGGTGCTTCTATTGAGCTTGCTCGGGTATAAAGTCATGCACTCGAAACGGATGAAGCAGTGGCGTGCGTCCCGCCGCCCCTAGGCTATTTCGGCAGCAAAGAGCAATGGAAAAGGAAGCTGTTACATGAAATATGGTTCAGTCAAGGAAATTGACAAACAAGGAAGCTGAAAAACACAAGAGATAAGCTTCCATTATAGATTCTGCGTTATCGTATGGCTTTGCTGGAAAGTGCGCCAGGATACGCTAAGGCGATAAAGCTAAGCTACGATGACACGGGTAAGTGTCGATGTGCTGGCGAAGTCCTTCATGGGGGAGGCATCAAGCTCCGTCGCCAGCTTCGATAGGCTAGCGATGATCTGCTTCGGCGGGCATCGCTAGCCATTCTGTTATGGGGCGTTACTAATCATGAGCCTTGTAACTCACTCCGGCTCGCATCCGCAGCCGTCTGGCTTGCGTCCAATAGCAAAATACCTGTAACAATCCAGCCTGATCCTGCCGGTTTTTATTGAGTTCCCTGCTTGTTATCCGCAGCGGCATGATTGCATCTGGACCGGTGGGCATTTGACAGTCCCAAAAGAACAAAAGACACAGCAATCGCCAGGGATCGGGCGCAGCAGAGACCGGCAGCCGTTGCATTCATAATAGAACTGGCAGGCATCCGTCGGCATTATCTCGCGTTTGACGTACCCGCAGCAGGGGCACGTCAGTATCGACTCCAGAATTGGTATATTATCAGCCGGCATAAACACGGTAACCGCGGGTTGTTTCTGCTTCATTCATAATCATGAGCCAAGCCGATGATAGGCAAGCCTATTGCGGGCATCATTGCGCCTCCTCTGCCATCTCGCGATGAACTTTCGCCATGCTCATGTTGGCCTCCGCGGCTTTTTCATACACGCGCACCAAAGCCTTGGCATGCTCTTCCAGATCTTCAGTTTGCCTTCCATAGTAGTACCCATGCTCCCGGTATTCCGCGAGGCCGTTTTTCTGCTCTTGTGCTCGCGCACGCATGGCTTCCGCTGCAGCTTCGTAGTGTTTGGCCAGCGCGTTATGGTCTGCTCTGGTCTTGGCGTTGCGGACAGCGCTGCTCATATCCATCGGATGAGGATCGATATGCGCGCAGGCCGACAGGGCGAGGGCAACCAGAATGGCGAAAAATACGTGTGATTTCATGATGGTCTCCATACTGGTTATCAAACGCTATTTCTTCATCTGCTCGGCCATCTGGTCGGGCAGCCTCCGACCCTGCCCGGTTCTCGCGATATATAAGCAGCAGCTTGCCAGATTGATCGAGCATACCAATAAATCCGTAAAAAATCGGCGACCGCATCCGTTTTTTCATAATTTGACGCGATCAAGCCGCAAGGCATTGGTTAGCACGGATACCGAACTCATCGCCATGGCCGCACCGGCAAACATCGGTGAAAGCAACAGACCGAAAGCGGGGTAAAACACACCGGCTGCCAGGGGGATGCCAAGGGCGTTATAGCCAAATGCAAAGGTAAGGTTCTGCCTAATGTTTCGCATGGTGGCGCGCGATAGTGCCATGGCACGCTCGATGCCGCGCAGGTCGCCCTTGACAAGCGTGATGCCCGCGCTCTCCATGGCCACATCGGTACCGGTGCCCATTGCGATCCCCACATCTGCTTGCACCAGCGCAGGCGCATCATTGATGCCATCCCCCGCCATCGCCACTTTATGCCCCTCGGCCTGCAGCCGCTTTATGTGATCGGCCTTGTGCTCGGGAAGCACTTCAGCCAGCACCTCATCAATACCGAGTTTCCGGGCAATCGCCTCGGCTGTGCGTTTTGAATCGCCCGTCAGCATTATGATATGCACGCCCATGCTGCGAAGCGTCGCGATGGCTTCGGGCGTGCCATCCTTGATCGGATCGGCAACTGCGGCAATGGCGGCGGCGATGCCATCGACCGCAAGGAACACTACCGTCTTGGCTTCAGTCCGCCAAGCTTCCCCACGCGCTTCCCAGCGCTGCGTATCGATATCATGCTGCGCGAGGAAATTGCGGCTACCGACAAGCACGCGCTTGCCGCCGATATCGGCCTGCACGCCGAGGCCATTGACTGCATCGAAAGCTTCCGCGGCTCCGGCTTTCAAATTGCGGGCCTTGGCGCCCTCGACGATTGCTTGCCCTATTGGATGCTCGGAAAGCTGCTCCACCCCTGCCATGAGCGCAAGCGCCTCGTCATGCGCAATGCCTTCCACATCAAAATCCGTTAGCGTAGGTCGGCCCAAGGTCAGCGTACCGGTCTTGTCCACCACGACGGTATCGATGTCACGCATGCGTTCGATTGCTTCCGCATTGCGGAACAGAATGCCCGCTCGGGCGCCCCGCCCCATCGCCACCGTCATGGAGATGGGCGTAGCGAGACCGACGGCGCACGGACAGGCGATGATAAGGACCGCAATGGCGTTGATAAAC
The DNA here is from genome assembly GCF_900100985.1 of Nitrosospira sp. Nsp1. Classification (NCBI taxonomy): domain Bacteria; kingdom Pseudomonadati; phylum Pseudomonadota; class Betaproteobacteria; order Nitrosomonadales; family Nitrosomonadaceae; genus Nitrosospira; species Nitrosospira sp. Nsp1. Next base: position 49,620 of record NZ_FMUF01000006.1, read on the forward strand.
GCATAGGTGAATCTTGGCTCCGGGCCGAGAAACCACCAGGCAAGCGCGGTAACGATGGCAATAGCGATAACGGTTTGGACGAAATACGCCGCGATGGTGTCGGCAAGACGTTGTATCGGTGCGCGGGTGCGCTGGGCCTCGCTGACCATGCGAACAATACGCCCAAGCAGCGTGTCTGCGCCTATGCGCTCAGCGCGGATGACCAGCGAGCCGTTGCTGTTCATCGTAGCGGCGGTGACTTTATCGCCCTCAGCCTTGGCCACCGGCACGGGCTCGCCGGTTATCATCGATTCATCCACCCGGCTGGCGCCTTCAAGCACAGTGCCGTCGACCGGAATTTTCTCTCCCGGCTTTACGCGCAACCGGTTTCCCACCGCCACCGCCTCAAGTGGCACCTGTTCTTCCATCCCGTCTTCGCGCAGACGCCAGGCTTGATTGGGCGCAAGCGTCAGCAATTGCTGAATGGCCCGGCTGGTCTGACCCATCGCCCGTGTCTGGAGATATTCGCCGAGTGTCACTAATGTCACAATAACAGCCGCAGCCTCAAAATAGGTACTCACCACGCCGCCGTGCTCGCGGAACTCTGATGGGAACCAGCCAGGCGCAAGCACGGCAGCCAGACTGAAAAGATACGCCAACCCCACTCCCAGACCGATCAGCGTATACATATTGAGCGCGCGTTGGATAAGCGACAACCAGAACTTGTGCAAGATCGGCCATCCAACCCACAACACAACGGGGGTTCCCAGCAAGAATTCGATCCATCCACGTGAATGCGGCTCAAGTCCGAACGGTTCACGAATGCCGATCATCGGCGACATCGCGACCAGCACCAGCGGGAATGACAATGCGACACCGACCCATAATCGCCGTGCGAGATCGTGCAACCCGGAATCATCCGCTTCGCCCACGCCCGCACCTGTACCGGCAATGGGCACCAACGTCATGCCGCAGATGGGGCAATCGCCCGCTGAATCCCGTACGATTTCCGGGTGCATGGGGCATGTCCATTGAGCTCCCGCTGCCGCCGCTTCAACGCCTGGCGGCGCAGAATCCACAGGCTGGTGATCGTGATAATGCTGATCGTCTGCGTGTGGCGGGTGTGAATGTTTCGGATCCATGTTCATCGCTGATTCTTGGAGAGTATCTCCCATAGGTGGAACAGGCTTGCAAGGCAGTGCTCACCAGGACGCACCGAACTGAACTCGTTTTCCTCGGCCCTGATTCATATTAGGCCAACTTTTTGATATTTGAATGGATTTTAGGTGAATTATTGTGTTGCCGGTTACGTGCACCGAGCACCCGAGACCCGAGCTGATCATTGCTGATGAGCTTGCGGCGAGGCAGGAGGAACTTCTCGACGTTTCGCTGGAACACTGCCATGATGAGCATGTCACGCTGATATTTATCAGTTGACGAACGCTTCGCCAGCCATTTCACACGTTTCATCCCTTTACATGAAACTGTAATCCCTTTACATGAAACTGTGTGAACACTGGGCGGAGTAACAAGGGGCCTTAGGCGGTGATGTGTGGCGACTAATCCGAGTTAACCGAAGGGAGAAAAAAAATGTTTATTTCACGTATCGTTAAATTGTTAGGCATGACCGCTGTATCAAGTGCGTTAATCAGCACTGCTGGCTTTGCAGGCGCCGATGCGATTATAAAAATTGACGGTTCGAGCACCATGTATCCCATTACCGAAGCGGTGGCTAAAAATTTCCAGGCAACCCAAAAAAATGCGATCAAAGTAACGGTCGGCGTCTCCGGTACGGGTGGCGGCTTCATGAAATTCTGCCGCGGTCAAATAGACATCGTCAATGCGTCCCGTCCCATTCAGGGAAAGGAAATGAAGGTTTGCAATAAGGCCGACGTGGAATATGTCGAATTGCCGGTGGCATTTGATGCAATAACAGTAGCGGTGAATCCGAAGAATGACTGGGCCAAAACCATGACTGTGGCCGAATTGAAGAAAATATGGAGTCCCGCCGCTCAAGGTAAAATCACCAGATGGAGCCAGGTAAATCCGGCATGGCCAGATGAGGCGTTCAAGCTCTACGGCGCCGGCGCGAATTCCGGCACGTTTGATTATTTTACGCAAGCCATCGTCGGCAAGGCAAGATCCATCCGCGGCGACTTTACGGCATCCGAGGACGACAACGTATTGGTCCAGGGCGTGGCGAGCGACAAGAACGCGTTGGGGTTCTTCGGTTTTGGATACTATATAGAAAATCAGGAGAAAGTCAGGGCTGTCGCCATAGACGATGGTAGAGGCGAAGGAATCGTTCCATCGGTCGAAACGGTGGAAGACGGAACCTATCGACCTTTGTCCCGGCCCATTTTTATCTACGTGAACATGAAGAAAGCCGAGAAACCTGAAGTCAAGGAGTTTGTTACGTTCTACATCAAAAATGCCTCCGCCCTGGTGAGAGGCGCCCAATATTTCCCGCTACCACCCAGAGCTTATAGAGCCGATACGGAATTCTTCAAGACGAAGAGGTTGGGGACGGTATTCGACGGTTTTTTGCCGGTAGGCATCACAATCGACGATTTGCTCCAGCGAGAAGCCCGTTTTTATGAAAACTGATCCTGAATCCAGTAGTTAGTGCCGCTTTCGAAATCTCGGTAGTTCCGGGTTTCGGCCCGAAACTCCGATGGTCCCGATGCCAGTCGATACCTCGGGGTTGTCTCAATGCCTGTATCCATTTCCGAACGGGCATCCTTAATTCTCCCTTTACCGGTTTGAATCGAAGCGATAGCTGCGGTGAATGTCACAGTTGCTTTGGCGGGTTCCGCTTCGCTCAACCCGCCCTACCGAGCTGATCTTTGATGGGTTACGCTTCTCTTCACTTCTATTATCTATAGTAGATATATCATTTTTTTCATAATATTACATATTAAAGTTAAAGAGAGTTCTTTGAGTGAAACACCCGGTAAAGTGGGTTAATTTATGCCTTGTGAAAACTATATTAATTATGCGTCATAAATCCATTTGTTTGCGCAAGCTCCATTCCTTGACAATCGCATAAATGGCGGGAATTACGATCAAGGTGAGCAGCGCGGACGACACCACGCCCCGACCATAGGCGCGGCAATGCGCCGCATCACTTCCGAACCGGTACCGGTGTCTCACATGATCGGTAACAGACCCACCATGATCGCCATAGTCATGATCTTTGGCCGCACACGCTCTACCACACTTTCCATCACCGCTGTATAGAGGTCGGTCACCGTCGGCTGCCGCCCGCGAGTGCAATGAAGCCCACTGCTACCGTAACGCTGAGATTGTAGCCAAGCTGCCATATCAGCCAGACGCCTCCCACCAATGAAAAGGGGACTGACAGCATGACGATGAGGGTTTTGGTGAACCGTCGACCTGCTCCTTTTTATCGCAGGCTACCATCTTAAATTATTGGCTGGAAATTAGCGTCTCACAATACCAAGCGCCTCTCCAATTTTGCATGCCCCAATTCAGGCAATTTGCGTGCCGATATCTGGGTTGACATCTAATAAATTACGCCTACTCTTAAAAAAAGCGTTACAGGAATTTCAGACTTGGATTGGGAGAAGTAGCAGGTGTGACAAGAACGTCGAAATATCCGGGTGGCGGTTGAGTGGACGCCGAAGGTTTTTTTCGGAGTGTTGTTTTACGTAGGCAGTGAACTTTCAAATGAGCCGCAGAGGAGGTTAGGAAAGTGAGTATTTTTCTCGATCTAGCTGGAAAGTCAGGGACGGCATTTTTTAATCTCTTCACAATTTCCGGGGAAGACGGCGGCCTCGGTCTGACCGATGTTCCGGGCGACTCTACTGTCTTCCAAATTACGTATGATGAAACCACAGGTCAGCCGGCGACGGCCGATCGGTTAAACCAGCTCGTGAACAACAATTTCGGCGCGCCGGTTGTAACCACCCAGGATATTATCATCACAGCGTTAAACGGCGGAATCGATCCATACTCGGGCTTGGATATTACGGGGAACGCGTTGAGTTACCTTGACGAGAGCGGCCCCTCGCCCGTAATTCGCAATGTTTGTGATGTTAGCCAGTGTTGTGGAGCGGGGCTTGCCCTATTTGACACAGACGGAAATCACATTACGGCACCCAATCCCGTCATTCTCTATCATGAACTTTCTCACGCCTTCCGCGAAGTGACGGGCACACAGGAGGATAATGATGAGCCTCCGGCCACAACCGATGAGAACGTCATGCGTGGCGTGCTCGGATTATGCCTGCGAGACGTCAATAATCACGATGGAGATTGCGCTGCCGGCGCTGATTGCGGCGGGAGCGACGGCGGTCCCGATGGGGGCCCGCCCGCTGGCGGTTGCGCCGCGGGTAACGATGATGGTGGCTGTTTCATCGTTTCAGTCACGACAGGTTCGTCCGAATCGGCCGAGGTTAACCGTCTCAGACAACTACGGGATGATGTTGCCGGCGTGTCAGGGCTGAGTGCTCAACTCATTTCGGTGATCTATGACGAGTATGCTCAGTTCAGTCCGGGAATTGCGGGCGAGCTTGAGCAGGATGCATTTGCTCGGCAGGCGGTACTGTGGATCGTCGTGCGGCCATTGCTCGCCTGGTATACCCTTGCCGGGGCTCTTGCTCTCGAACAGGCCGATCAGAAAGCGGTCAGCCAGGCTAAGCGGGACGTTTTGAAGGCGTGCCCGCGTTTTCTCGGCGGGTCTTCAATCGTAACCCTGCTTGAAACGCTCCGTTCAGGAGAACCGTTGCCTGCGGATGCCCCTCAATTATTGATCGATTTCGCTCCCCGAATTCAACAAGCGGCGAGATTGCGCTTCGCCTCGTGGGCGATCCTCGACCCGCTCGTGCGCGTATGGACATCGGCAGTGCGTCACCACGATGTAGCCGACGAGGTAGCCCAATGGCTTGCGACCGCACCGCTGGAGCTACTCGCACGGCCAAGCGATACAGAACTGCTTGACTTGGATCTCGGTGGCTTGGCGGGCTTTTTCAATTTCAAGCCGGCAGCACGACGGCAAATTGGTACGCGGCTGGCAACTGCATGGCCGGAGGCCGTTGCCATACTCGAACGACACGGTTTTATCCAACAACGAGGTACATGATGATCAAACAATCGAAAACTGTTGGTAAGGAGAAACAGTTAAAGATACTTGGCACCGCGATTCGCCGCCCGGCGCCGGTCTCCGAAGCCGAAGCGGCGCGAGGCGTCCACGAAGAGTTGCATCTGGCCGTCGAGGTCGAGAATCCGGGCGATAAACCGCTCCATGTCTGGGCAAGCCGGCGCGCATATGACTATGACACGACCACTCACGTACTCACGCTCTATCTTACGGAACATACTCCTGAGCTACCGCCCGGCATCAAGATGATCTCGAACCATCCACGCACACCGAAGCAAGTACTGGTCAATGCCGGAAGCAGCGCCACGCTAGACGTACCGGTTCCGGCAGTCATGCGGCGGCGTATACCCGGGCAAGGGTTCGGCATGGCGTTCGTGGAAGAACCCATCGTGCAGATTGACCGAGTCGATCTTCATATCCAGAGCGCACCCGAACCGATTCCCTCCCTTGGCAAAGAAAATCCCGTTGAACACCGCAAGCGCCTTCGTGCTCATGGCAATGTTATACGGGCCACCATCACACCCACTGAAAAGAAGGAGTACTAAATCATGGCATCAATTAACGACGTCTTTGACGAACTCCAGGCGGTCAACACCACGCTCGGTCAGATTCACGCAGATGGTGTCGCCGAAATCAGTGCGACCAACCAGGTCAAGGCCAGCGTCGACACCCTCGACGCCGATGTCAAAGCCGGTTTCGCTGCGACTATCAACGCGCTAAATACCATTGCAAAGATCGACATTGAAGCGGTCAAGCTACTTTTTCACCTGACGCAGCAGGCCGATACGATGATCTGCGCGCTTGAGCATATTTCGAAAAACACATGCGGAATACTTACCCAAGCCACGATACAGACTCAGCTGCAAACAAGCCTTCGCGATGACGCGGATGTCATCCGGGATATCGAGGAATCCAAACATCCCGAAGCGGTGCTGGAACGCCAGCGGCTCGCAGAGCTTCGCACACAAATCGAGCGGTGCTGCCCCCCTGAAAAACCCAAACCCGCGTGCAACTATGAACCTTGCCTCAGTCCCAGGCCGGTGGAATTACCCGATTTACCAAGGATCGATAATGAGCAGCCACCCGTTGGGTAATGTCGGCAAGGAGGCAGTTGCCGGCGGATCGAGCTCACAACATACCAGGGCACAAAAACCGGGATATATGCCGCGAGATTCTCAATGACTGTGGGTACAGGGAAGCCCGAGACGGCTACCGGAACGCCGGGACTCATACCCCAGTCCGGTAACGTACCGCATCAGATGAGCTCTATCATCGATTACCTTGAGTACTGGGCGACGATCCACCCGGACAAGTGCTTCAGCAGCTTTCTCGATATCCATGGAAAAGAGACGGATGTCTATACGTTCTGGGGCTTCCGTGAGCGCACCCGTCACCTTGCGGAGTACCTTTCCCACCAAACAGGATTGAAGCGCGGTGACCGGGTGCTACTCGTCTATCCGCCCGGGCTCGAAATTATCGTAGCCTTCTTCGCATGCGTACGTATCGGCGCAATCCCGGTTCCGGTTTACCCTCCCCTGCACGCGAATGGCTCGCGAGGCCTTGCAAAACTCGCGTTTGTCGCGCATGACTGCCAGACGAGAATTGCCCTCACTACATGCGGGTATTACCGGTCTTATCAGTTGCTCCTGGAACAGCAACAGATTTCGTTTCTCCCAGACAGTTCCCTCGGATTGCCGAATCTGGACTGGGTCACGACGGACGATGTGAGAGGACGCGCGTCGGACAATTTTCGTAACGAGCCAGGCTCCGTTTTATTCTTGCAATATACCTCTGGATCAACAAACGATCCAAAAGGGGTCATTGTGTCTCACGAGAACGTGATTCACAATTGCAGGGCCACCATTGATCACACTCCAATCGGCGTCTCGTGGTTGCCTCAATACCACGATATGGGACTTATCGGGTACTACCTGTACCCCATAATCACGGGCGGAACGATCTATGGCTTTTCACCAATGGATTTTCTCAAACGGCCGCTCTTATGGCTCCAGACGTTGACCCGGGTTCGTGCAACCTACGCATCTTCCCCAAATTTCGGATTTGAGTACTGCCTGCGGGAGGACAAGGTTCCATCCGGCCAGCTAGGTGACCTGGATCTCGGTTCACTGCGTATTTTGATGAATGCGTCGGAGCCCGTCCTTGCGGAAACATACCACCGCTTCCTCAAGCGGTTCGCTCGCTATGGACTGCGAAGGCAAGCCCATGTTGTCGCCTACGGGCTCGCTGAGAACACACTTGCGGTGACGCACCATGGAAGGCGGCTGGTGATAGTGAACAAGCGGCTTCTTCAGGAAGGTACGCTGAATATCGAGAATGCTCAGCTACCGAATAACGATCAACTTCGCTTGGTCAGCTGTGGTAAACCGTTGCGCGGGATCCGGGTGCGCATCGTTGATCCGGAATCCCCCGTTGTGATGGGCGACAAAAAAATAGGCGAAATCTGGCTTGCCGGAAAAAGCATCTGCCAGGGCTACTGGAATCGTCCCGAGTTGACCCGGAACGTTTTCGGCAACACCATCGCGCATGACCCGGCTGATCACAATGCCTACCTTCGTACCGGCGATCTTGGCTTCATGGAGAAGGGCGAGTTATTCGTATGCGGACGAATTAAGGACCTCGTCATCATCCGTGGAGTCAATTACTTTCCGCAAGATATAGAGAGTATTGTCGAGCTGGCCTCGCAGAAGATACGACGTGGAGGAGTCGTAGCGTTCAACGGAGAGGGGAGTGCGAAGGGAGAAACGTTAGCGGTAGTGGCTGAGATAAATAACTCCAGGGATCTCCCGAATCCCGCTGAAATTACTCATGCGATCCAAGCAGAGTGCGGCATCTCACTCCACACTATTGTCTTTGTTCCCGCACGCACAATTGCAAAGACGACCTCAGGGAAAATCGCGCGGAATCTTACACGCCGGCGCTGGCTGAATAATGAACTTCCTGCGATTGCCACCCATGTCATTGTTAAAGACAAAGAACCTGCGAGGCTTCCCTCACTGGAAACAAAAGACCGGTTTCAACATATTCTTGAACAATACCAACTCACTGGTAAAGAGGAACACACTCTGGCCGAAATCGGAATTGATTCCCTCTCACTAGTCATGCTTCTCGACGAGATCGAACGCCTGCTTGAAGAGTACGGGACGCCTAAACTAATGGATGAGGTTGACGGGCAATTTCTCCAGCAGCTCACGGTCGCCGAGTTCTTTTCCCTGCTCGATCAATTCAAAAAAATGTCGGATGAGCCAGAAGGATCGTTGCAGCGTGTCATCAAGCAACTCAAGCAAGAGCATGACGACCATCAACGGTACCGCATGCGGCGCCATGCAGAAGTGAAACTTATTGACTGCGTAGAGGTTTCGGAGAACGCCGGGCCGCTGACCAGCATACTCCTGACCGGCCCTACTGGTTTCTTTGGGCCGTTCCTGCTGAATAGCCTGCTGTTACAGACCACTTATACTTACCATGTATTGACCCGCGCCACTGACCCGGTTAGCGGAATGGACCGTATCCGTGCCTCCCTCCGCCACGCATGCGTCTGGACGCCAGCCCTCAATGAAGAACTGGAAAAGCGGGTCCGCGTCGTGTGTGGAGACGTTGCACAGCATAACCTGGGAATGCAGGCGGAGCAGTGGAATTCCCTCGCTACGCGTGTCCAGGCGATCATCCACAACGCCGCATTGGTGAATTACGTTTTGAGCTATGAAGCGCTAAGACCGCACAACGTCGAGGGAACCCGGGAATTGCTGCGATTTGCTCGCACTGGTGTTCAGAAAGAGTTCCACCTTATCTCTAGCACGATCATCTTCGGCTGGACGACGAAAAACGAGCTTCTGGAAATTGACAACAACGAAAATATGTTGAATCTCGATTTTGGTTATGCCCAGAGCAAATGGGTCTGCGAACAACTCGTGTTCGCTGCCCAGAAACAGGGGCTTAAGGTACGCGTTTACCGCCCCGCATTTATTTCGGCGTCAACCTGTGGCATCGCGAGTGCGGACGATATCGCTATCCGGTTATTGGCGTTCATGGTCAATCATGGCATCGCCGTTAACTCGCGCAACCAGATCAGCTTTCTTCCCGCCGATATCGCTGCGGATAACATTGCAGCTATATTCAAGCAGCGGCAAATGGCGTGTACTACCTTGCACGTGACGGTTGACGATTACTACAATATGATGGATATCACTCGCCTGATAACTCAAGAATACGGCTACTCTTTTGTTTACTACGATCCTCCCGGTTTCGTAGCAGAGATGCAGCGCCGCTGCACGAAAAACGACCCACTCTATCCCCTGCTGGACTTCTTTAACAGGTCACACCTGAAGATTACTGCGATGCAGCACAAACGCTACAATAATGAACGGTATCGGGAAGCCAGGGCATTATCCGGCAATGGTTACGATCCGAAGCTGAAGGATACAGTATCCTATCTCATGACATACATGCTGCGGGAAGGGATAATTAAAGGAGCGGCGGGAACGCGGACGTTGGAGACTGATCATCCGGTCGAAGATTTCATAAGGTACTGAGATAGGAGATGTAAAGCCCTGCGTAGACGAAAATCAGAAAAGCGATATAGGTCACGGGCCCGCGCCAGGAATAGCCCGGCGTGACACCGCTTTCTGGCTGATAAGGTAGTAGAAGTAGCGTGCCTAGGACTGCCGCGAGTACGATTCCTGACAGCGCGTCAAGCAGGAAGTGCTGCTTGATAACGCATACCGACACCGCGACGACGCTCACGCCTATGAACATTACTGCACCGTATAACTTAGCCGCCTTCCATGCGGAGAATGCCGCGAGTACAGCAATGGAAAGATGGAGGGATGGGAAGAGATTGTAAGGGGGGTCGACGGAGTACAAAAGGGAAACCGCCCAATCAGAAGGACGTGTGACGTCCAGTATGGTTGGCGGTACCCGTAATTTCGCCGATGTTACAGGAAATACCATGAAACATACGAGAGACGTGGCAATTACAGCTGCATATGCAAGCGCGGTACGACGGAGCAACCGGGGGCAGCGGACCACGAACAAAGGTATCAGCGCGGCCGGAAACAGCGACAGGTAGACCCAGATCGATTGCGCCACGAACGGAATTTGCGCGTCAAGGGACACCGCCAATTCGCGAGCGTCCGCCGGGTCTCTCGATAAACCCACACTGAAATAGCCAGTGATAAAGAAGATTATGAGGCCTGTAGTCAGCCCTACCCGTTCTAACAACGCCGGTTTGGAGCACCCGTTCTTGGTCGACGATCTGCACCTCAGCATAATAACCACGTGTTCAATTGTTCAGTAATACGATTTTATCGCGTCATACCTTCTTTCCGTCAATTTGATATTTGTATTGGTGTTCGCCACATCGCCCGGAGACTGAACAACTCTTCTCTCCTGATGTTCCTGCGCAAGCGCGGCAAGTGAAATACCACAGTAAGCAGGTCAATTTGTGCCCGGTGAAAGCAGAATTAGTTATACGTCATATATCCATTTGTTTACGCAAGCCCCATTCCTTGACAATTGCATAAATGGCGGGAATTACGATCAAGGTGAGCAGCGTGGATGACACCATGCCCCCGACCATAGGCGCGGCAATGCGCCGCATCACTTCCGAACCGGTACCGGTGCCCCACATGATCGGCAACAGACCCGCCATGATCGCCACCACAGTCATGATCTTTGGCCGCACACGCTCCACCGCACCTTCCATTACTGCTGCATAGAGATCGGTCACCGTCGGCTTGTCGCCCGTGGATGCGCGTTTCGCGTTTATTGCATCCCAGGCGTGGTCGAGATAGATCAGCATCACGACACCCGTCTCTGCGGCAACACCCGCGAGCGCGATGAAGCCCACTGCTACCGCAACGCTGAGATTGTAGCCAAGCAGCCATATCAGCCAGACGCCTCCCACCAATGAAAAGGGCACCGACAGCATGACGATGAGGGTTTCGGTGAACCGTCGGAAATTAAGGTAGAGAAGCAGAAAAATGATCGCCAAGGTAAGCGGCACGACCACCTTCAGCTTCTGCTTGGCGCGTTCCATGTATTCGAACTGTCCGCTCCAGGTTGCGTAGTAGCCGGGCGGGAATTTCACCTGCTCACGCACCGCCTTTTGTGCCTCGGCCACATAACCGCCGATATCGCGGTTGCGAATATCGACAAAGATGTACGCCGACAGCAGTGCGTTTTCGGTACGAATGCTGGGTGGCCCCTTGATTGTCTTGACGCTTGCCACCTGCCCCAACGGGATCATGCCGCCGTTCGGGAGAGGCACCAGAACCTGAGTGGCGATGCTTAGGGGATCTTGCCGCAGTTCGCGTGGATAGCGTACGGTAACACCGAAACGCTCGCGGCCCTCGACTGTGGTCGTCAGCATCTCGCCGCCAAGCGCCACCGAAATCACTTCCAGCAGGTCGCCGACCGATAACCCGTATCGCGCAAGCTCGATACGGTCGGGTTCGATATCGAGGTAGTACCCGCCGGTCGTGCGTTCCGCGTAGGCACTAGTCGTTCCGGGCACCATTTTGACGACAGTCTCGATCTGCCTGGCGAGCTCCTCCATTTCGCCCAGGTCCTTGCCGAACACCTTGATGCCGATCGGCGTGCGGATGCCGGTGGCGAGCATGTCGATCCTGTTCTTGATCGGCATGGTCCAGGCATTGCTGACCCCCGGTATTTGCAATGCCTGATCCAGTTCCGCTATCAGACTGTCTATGGTCAGACCGGCACGCCACTCATTTTCCGGTTTCAGGTTGATGACCGTCTCCGCCATCTCCAGCGGGGCCGGGTCGGTGGCGGTATTGGCGCGCCCCGCCTTGCCGAACACCGACTCGACCTCGGGGAAAGTCTTGATGATCTTGTCCTGAGTCTGCAACAGCTCGGCGGATTTGGTGACCGACAATGCCGGCAAGGTGATCGGCATAAACAACAAGCTTCCCTCGTTCAGCGTCGGCATGAACTCACTGCCCAATTTCATGGCCGGAAATACCGAAAGTGCGAGCGTAATAACCGCCATGACGATGGTGAGTTTCTTCCAGCGCATGACCCAGGCGATGACGGGGCGGTAGATCCATATCAGAAAGCGGTTAATTGGATTTTTCTGCTCGGGCATGATCTTGCCGCGAATGAACAGAAACATCAGCACCGGCACCAGCGTGATGGACAATAGCGCCGCGCCCGCCATCGCAAAAGTTTTGGTGTAGGCGAGCGGCGCGAACATCCGTCCTTCCTGCGCTTCCAGCGTAAATACCGGCAGGAAGGAAACGGTGATGATGAGCAGGCTGAAGAACAATGCAGGTCCAACTTCCCGACAGGCGTCAATCACTATCTGAAGGCGTGGCGCACCGGGCGGCGCGCGCTCGAGATGCTTGTGGGCATTCTCGATCATGACGATGGCCGCATCCACCATGGCGCCGATGGCAATGGCGATACCACCCAGGCTCATGATGTTGGAATTGAGCCCCAGCATGTGCATGGCGGTGAGCGCGATGAGCACGCCGATGGGCAGCATGACGATGGCGACAAGCGCACTCCTGGCGTGCATGAGAAATACAATGCAGACCACCCCCACAATGATACTTTCCTCGATCAGGACCCGTTTCAGATTGTCGATAGCGCGGTGGATCAGGTCTGAACGGTCATAAACAGCCTGTAGCGACACACCTTCCGGCAAACCGCTGGAAATTTCCTTGATCTTGCTTTTCAGGTTGTCGATGACGTCAAGCGCATTCTGGCCGTAACGCGCGACAGCGATGCCGGAAACCACTTCGCCCTCACCGTTCAGCTCGGCGATGCCGCGCCGCTCATCCGGTGCCAACTCGACCCGCGCCACGTCGCGGATCAGCACCGGTGTGCCTTCCGCAGCCTTGACCACGAGATTTTCGATGTCGGAAATGCCGCGCAGGTATCCTCGGCCTCGCACCACATATTCGGTCTCAGCCATCTCGATCACCCGCCCGCCCACATCGCGGTTGCTCGCTCGGATCACCGCTGCGACCTGGTTGAGAGGAATCCCATAGGCCTGCAGCTTGCGCGGCTCCACAGTAACCTGATAGGTTTTGACGAATCCGCCCACGCTCGCCACCTCGGCCACACCTTGGGCTTTGGTGAGTTGATAACGCACGAACCAGTCTTGTATGGTGCGCAGTTCCGCAAGCGTATGCTGGGCAGCAACCACAACATATTGGTATACCCAACCGACGCCGGTGGCGTCCGGCCCCAGGGTCGGGGTGACACCGCGCGGCATGCGCCCCGATGCAAAATTAAGGTATTCGAGTACTCGTGTGCGCGCCCAGTAGATGTCGGTGTGATCCTCGAAAATGACGTAGATAAAGGATGCGCCGAACACCGACAAGCCACGCACCACCTTGGATTTGGGCACCGCCAGCATGGCCGTGCTCAAGGGATAGGTAACCTGGTCTTCGACCACCTGCGGCGCCTGCCCAGGGTATTCCGTATAGATGATGACCTGTACGTCCGAGAGATCCGGAATCGCGTCCAGGGGCATGCGGATCACGGCGTAGATGCCCAGGCCGATCACGAACGCGGTCCCCAGCAATACCAGGAACACGTTGCGTGCGGACCATTCGATAATTCGGCCCAGCATGTCAGTGCCCCCGCTGATCGTTGGCAGCGGGATTTGGAGTTGGACTGGCAGTTGGGCTGACATATAGCGGCTGGATGCGAACGATGACATATTCACCAGCCGACTCCTCGGCTATCTCGAAATCAACCTTCTGGCCGGGCTTCAGCGACCGCAGCAATGCCGGGTCCCCGGCACGGAAATCCATGGTCATTGCTGGCCAATTGAGGCTGACGATCGGATCATGTGCAATCGTTACCGTCGCATGCACCCAATCCACTTCTTTAACATTGCCTACGCCATGATGACTCACCGGCACAGGTGCGACCTCCGGCGTGGTCATGGATGTGGCGGGCGTGACCTGTCCGTCCTCGCCCGGTGCAGAACCCTGATGGTGGCCGAAGCCGCCTAGCGCCGCCTTGAGGTTACTCTCTGCATCGATCAGAAAGTTCGCGCTGACCACAACCGTTTCTCCCGCTTCCAATCCCTCAAGCACTTCAGCATAGCCATCGGCATGGATGCCCAGTTTTACCGTGCGCGGCTCAAACCGGCCTTCGCCCAAATCAACCAGCACCAGTCGCCGTATGCCGCTGTCGAGCACAGCCGAATCAGGCACGGTAAGCACCTTGTTTTTACTGTGAGTCGAGGCGAACTCCACCCTGCCGTACATGGCGGGCTTGAGCAATCCCTGAACGTTGGGAAGTTCGATACGTACCTTTGCGGTACGGGTTTCGGGCATCACCGTGGGATAGATGAACGTGACCTCGCCGTTGAACACTTTATCCGGATACGCATCCATCCTGATGGCGGCGCTCTGGCCCCGCTGCACTATGCCCAGATCCTGTTCGAACACATCCGCCAGCACCCATACCTTGGAGAGATCGGTAATCTGATACAGTGCTTCTCCAGCCATGAAGCGCTTTCCCTGGATTGCGGGTTTTTCGATCACTGCGCCGCTGGCTGGGGAACGCAGGGTGACATACCGTTTGATCCGGCCTTCTTCCTGCAGGGCTTGCAGGTCGAAATCCGATATGTCCCAGTTGCGCAGTCTCTGCAAGGCATTCTCTGACAGCCGCTGCATGCCCGCCCGAACCTCTGGCCCGCTCCCCTCGACCGACCGCATCCCTTTCCTGGCAATAAGGTATTCATGTTGTGCCGTGATCAGTTCAGGACTGTACACATCCATCAACGCCTCGCCTTTTTTCACCGCCTGGCCGGTGGTATTCACATAAAGCCGCTGGATCCAGCCCTCGAACTTGGGCGCCACGGTATATAGCCGCCGCTCGTCCGCCTGTACCGTTGCCACTGCCCTCACGGTACGGGTGAGTTCGCGCAGCGCGACAATCTCGGTTCTCACGCCCAGCTTTTGTATTTTTTCGGTACTGATCTTCACCACGGAGCTACCAGATGGGGATTCTTCGCCCTCGTAAACCGGGAGATAGTCCATGCCCATTGAGTCTTTCTTCGGCACCGGCGATGTGTCGGGGTGTCCCATCGGATTGCGGTAATAAAGAATCTTCGGCTTGTGTGTCGACGCCTCGGACTTTTGCGGCTCAACCGTAGACGTAGAAGTTGCGGATTTAGCGCTGCCCCACCAATATCCCACAGCCAGGGCCGCCGCGATCAAGGCGATAACCGCTATCAATCTGGCTATGATTTTCACAGAGGCTCCGCCGGGATGGGCAGGCGGACTGGTGACGGCGGTTTGCCGGTGAGTAAATCAATTTCCGCCAGCGCCTTGTTATAGCCTGCCATGGCTGTCGCCAGACTGATCTCATAGTTGAATACCGTCATCTGGCTATCGAGCAGCGTAAGAAAGTCGACACGGTTGACCTGGTATGCGGACATCGCCGATTCAACCGTAAGCCGGGCCTGCGGCAGGATGGCAGTCTGGTAGAGCCGCGCCGATTGCAGGTTTTGTTCGGCCAGCGCCATCTGCTGGCGCAGGCTGGCGGCTACCTCATTGCGTTGCGCTTCGTACATGCTCTGGGCCTGATCGCGCTTCGCCAGGGCTTCTGCAACGCGTGGCGCGAGCTTGTTTTCGCGCCACACCGGCAGATTGACCGCTACAGTCAGGGTTACCATGTCGGGGCGCCTGCTGCCGTCCAGCATGTTGTCGCGCTGACCGTACGCCAGACGCACATCGAAGTCGGGATAATAATTTTTGCGCGCCAGATCCAGCGCTTTTTCGTTACGTGCCACAATACTTTGCAGCGCCAGCAATTGCGGTCGCTGCGAAAGAGCGGTTTCGCGCAACGATTCCAGACTCAAGGTTTCTTCGCGCAATTGCGGCGGCTCAGGTACAGGCGATGCAAGGATTGCGTTGCGGCCTAACGCGCGAATGAGCTCGGCCTCGACTGTCGGTCGTTCACGCGCGAGCTTGAGCAGTTCGTCCAGCATTTTGGATACCTGCGTCTGTGCCTTCAGTGCATCGGCCTGACTTCCCATGCCTACCCCGTAGTGTTGCTCGGCGATGTGGCGCATATCTTCCAGGATCAGCTTGTTTTTCTCGACCAGCCGAGTCTTTTCAAGGATGAGCCCCAGCTCGAAATAAGCAGCCTTGATATCGCGTGCTACACGGTTCACGGTTTCCTGATAACCATGGCCGACACTTTGCGCGTCCTGCATTGCGACATCCTTGCGCAAACCGCGCTTACCGGGGAACGGCACGCGCTGGGACAGACCTATCATTTTCATGGTCATGTCATCGCGATTGAAAGTTGATGATACCAGCGGCGCATTGATCACCCCTGCTTCGAGAATGGGGTCGTCGAGCGCTTCGGCCGGAGCTATTCTCTGGCTGGCGGCCTCGTGCTCCCGCAAAGCAGACCGGATTTCCGGATTGCTTTCCATTGCTTCCGCGATCAGCGCAGCCAATGCGGTAGCGCCATTTGTTGCAGAGGCTTCCATGGCGGATCCAAAAGTAGTCGAGGTACTTTCTGGCACAACGGCGCTAATGGGGGCTTCTGCTTTTACATTCGCTGAAAATATAGCCATGGCAAAAAATGCGGCGGTTGCCGCACTTTGAATCATTCCGGCCGGTTTTCCGGCATCTATTGATCTGGCGCTTCCAGTGTTATTTGGGTTTTTCCACAGGTCTCTCGCGGGAAAGAACCGCTGAGCATGAGTAACTGGAATCTGAATAGCTGCGGGCAGCATTTCCTTTGGAAGCGCCCGGGAGTTTCGAACACCGGGCCGGTGCAATGCAACAGGGAATGAGAGATTCATCCTGGTTTCCTTAACATGTGATGGCAGAGCGGCCGATTAACTGGTACATCGGCTAGCAGTTGCCATTAGCACTCCGGCAACTGCAGCCGCCAGGAGGTACTACCGCAAAAAATCTTGAATATGAATCAGGTATATGATCGCCGATACAATAGGCGGATTTCTTCTATCGAAGAACTAGGCGAGAGGAGGACGTTGCGGTTGCTGCAGGACGAACGAGTAAAAGTGGATATTAAAAGAGACGGGATATGAAAATCCACCGGCGAAATTCAGCGAAGTGGTTACGGAAGGCGGGCCGTTACCACTGATGTGGCAAACGACCCCATCGCAGGAAAGAGCGAAGCCCGCCTCATCTGTGGCGCCATCGGCACCAAGGCCGCTATGGAATTGCTCATGGCTATTGCTGTCATGCTGGCCGCAGGCAACCGGGGGAATGGCGGATGGGACGACGGAAGAGAGTGGAATTATGTGAGCATCGAGCCCCGCCGACATATTTCTGGCTTGCGCACACAACGGCATAATCGCCGCGAGCGCACCTTGCAGCGGCAGTGCCGACATGATTAGAATCAGTATAAACGCGCGTGTACGCAACATCATGTTTTCTAGTATGCTTATTTCTTCTACGTAGAGCAAGTTCAATAGTTTCATGAACCAAGCCTTCCGACGAATATAAGTTATCGTAGTACAGTGGCGGATAAATGCAAGATGGCGCCTCAACTTTCATGTTGAATGCCATATGGAAGCATCATTCATAAGATTGAATTTCAACTGAAAATACCCAGCCATGAGCAAAAAAGCCGACAAAAAAGAAAAAGAAACGGACAAGTCCGTGTCCGATATATCCAAAAAAACCTATGAGGACACGCTATACAAACTGCAGATTGAACTCGTCAAGCTGCAGCGGCACTTCATCAAGTGTGACGACAAGATTCTGGTCATCTTCGAGGGCCGGGATGCGGCCGGAAAGGATGGCACGATCAAGCGTATCACCGAGCATCTGAGTCCGCGCGAGACACGCGTGGTCGCCCTCGGTATCCCCTCGGATCGGGATCGGAGTTCCTGGTATTTTCAACGTTATGTTCCATATCTGCCCGCAGCGCGAGAGCTCGTGCTGTTTAACCGCAGCTGGTACAACCGGGCGGGTGTGGAAAAGGTAATGGGTTTCTGTACTGAAGCCGAGTATGAAGAATTCATGAACTCGGTGCTGGATTTCGAGCATATGCTGATCCGTTCCGGTATCAAGCTCCTCAAGTATTACCTCGACATCAGCAAACCTGAACAGGCAAAACGGCTGGATGAGCGCAAGAAGGACCCGCTCGCTCAATGGAAAATCAGCGGGCTAGACAAGCATGCGCTGAAGAAGTGGGACCAATACAGCCTTGCGCGCGACAAAATGCTGGCCAATACGCACAGTTTCATATCGCCATGGATAATTGTGCATGCCGACGACAAACCGCTGACGCGGCTCAACGTCATCAAGGATATACTCAGCCGGCTGGATTACGCAGACAAGGACGAGCGGCTGATTCTTTCGGATCCGCAGATCGTTACCCCATTTGCGATCTCATCCATCGAGAAAGGCCTGCTGGCTTCGTAACGAAAACCAAGCTCAAATTGGCAGTACCGTCTCAGCACTCTGGAGCTTGCCAGCGCTAATCCGCAATGTCATCGGCAACACCATGAATATGTCGGCACAGCCGGTAATTTCGCCGCCATCACCCATTTCCCACTGCGTCGCAGGCGCGGTGAACTGGAAATAACTACTGTTTTCCGCGTTCCCGTTCACGCGGTGGCCTATTCTTCCTTACGCTTTTCGCAAACCGCTGAATATGCTACACCAATAAATATTCTAGGCGATAGCTGAGATACTTTAAACATAATAAAATTGACAAAGTGCCATGCAGTTAGTACTCTATCTCTTGGTGGCCGGGTTTGCATACAGCGAATGTCGCGGCGTTAATTCAGACTCTTCGCAGCTTTCGCATGATGATAAACAGGTCTCTGGCAATGATATCTACTTTCGGTTTATTGATTGCCTGTGCACCGATGAGCCGTTATGAAGCGGTTAAAAGTCCCGCGATCCTTAAAGCTGTTCAGAATGCCAGAACATATGGCGACCACAACGCTTTAGCGAAGCGTTTTGAAAATCTCGCCAAGGAAATGCGCATGAAAGCAGAGGAACAGAAAAGATTACTTGAGCATTATCAGGAAAAAAGCTATCTCTACGGAAGAGAAGCGCAGGACCGGAAATCGCATACCTGGGCTTTAATGCATCGGTATGAACAAGCGGCAAAGACAAGCCTCAGTAAAGCAGCGGCACATCGGCAAATGGCGGCAAAACTCAAGCAGGATGATTATGGTACTTTTATCCGGCAAACAGATAACACCCGTCAATAATCCTAAAACTACTGAAAACAATTGAGGTAAGCGTATAGAGGCGACTGTTTTTGCCATATTTGGAGACCCGTAATTCAAGGTCACCGATAGCAGCCGAATCAGGGCTATTGGAAGGTGGCCGTTAAACGATGAATATGAAATCAATCTGGCTAATATGCAGGGAAGCATCGTTGCTGTCATTGATAAAGAGGTGCCTCCCGCTCGTAATTCTTGTTATCTTTACCGTGATCAGTATCGCTGCGTTGAACGGGTTGGCGAGAAATATCGCCCAGAAGAGGGATTTTTTCAGCGACCCGTTGTGCACCGAGGCATTATGGAAAAAAACCTATCATGCCGGCCACGATTTGCCTCACGAAAGCACGCTACCGGAAAAGATCAAGACGGTTAAAGGCAGAAAAAGCGTTTAGACCAACGTTATATCATCTGGCGACCAAAATACTGATGCCTCGGCTACTTACAGGAGCGGATGAGGAAGTTCGCAACCGGAAGTATGCAATCTTTGCGGAACAATCAGACCGACGACAGGAATTAAGCCAGCAACCGATCAGGGTTTAGCGGTGCCTTATACAAAGCACTGCGTTATCATGGCGGCAGTTCACTTACCTCTCCTCCATGCCTGATCTCGAAACCTTCTTTTCCGCTGTCGGCGCGCTTGCCCGTACTGTGCCGGGATACAGCATGCGCGCGCAGCAACTTGAAATGGCGCAGGCAATAGCGGAAACCATCGCCGCAAATTCTCTCCTCGTTGCCGAGGCAGGTACAGGCACAGGCAAAACCTTTGCCTACCTGGTCCCGGCGTTGCTGGCTGGCGGCAAGGTGATTATCTCCACCGGCACCAAGACCCTGCAAGATCAGCTCTTCAACCGCGATATTCCTACCGTGCGGACGGCACTCAAGGCCCCAGTCACCGTGGCGTTATTGAAAGGACGAGCCAACTACGTCTGTCATTACCATCTGGAGCGCACGGTGCAGGAGGGTCGTGCCATCCTTGCCAGCCGTGAAGAGGTGAAATATCTGAAGCTGATTGAACGCTACGCCGCCATCACCAAAAGCGGTGACAAAAGCGGATTGAGCGAAGTGCCGGAAAACGCCACGGTCTGGCAGCAGGTGACTTCCACACGCGACAATTGCCTCGGTTCGGAATGCCCGCATCACAAGAATTGCTTTGTCATGGAAGCCCGCAAGCAGGCGCTTGCAGCGGATGTGGTCGTAGTCAACCATCATCTGTTCTTCGCAGACGTCATGTTGCGCGATGAAGGCCTGGCGGAACTGCTCCCCGCCTGCAACACAGTAATATTCGACGAAGCCCACCAGTTGCCGGAAACCGCCAGCCTGTTTTTTGGAGAATCGGTAAGCACCAGTCAATTGCTGGAGCTTGCTCGCGACACCGAAGCGGAAGCGGTGCGGGGCGCAAAAGATTTTACCGCCCTGCCCCCAGCCATAGCGGCAATGGAAAAAGCGGCACGCGACTTTCGGCTGACTATCGAGGGCGAGAATACGCGCCTGCCGCTGGCCGCTACGATGAAGAATGCCAAATTCGGCAGTGCGCTGGATGAACTGCTGAAAAAACTCGATGCGCTGGTAGATATGCTGGAAAGCCAGGCAGAGCGCTCGGAAGGACTTGAGAACTGCTGGCAACGTGCGCGAGAGATTTCCAGCAACATAAAACGCTGGCGTGACCAGGCAGAAGCCGAAGGGTTTGTGCGTTGGGTGGAAGTGTTCAGTCACGCACTGCAACTCAACGCCACGCCGCTTTCCATCGCAGAAATTTTCAACAAACAGTTGAGCGGGTCTCCCCGCGCATGGGTATTCACTTCCGCCACGCTTTCGGTAAAAGGCGATTTCTCGCACTACAAAAACGAAATGGGCCTGGATACGGAATTGAATCCCGCACAGTCAGCCTGCTGGGAGAGCCCATTCGACTTTGCCAACCAATCCCTGCTTTATGTACCCACCGGCATGCCCGAACCCAACAGCCGGGAATACACCGAAGAAGTGATAAAAGCCGCACTGCCGGTATTGAAAGCCAGCCGTGGCCGTGCTTTTTTCCTGTGCACCAGCCTGCGCGCAATGAAACGCGCGCACGAGCTGCTGCTGGAGGCATTCGAGCGGGAGAAACTCGACTATCCCATACTGCTGCAAGGCCAGGGCTCGCGCTCCCATATGCTGGAACGCTTCCGTAAAATGGGCAATGCCATACTTATCGGCAGTCAATCCTTCTGGGAAGGTGTGGATGTACGCGGTGAAGCGTTGTCGGTCGTGATAATCGACAAGCTGCCCTTCGCCCCGCCAGACGACCCGGTGCTCGCAGCGCGCATAGACAAAATCAACAAGGAAGGGCGCAATGCCTTCATGGAATATCAACTGCCGCGCGCGGTCATCAACCTCAAGCAAGGCGCGGGTAGATTGATCCGCGATGAAACCGATCGCGGCGTACTGATGATTTGCGACCCGCGCCTCATCACCAAATCCTACGGCAAGAAGATTTGGCAAAGCCTGCCGCCGATGAAGCGCACGCGAGAATTGGCTGAGGTGGAGGCGTTTTTTGCCACGAATAATAAGGCCGTCGTGACCAGTGACTCATAACCGGCCGGGTATTCAGCTTCGTAAACGGTTTTAGTATGGTTGCGACCTTACAGGCTTATCCACTGCCCGAGTTGGCGCAGGCAATTGTCGCGTCAAGAGACCCCTAAGAGTTTCTCTTAGCATAAAACCAGAGTTTCCCCAATATACTCATAGTACTAATCGAGCTAGGATAGGGTCAACTAATCTATTTGGGTTCATTACTATTATGAAAACAAAATCTGGAAAGTTCCTTGCCGCGATATCGATGATAGGGCTGTTGGCTTCGCTAAGCGCCCCCGCTACTGCAGTTGATAATTCTGCCGACACCCCTGAAATCCGTGCGGCGATTCAGAATGCCACCACCCGGAGCGATCATGAGGCCATAGCAATACATTATGAAGACGCGGCTTCGCAGATGCAGGCAAAAGTAAATGAACAAAAGGAGTTGCTGGAACAGTATCAGAATAAAAGCTATCTCTATGGTCGGCGGGCGCAAGACTTGCAATCCCATACTGAAGCGTTAATTCGGAATTACGAGCGCACTATCGCAGCAGATATACAAGAAGCCGCTTTGCATCGTCAAATGGCTTCAAAACTCGACGAAAACCATGCGACGTCAGAGGCTCAGAGCCAAGAACTTCAAGCGAGCTATCGGTAGATTTTAAGTCGAGACAATATTAAAGGTAGTTTCAGTAACTCACCTTAAATGTCGAACTACCTTCCGACAGGGCTTGCGGTGGATCATAGATCCTCGTAAGCGTGCTGAGATAGGTGGGGCATGAAGCGCGTCTTGCGGCCCTGATCCGCAGATGCGCCATCCCCTACACTTTCAGTTTTGCCAAGCTCCGCGCGCCGGATGCCATGGTAGAGCAAAGTGGAGAGAGTGACCAGGTCGCGCTTGCCCTTGAGTGTCTCCGAATCAGGGCGCATGCAATAGCGCGCGCCTGCGCATCGCCAAGGGCCGGGGTCTTGCCCTGCTGCGATTCCCTCACTGGCCGCTTCACCCCTTGACAATGGGATTTACCTCAATACTTGCAATAAGTTTTATTTCAGCCTTACAGGGGCTCGTAACGCCTTCTACAACGTGAACTCGGAGCTATGCAGAGATGGCTCGGTTTCTGTTTAACCACCACCTCCGCACCCCCCTCCACAACCACCTCCATCACCTGAGCAACCATCCCCATCACCCCCGCAGCCACCTTCTGAAGCATCATCATGCTGCTCGCCACTGATGGCGTAGTCATTGTCCAGGACATGGTTGAATCCGGCAGGTATCTTCAGCGCGCTATCAATCGCGAACAGAAGTGGGAGCCGCTCAGGCGAATACTGATTTATTCCCTCCCAATCACAGGCCAATCGCCATGCTCTGCTTATGCCCTCGGCAAAGGAAGTCGGCGAACTCGCCTCGCTTGCAGGGACATGATGGAGAAAACGACCCATGGTACTCCAGCAGAAACGCTCGTAAGATCGTGTGATCAGAATGAACTCATGCCAGGCGCAATCCACCACGCGGGAGGGCATCGAAACTTCTTCCCTCCCGCTCATATGGCAAAATTGAAAATACTGGCTTAGCCCTTGCATGACGAGGCGCAGATGCTCGTCGGATAGATGAGGATAATGATTCCTGACTTGTTCCTTTATTGAATCGGGGAACGCGAACTCATTAATAAATGCGGAACGATACCCGTTTTGCGCACTTTTTCGGGGTCTTCTTTTTCGAGGTCTTTTCGCCTGAAACAACGAAAAAAATAGAAGGAAGCTCAAATAAAGAAAAAAAAGCAGGATATCGCTTGCTTCCGCCACCCATTTAAACATTCCATACATACCGATAACTACTCCATAAAAGAAGATCGGTCCAAAAATCCGGGGGTGTGGTTCTTCCTTCTTTTAAGAAAGAGCTCCAAGTGGAATTATTGCTTTCATTGGCAATATTCGCTCACGTTCATGACCCTCCCGGTATGTCACCGACGTGCCCATTGTTTCGTCCCGTAACCCACAATCGATATTCGACGATATTTCATTTCCCTGGGTAAGCGTATTAATACGGAGAACAGATACGTAGTTGCCACAAGCGCTTGAATAAAACCATAAATAAATTGGAGTATGTGAACGCACCTGAAGCAGTTGATGGCCTATATGGATGTCGTGACGCACACGCGATGGATGCGTCGGGAAAGCGTGAAAAAAATGCATGTGGAGTTGCCTGCAGATGTCTCGCTTCCAACCTGAGCTGTATAAAGGCGTCCAGCAGTTTTTTAAAAAGCCTGGAGATCATCCAGTAAGTCGCGCACCGGATCGGGGATGGTATAAACCGGTTCCGGACGGTTAGCCGGCTTCATCCATGGACAACCGGCAATTGTTATCTGCTGGGCCCATCATGATGATCGTATGAAAAACCCTGAATGCCGATCAAAGCGGACGTACCGCTCGATAGATCAAGGTCGGGATGACAGATTGCTTCTGCGCTAGACGAGTCCGCGTGTCGCGGCAAACAAATATCCGAACACGCACGAAGTGGATACGCCAATCAGTCCGGGCAGGATGAAGCTGCTATCTAGCAGGTATTTGCCGGTATGCGGTGCCGGAGAGATCGAACTGGATGGCTGCCAGATCGCTTGGATAAGTGGGCAGGATAAAATAGCCATAGCTCGCAGCCGCAAAAGCGATGACGTATCCGGGCGCCACGCCGATCGACAGAGCCAGCGGTACCATTGCGGTGATGGCGGCTGCCTGGGAATTTACCAGCCTGGAAACCATCAGCAACGCAATCGCATAAGTCCAGGGCTGGGCCTCTACCAACCCCGACAACGCGATCTTCACATCTTCCAGATTCGCTTCGAATACGGTGTTAGCCATCCAGGCAACACCAAATACCGCAACGACAGCAACCATGCCGGCACGGAAAACATCGTTTCGGGCTATGGCTGCGGGATCCGTTTCCGTAAATAAAATAATGAGGGCCCCGGCCAACAGCATGAATATCTGAATGGTGATCACCATCGATAATGGTTTACCATCGACAACGGGTCTCAGCGATTCGATTGCGCCGAGCATGGACACCACCATTATCGCGCCGATAAATATGCCCATTGCGATCCATTGGCCGGGCAGCAACTGCTTCTTTTCCAATGGAGCGGTCTCGCCGTACACGCGCTTCCAGTTATCGGGGTCGGCAATATATGCCTGGAACCGTTTATCGTCATCGAGCTCCTTGCTGCGGAACCCGCTGAAAATACTGACTATCAATACGCCGACCAACGTTGAGGGGATCGTAATTGACAACACGGTAATGAAATCGATTGCCGCGCCTTCCACAGGTATGGCGGCAAGAAATGTCGCCAGCGAAACCATTGCCACCGATACCGGACTCGCAACGATGCCCATCTGGCTGGCAACAGCGGAAGCAGCCATCGGGCGCTCCGGGCGGATGCCGTTCCTGATCGCGACGTCATAGATGATGGGCAGCATCGTATAAACGACATGGCCTGTGCCGCATACCATCGTCAATCCGCAGGTCGTAAAAGGTGCCAGCACCGATATGAATTTCGGATTGCGCCGCAAGAGTTTCTCTACTCCCCGCAACACCACCTCCAATCCTCCCGAGGCCTGC
This sequence comes from Nitrosospira sp. Nsp1, assembly GCF_900100985.1. Classification (NCBI taxonomy): domain Bacteria; kingdom Pseudomonadati; phylum Pseudomonadota; class Betaproteobacteria; order Nitrosomonadales; family Nitrosomonadaceae; genus Nitrosospira; species Nitrosospira sp. Nsp1. Next base: position 75,111 of record NZ_FMUF01000006.1, read on the forward strand.
AGCGTTGCCGAGGCAGCCACGACCGCGATGATGGTAAGTATCACATCCACTGGCGGTTTTCCCGGCGATAACCGGAAAACGAATACCAATATGACGAGGCCAATGCCGCTTAGCAAGCCCAGCGCAACGCCCCCTTTTCGCGTGCCGTAAACCAGACAGGCAAGAATGATGGCCAGTTCCAGAAGGAAATCCGTGCTGCTCAATTTTCTCAGGTAATAATGAACAACCGCTTATCTTGAATCCAGAGCCGACATATCACCCAAACACAACAGTCATCTGCTGGCGAATTCGTGCCGTGGAAAGGCAAGAAAGAATATAAATGACTATGCATTTACCATAATTGCTCATAAACAGCAAAATGAGCCCTCTACATCCCGGTCGATGCCCATACAAGTGATTGATCGGGAAAAACGCGGCTGATATTATGCCCCACCTATTCTGGCTGAGTTAGAGCTTTTCCCACTAAACAGGATGCGCCATGTCCGATGCGTTCTCGTTCGTGGAAGACCGATTCAGCCAGATCTGTAACTCATCAATGCTTATTGCTTTCATGCAATTAACATTTGGCAACAATCTGCTTTCATGAGCAAGCGCACAAACACGTAGCGTGAATACGTAGTTCTACGTATTCACGCATGACGCACAAACCATAAAATGGAGTTTATGAAGCTAAGACAAAAAATCATTGTATTTGCCACTGTGCCGCTTGTTCTGGCACTTTGCATCATTGCGTTCACTGTCTATCACCATGCAACGGAATTAAGCAAAGCTCAGCAAGAGGTCATTCAACCGGCTTTTCGTGCCAGCAAGCAGGCGGAATTGAAGAGCTACGTGACGCTGGCCAGGCATTCGATCGCCCATCTTTATGAATCGGGGCGCACCGATACTGCGGCGATGGAGGAGGCCAAAGCCATCCTGACGCGGCTGGATTACTCGGATGATGGTTATTTTTTTGTATACGACCTCAAAGGCACACTACTTGTTCATTCACGCAGGCCGGAGCTGATCGGTCGCAATCGCCTGGATTACAAGGATGTTAACGGCTATCCGACCATCCAGAGCCTGATCAGCCGCGCGAATGAGGGGGGCGGTTATGTACAGTACGCAACGGAAAAACCAACCACTAAATTACCCGCCATCAAGCTCACCTATGTAATTCCCCTGCCGGAGTGGGGATGGGCGATGGGGACGGGGATTTATCTCGATGATGTCGAGAACGCATTAGCCACAGTTGATACCCAGGTGTCGAGCAATAATTTCGATACCATGCGCTGGATTGGCGTCATTGCATTTCTGGGGGTGGTCCTGGTGGTTGTTTCCGGCCTGGTGCTGAGTATCCGCGAGCGCCACGCTGCGCGAGTGGAGGAACAGATCAGATTGGCGGGCGAATTGCACGACGACATCTGCCAAAGGCTGGTATCAGCCACATTGCTAACCAAAACAGGTATTATCCAGTTGGGAATACCTGAGCAGTTCATGCAGGCGCAGCACATGTTCGAGCGCGCGGCGGCCGAACTGAATAAAATCCTCAGGGACACTCGCAACCTGGGCCTTGGACTTTATTCGGACACAACCGGCTTGATGCCGTCGCTCCGTCAGTTGGCTCGTGATATGCAAACTGGCTCGACCTCTATCGACTTCACCGCAGTGGGCAATACAGAGGATCTATCCGCTTCGGTTAATGAAGTCTTGTTCCGGACTGCCCAGGGAGCACTGAGAAATGTCATGGAACATGCCGCTGCCAACCAGGCATGGATGCGGCTGGAAGGCGGCAAGCGCCGGGTGGTGCTCACCATCCGTGATAATGGCACCGGCTTTGATACAAGCCGGCTCGACACCGAACCAGAATTCGGCATGAGTTTGCGTAATATGGAAAAGCGGATGGAAAAGATCGGCGGGCACCTGGATATCAATTCTACAACCAGCGGCACAACGATAACCGCCACCGCTCCTATATCTTTATTACGCTACTTGTTCAATTATTTCTTTCCAAAGCCATGATATACGGTCAACCCATCAACATCATGCTGGTCGATGATCACAAGATGATATTAAACGGGTTACGAGGCCTGCTGGAAACACAGATGGCTTTTCGAGTGGTTGCGGAGGCAGCTGGCGGGGAGGAAGCCCTGCATAAGGTAAACGAATTACACAAGGCAAACGGTAAGGAGGCAATACACCTGGTGGTGACCGATCTGACGATGCGTCGCGGAACTATCAACGGTATCCAATTGACCAAAAAGCTGCTCGCCGACTTTCCCGCTTTACGCGTTCTGGTATATACCATGCACGATGAAGAAGCGTACATACTTCAAGCAATCCAAGCGGGTGCGTGGGGTTATGTAATGAAAGACGAGGATACGGCAGTAGATCCTGTCATCGAAGCAATCCATAGGATCGTTAAAGGCCACAAAGTCTTTCCTCTGGTGCTGAAACCCGAAGAGCATCTGACTCCGACCGAACGACAAGTCCTATGGCTTCTTGGCGATGGGAAGTCCAATGCATATATTGCTGCCAAGCTCCATGAAACCAGTATAACTAAGCGCACCGTGGAAAAGCATCGCTCCAATATCTGGGATAAATTAAAAGAATATTTGTCGGAAGAAGACAGCGAGAATCCAACGGTTCTAATAAATATTGCCACAAGGTATAGAGATCGCTGTCCCTTCCCCATCATCATTGATGCGAAAATGAAGGATAGATCCTCTCGCTAATTATTTTGGCGAGTGCACGCCTCGTCTTTGATATCACCATTGCCCTTTCGCTGCTTGGCTGTTCAATAGCTGACTCGGCATTGAGTAGGCTATCGAACGCATCGGTTAGAATTGAGACACTCTCGTAAATTATTACGGCGCACACTAACGGATAGCCTCGATCGTCGATTAGCGACCAACAGCATGGTTTATATCTTTGGGTACAAACACGACTGCGGATATCTGTGTCGTGCGCTTTTTATTGTTCGCAATGCTTGACATTGAGAACCCCGGCGCAGAAAGCATACGTATCGTGGAGTCTTCCGCTTCCACATGCTGCCTTCTGCGCGTTCGATAAAAAAACGGGGCGACCTTTTTATTCTTTCGTGCTCGTCACCGCCTGTGCCACGCCTTCCGCAAATCCATGCTCCACGTCTTCAATCGATGTGAGGCCGCCATAGACTCCACCCCATGCGAACGTCTTGTCGATATCGAATTCGGAAACTTTCGTGCGCTCGGGCAGCAGGAATACGGATGCTTTGGCATCAATATGGATTTGCCCAAGGCCGACAAGCATGAATCTGGCGAAAGCATTGCCTTTTTCATATCGTGTCAACAATACCGCAATCTCATACTCACGCTTGCCCGAGGAATCGGGATTCTGCAATTTTTGGATGTCGATCTTTCCCAGGATGTTTCGGGCTAGCCGCTGTTTCTCATATTCGTCGATAAAAATACCCTCTGCCGCTTCTATTTTCACATCGGCGGTGTCGTTCGTATCCAGGCGCTGGTCCTTCGGCAATGCTTGCCTGAATGCCGCATTAGGGGATGTTGTCGCGCACCCGGAAAGCAATAATCCGGCACCTATCGCTGCCAGGAGACCAGCCCGCAATATCTTGATTGAATAGTACATTTTATTGATATTTCCTTTTTTAAGTTAAAATATTCGTGTTCATCAGCCGGTGCATTTATTTCTTCAACACCGTAACTTGATCGACCCTGTCGTCCTTATCGTATGAAACCTGGTAAGCCATCTCATCACCGTTGAAAACCGCTTCCGCAGGTGTGCCGACAACCTCCCACAAACCCAGCGTTGCTACATCGGCAGCGCCATGAAACGACGCCCTGCCGGCTTTTACCCCGGTGCTGTAACCCTGGATGAACTTGAAAACCTCATATTTCCTGCCATCCCTCGTCTCCGATACGGCAGGAGGACCAAACTCACCCAGAAGCATATTTCTTGAAGTGCCTGACCTGAACAAATCCACATTCTTCTTGTCGGGTTGCTTCGCCGCCATTAAAACCGAGCATCCAGAGTTGAAGATCAATACAGGCGCGAGAAGAAATACTGCCAATAGCTTATGTGTCATGATTTTAATGTTCTCGAGAGTTAATGACGAATGTGTATGAATCCGGGCTTTCCTTTGAAAGAGGAGCGCCACTCGTGTTACGATAATTCATGTAATTGTGTTTAAAAGTGGCTATAACAACGAAGCGGTATATTCAAGTTGGAAGCACATTTTCCCGATGGCAGGAACAGCTTCTGAACTCTATTTCTTCACCAATACATCGGCCTCGGAAAAAATCCGCCTAGCGATATCCTCCAGTTCGGAAGGTCCCTCATCGCCATAGTTGACGCATTTTTCATAGCTGGCCGCGGTAAAGCAGATCCGCATGCCGCCAGCGTCCAGAAGGTGGAGCGCAGCCGTTTCGACAGTTCCCCCATCCTTCAGGAACACAGAATATCGGTTGGTATAATCATCTGGCATGTCGAAGAAATGAATCCTGTAGAACTCATTCATCAGGGCCAACAGCTTCGTCACCTGGTAGGTGAATGGCATGATTTTTCCGTCCCGCTCCAGCGTTGCGCTACCGGAACCGGACAAGCTGACCCGTTGAACCGGAAAGGCGGCGTTGCCGGGATGACGGGTCAGACGGATGTGGACGTCGTCGATACGATAGGTCAATGGCGGGGCGCCCGATTCAGGATTACGTTCCGCAGCCATGGCCGCAGGCACCCCAAGGCACGCGATAACGATCAGCAGAGTGCCGGCAAGGAATTTGTTCGACGTACGAATGGAAAAGCCTTGCTTGAGCTTGAACCCGGCGAGGAATGGCGCATTCCCAAGCTCGCATTTTGAATTAACCCATTGGTCCGTATCGACTTTGTCGGCTTTGGCTATCATTTGACTCACTCCGCTGGAAAATTGCTGCCGGCAGTTTTAACCGGCAAGAAATTCGGGACCCGCTTTCGGGTCCCGAGTTGTTTAGCCCATCGTTATACCGGATGCACGGCGACGTACAATCGCTCCCAGAACAGCCAGACCCGCAAGCAGCATGGCGTAAGTTTCGGGTTCCGGCACGACCGCTACATAGCCGAGATCCTTGAGAATGCCGACTTCGACTGCGCTGTAGTCGCGCATCTGCGGGCCTGTGTAGGTGGCGGGTGACATCAGCGTTCCTTCGATGCCCGGCATCCGGTCGTCCAGATGAGAAACACTGCTGCCTGGTTTCCACTCTTTCTCTGTATAGAGAGTGACCAAAAAACCGCCATTAGCGGCCACGGCGTTAGTCCCATTAAAGAACAGACCCTCGGTGCCGCCTCCGCCCCAATTGCCGACACTGCCGGTATCCCACGCCGCCTGATTCAGCGCAAAAGTATCCGGATCGATGATCGGATTGTCGTTCTTGTCGACAATGAAGCTGGCAAACGTGCTCCAGCTTCCATCTTTTGTGCCTAATATGCTCGCCCCGGATTGCGTCATTACCGGGCTGAAACCGAGCGTATGGGTAAATTCGTGATACAACGTACCGTAGAAGTCGTATGTGCCTGGATACCATCCCCATCCCCAAGCGGGCTGCGTATTGAAATCAGGTTCCCAATTTGCACCAAAATTGACGTTTACCACGCCATCCGCATCATTGCCGTTCAGATCGATTCCAGTCTGAAGCTTGGTCTGGACAACCTCTCCAAGATTGAATCCCGCACTGCCCGGATTGGTAAAGTAACTGCTTGCCGACGCCAATGTCATGCTGTCAGGATCATTTTGCGCCTTCGCGGTCAGCACGATCATGGCCGAATTGCTGAAATGGCTGCCGAACATGCTGGAGAAATTGTTGGCTGCCGTGCTTAGGGCAGCTTGCCGGCTCGCTCCGTAGATGGGATCAAGGAATCCGGTTCCCGCGGGATCGCTATATTGAAACTGGAAGGTGATGCCTGCATATGCCGCGGTTCCCAATGACAGACAACTTGCCAGCAGCCCGCCGTGTAGCGCCGCGTGCACGATGCGCAACGTCTGATTCCGTTTCTGATGTATCATGAAAATCTCCTTAGGTTGGGGTTCAAAAAAAAACCGGTTAACCGGTTTTGCATCGGCTTCATTTCCTGCTCAGTTGAACTGTAGCTATGTCCACCTTCATCCGAATCCGCATAATTACGTCTAAAAGCTACGTAAAAATACGTATCGCGGGTTTTACCAGTGATCCATCTCGATCCTAGCAACACCTTCCCACCCGTCCGTCATATCGTGTCGCCTGGCATTCCCGAAAGAATTCCTGATAGGACATAGGTGGTTTATCGGGATGTTTGCTGCGCATATGCGCAACGTAGGTACTGTATTCAGGCACGCCTACCATCAAACGCAGGCTTTGCCCGACATAACCTGTCATTCTCAGTAATCCGGCAAGTGCGCTAATTTTTCGACTGTCGATCTTATTCAGCATGGTTTCTGTTCCTTATCTTTCGGGTAAGGTGGGAAGGCCGGTGAGTGGCGGCGGGCGCGGATAATAGTTCGAATGGCGCTTCCTTGACGGTTGGTGCGTTCGTACCGCGCGCGCGTATCACCGTTTGAATACCGAATGCCAGCAAGCTGATCAGCACCAGCATGAAGAGGCCTGTCAGCGACGCATTGACATAGTCGTTAAAGATCACCTGTCGCATCTGCTCCATCGATTTGGCCGGCGCAAGAAACATCCCACATGCGGATGCCTCCTTGTATTGGTCGGCATGTGCCAGAAACCCGATGCGCGGATTCATGTCGAATATCTTTTGCCAGGCGGCGGTCAGTGTGCAGACCAGCACCCAGGTTGCGGGAACGATGGTGACCCACGCGAAGTGGTCGTGCTTCATCTTGAACAAGACACACGTACAAAGTATCAGCGCGATGCCGGCCAGCATCTGATTAGCGATGCCGAACAGCGGCCACAAGGTATTGATGCCACCCAGGGGATCCACTACTCCTTGATATAGGAAGTAACCCCAGCCGGCGACACAAAGCGCAGTTGCGATCAGGCTGACAACCACTGAATCGTGCTTCATCAACGGGATAAATTCGCCGAGCAAACCCTGCAACATGAAGCGTCCGGCCCGCGTGCCGGCGTCGACCGCCGTGAGGATGAAAAGGGCTTCGAACAGGATGGCGAAGTGATACCAGAACGCCATCATGGTTTGCCCTCCGATTACCTCGGAGAGGATTTGTGCCATCCCCACCGCCAGAGTGGGGGCGCCGCCGGCACGGGAAATGATGGTGTGCTCGCCCACATCTCGTGCCGTCTGCGCAAGCATCTCGGGGGTGATATAAAAGCCCCATTGCGAGATCGCCTGCGCCGCGGACTCCGCTGTAGTACCGATGATCGCGACCGGGCTGTTCATGGCGAAATACACCCCGGGCTCGATGGTGGAGGCGGCGATGAGGGCCATGATGGCGACGAACGACTCCATCAGCATGGCGCCATAGCCAACGAAGCGGATATCGCGCTCATTGCTTATCATCCTGGGCGTGGTCCCGGAAGCGATGAGAGAATGGAAGCCCGATATCGCGCCGCAGGCGATAGTAATGAACAGGAAGGGAAACAGGCTTCCCGACCAGACCGGGCCGGACCCGTCCACGAACTGGGTGAAAGCCGGCATCCTGAGTTCGGGCGAAATGAAGATGACGCCAATTGCCAGACCAACGATGGTGCCGATCTTGAGGAAGGTGGATAAATAGTCGCGCGGCACCAGGAGCAGCCAGACCGGCAGCACGGAGGCAACGAAACCGTAGCCGATCAGCAGCCAGGCCAACTGCTCGCCCGTCAGGGTAAAGAATTCCGCCAGGGCGGGGAATTCCGGCAGATATTGCCCTGCTACTATCGACAGCATGAGCAGGACAAAGCCGATCATTGAAACTTCGCCGATGGCGCCGGGGCGGATGAAACGGCTGTAAACCCCCATGAGCAAGGCAATGGGAATGGTGGCCGCAACGGTAAAGGTACCCCAGGGCGATTCCGCCAGCGCCTTGACCACGATCAGCGCCAGCACCGCCAACAGGATGAGCATGATAAAGAATGTGCCGAACAGGGCGATCATGCCCGGGACCTTGCCCAGCTCCAGCTTGATCAGTTCGCCCAGCGACCAGCCATGCCGTCGCGTGGAGATGAAAAGCACCATGAAATCCTGCACTGCGCCTGCAAACACCACACCGATCAGCAACCACAGCATGCCGGGCATGTAGCCCATCTGGGTGGCCAGAATCGGACCTACCAGCGGACCGGCACCGGCGATGGCGGCAAAGTGATGCCCGAACAGAACATAGCGGTTGGTGGGTACGTAGTCCTGCCCGTTGCAGTGTTTGTGCGCCGGAGTCATGCGGGTGGCATCCAGTTGCAATACCCGGCGAGCGATGAATTGGCTGTAGAAGCGATAGGCGATGGTATAGAGACAGACGGCGGCGATTACAATCCAGATGGCACCGATTGGCTCATTGTGCTGAAGGGCGATGACAGCGAACGCCCCGGTGCCCAGACCAGTAATTACGAACCATCCGGCCTTACTAACTAATCTGTTCATTGTCTTTCTCCTAAGGCTTCTCGGTTATCGACCTAGAAATTGCCTTCCACCCAAGGCTGTTGCCAGAGGTAAACGGCAGCACAGCAAAATTAAGTGTTGGCGGCAGCACTCATGCGATACGCTTTGCAACGACGTCATGAATGAATATGTGGAAATCTTGCCTGAATAAAACCGAAGGAAATAGAAGGTGCTTATGCGTACTTAATATTACGTACAGATTTACATGTACCTAATATTGGGTACAGATGTAGGCCGAGAGGTCTTGATACAATGACAATATGAGGCTAAGACAGAAGATTATTTTATTTGCGGTTGCGCCACTTGTTCTGGCGCTCTCCGCCATTTCGCTGACCGTTTACCATCAGGCGACATCTTTGGTTCAGCAAGAGCGGGCGGTTATCAAACCCGCCTACCTTGCCACCAAGGAAAGCGAGCTGAAGAATTACGTGGCATTGGCAACGCAAGCCATCTCTCACCTGTATGAGTCAGGCAAAACAGATGCGGCTACCAAAGACGCAGCCAGGGCTATTCTGGCAAAGCTGGAATATAGTGAGGATGGATATTTCTTTCTTTTTGACCTGAAAGGAACGATGCTGATGCATCCCAGGCTAAAAGAATCGGTCGGCAAAAACATGTGGAATCTTGCGGATCCCAACGGGAAGATGATTATCCAGGATCTGATCCATATAGCCCGAGCCGGGGGTGGTTTTTACGACTATGTCTGGCCAAAACCTTCCGCAAACAGTAATGATCCCAAGCCTAAACGCAGCTATGCCATCGAGCTTCCTGCATGGGGCTGGATGCTGGGAACGGGAGTTTATCTGGACGACATTGACGACGCGTTGGCGGAGGTCGACCAAAAAGCATCGAACAATATCACCAACACCATGCTATGGATATTGGCAATTATGCTATTGAGTTTACTAATGGTCATTCTTGTCGGTTTGGCTCTGAATATCTGGGATCAGCGGGATACGCTGGAAAAAGAACGTATGCGGTTCGCGGGGGAGTTGCATGATGGCGTCTGCCAAAAGCTTGGAGCCATCAAATTGCATATCGAGGCACTTATAAAAAAACTAGCGGGACCACCTCAGGATATGTCCATAACGTTAGACATACTGGAAGAAACGACAGGAAGATTGTATGAGGTTAATGATGAAGTACGTGGCATCGCACGCGGACTTTACCCGGAAATTCTGACAGACCTTGGCCTTGAATCAGCGCTTCGACAGCTCACTCACGATTATCTCACCACCCCAATCGATTTTTTTTCTACCGGCGACGTGAATGGATTATCGGACCCTGCCAATCTGGCGCTGTATCGAATGGCTCAAGAGTCATTTGAAAATACCAGGAAGTATGCAGTTGCTAATCGAATAATGCTGCGGCTGGAAGGAGATGAGCGTTATGTTACGCTGGCCATCATAGATGATGGTATCGGCTTTGACGTGAGCAAGTGCACTAGCGACTCAAGCCGTGGCATGGGGTTGCGCAACATGAGGCGAAGGCTGGAGGATGAAGGGGTTGATGGAAAGCTAACTCTCCGTTCTTCACCGCAAGGCACCACTGTGATGGCTAGAGTACCCCGCAAACCTCGTAATACTTTTTTAATTAATTTATTCCCATGCAAAAGAAAATAAATCTGCTTCTCGCCGAAGACCATAGACTAGTGAGCGATGGTTTGAAAAGCCTCATAGCAACCGAACCCGATCTTCACGTGGTTGCCACGATAGAAAACCCAGAAAAAGTGATAAGTTTTTGCCATGCTCATTCTGAGCTTGACGTGATATTGATGGATATTCGTTTCGAACATTACCCACATCTCAATGGGCTAGAGTTGACCAAGCAGATCAACCAAATCAAAGCAGAATTCCCAAAAATAAAGGTAAAAGTATTGGTATGTAGTGTCAACGAAGATGCTGCTTATATCCAGAGGGCCAAAGAGGTGGGGGCGAGTGGTTATGTGTTTAAAAATGACTCACCTGAATATATTTTTTGTGGGATCCGTGAAGTAGCGAAGGGGGGAGAATTCTGGCCACTGATTATTGATGATTTTGATCTTGATCCTCTACCTAAGCCAACTCCAACCGAGATGGAGGTATTGAAATATCTCGCGATAGGAATGCAATCTGACCAAATCGGGATTGAGCTTGCGATGCTGGAAGCTACAGTATCTACTCACCGCCGCAATATCAGGCAAAAATACAGAATCAATACTCCGGGAAAACTGACCCTCTTTGCTAAAAAATGCATGGACATTTATGGTACTCCTCCGGATCAGAAATTGTCTGAAGAATTGACCAAGCTCACGGATGAATTCAAGAAACAGATCAAGGAACGGATCAAGGAACAGACCAGCATGGCGGTTGAATCTGCTGACGAAATAACCGTGGAGATTAAATTCCCTGACAGAATAGGAGAGTTCAATAATGCGACCAATAGGGCCTTATCCCGTACCGTTGAGGAAGCCTTTAGAAATATCAGGCAACACGCTTCTGCACGCAAGGTTTCTATTCACCTGACCGAACTCAATGCTTCATGGATCACCCTGACTATTTGCACTGAAGGGAAGGGTTTTGACGTGGCGCATATCAGCAGCGGATCAAGCGGTGGAATAGGCGCTCTTGAAAGAATACTGGCAGCGATTGGTGGAGAACTGGCAATTAATTCTTCGCCTGTTAGCAGCGCCATGATTACAGCTACCCTTCGGCGCACGGCGCAGCGATAATAGAGGTCCGCTCGTTTTCCATGAGTCGGTTATCATACTGGGAACGCTGGGACGCCGAATAACAACATTTTGATCTATACGCTGGATTCGTCGTCAACCTGAGTTTATTAAAACCTCATCAGAGATACCTCAGATTCGAGAGACGAGCCAATCTCATCTGGCTGACGAGGGGAAAAACTTAAAGGGGAGAGCAAATCTCACTCCGCAATCTTTAGAAATTGCCCGGAGTGAAATGCACAATCGTTCCCATAAGAATACTTTCGTAATCTTCCGTAATTCACAGGACGATCCGATATCGTCAGGGGCCAGGGGATATCCAAAAAGATAGAGCAGGCGCAACTCATCAATATAAAGCGATCGAGTGGCCGCCGTACCTTGAGGGGCTGCCTCATGTTCGCACCGTGCCGGTGCAGTGGAGTCGCTGGGATGAATGGGGCAATAAATGACGCTCTCTACCAGCTTGGATGGGCTCAAGCTAATCGCTCGCACGGATACTCTTAACTACATTCGCGTCAACTTTAGCAGTTCCGTTTTCACCGGATAGCTTTTTACGGACAAGGGCTGTATTTTCATATAAGACGCCGAACGTTAGCTTTAGCAATAAACAAACGGCGCAAATAAAAACAAGAGGGAAAATTTAAACATTAGGAGAAAAATATGAACGTAAGAACCAAATCTCTACTAGTTGCTATGTTTTTTGGAGGATCGGTTGCTACCGCAACCGCTGCTCCCACCATTCTCGATATCACGGCAAGCGGGCCAGGCTTAGGATCATTTTCTCTGAACAGCAAAGGAGAAGGCTTTGGATTAATTGATTTTTCATCGACATTTGCCAGTGCGGACCCGATAAGATACACCTTTACGGTAGGCCACTCCGAAACCGGTTTCTCCTCCTACGATGTGGTGGAGGATATAATAAATGGGACCTCTACACCGTTTACAGGGCTCCATCTGCGAATAATCGAACCTGGAAATGTCCCCGCGAACAGTATTGTATTTACCAGTTTTGACGCATCCGATGAGGATCTGGGGCCAGACTTCACTTCCGACTTTACGCTCGATTTGCCATCTCAGAGCCAACCCGCACCTTTCCAGCCGACTGGCTCGCACAATCTGAATTTCACAGGGACGCTAGCAGCAGGGGCAACAGCAGAGTCTGGATACTTCAACCTGAGCACTTTCGATCCTGGTGCCGGCAATGCCTACACTTTTTCAGTGATACAAACACCGACGGTCGGAGTGGTTCCGGAACCTGAAACCTACGCAATGTTTTTGGCTGGCCTTGGCTTGATGGGCTTTATTGTGCGTCGCCATAAGACCGCTTAGGCAGTGATCCTGTGCCACAGAGGGTAAACGTCCCTTTGTGGCTTTTCGTTTTTGATGACTTAACTCTTCCCGGCTTTGTTGCCTCTCTGATTGCGTTAATGTTCTTTTCAGAAATTGTGTGCTTGAATAGCTGCCGGTACACGCTTTGACATTCCTCGTCAGTTCTTCCCAAACGTAATGCTCCCAACTCTTGCACTGATTTTGGAGCTATATCCCTATTCCTGCCGGCTCCCTTTCCCCCTGTCTTCTGACACCTCAATTTTCTGAGTTGAACAAGCTCCTATGACCTCTATACCGGTCGTCCCGAGAATCCAGCGAAGCGATATTGCCACGGTTTATCGCACAGTACTCAAGAGAGCGATGCCAGGTAGTGAGCCAAGAAGCATTCGCTAGGCGGGAAGACTTGATTAAAGGAATTTAAATACGCTTGCTGCATCGCATACTCTGAATCAGAGAACCGTTTATCATGCTAAAACTCAAAAAATTGGGCAGTTCCTTTCATATTGACGATCGAATAGAGTTTTTGCGGTCCTGGTCCTAGCAGCTTTGGGCCACCAATTGTTGTTGGATTTGTAACAGTAATTCCGGGCACCTTGATACCTATTGGAGTATTACTCTGAGGCATGGAGAAGTGGTTCCGTTTGTTTGAACAACACCTTGAATATTTTAAGTGGAATCTCTGCTGATTCTCACGCTGCCAGTTCGACTGTCGGCAGCATCACGGCATAAGCCTCATCAGGCGTTTTCTTGCCCAGGCTCGAATGTGGCCTGGATCGGTTGTACCAATCCATGTATTGCATAATTGATGCTCTGGCTTCAGCGATCGAGTCATAGGCATGCAAGTACACCCGCTCGTATTTCACCGATTTCCACAGGCGCTCGACGAACACATTGTCCCTCCAGGCGCCGCGCCCGTCCATGCTGAGGTTGCAGCCCTGTTCCCTGACGGCTTGCACGAACTCCTGCGCGGTGAACTGGCTGCCCTGATCGGTATTCACGATCTCCGGCTTGCCATGGCGATGGAACGCCTCTTGCAGCACATCGACGGCATGGCAGGCTTCCAGCGTGATCGCTACCTTTGCGGCTAATACCCGGCGCGAGGCCCAATCCACGACGGCGGTAAGGTAGATGAAGCCTTTGGCCATTGGAATATAGGTCGAATCGAGCGCCCAGACCTGGTTGGCCCGGTTGATGGCGAGGCTGCGCAACAGGTAAGGGTAAATTTCATGGCCGGGGTGTTTCTTGCTGATACCCGGTTTTCTGTAAAGCGCCTCAATGCCCATACGCTTCATCAATGTGCCAACATGCTTGCGTCCAACATCGAGCCCTTCCCGATTGAGTTGGTCGCGCAGCATGCGCGCGCCCCATGAACGGATGTTCCAGGTGCAATTCGTCAATGCGGCGCATGAGCGCCAGATCCGTGGCACTGACTGGTTTGGGCAGATAATACACGCTGCCTCGGCTGATGCCGGCCAACCGGGCCTGACGGCTGATCGGAAGTGCGTGGTGGACGTCTATCATCGCTTTGCGCTCAGCAATCCCACCTTTGTGAGCGCACCTTCTAAAAAATCATTCTCCAGTGTCAACTGCCCAATCTTGGCGTGCAACACCTTCAAATCAACCGGTGGCTCCGCCGCAGTGCCGCCTCCGCCAAACACGTCGACCGCCCGTTCGCTCAGTTGCCGTTTCCACTCGGTAATCTGGTTGGGATGAACTTCAAACCGCTGTGCCAGTTCGGCCAGCGTCTTGTCACCAGCCAGCGCTGCCAGTGCCACTTTGGCTTTGAACGCCGCTGAGTGCGTCCGTCTTGCTCTTTTTGCCATTTCTCTGCTCCATATCAAGGCCCCACAGGGACCATCAAAAGGTAGCAGATTTTCCACTTATGGATTTGTTCAAATTCTTGGGGCCACTTCTGCCAAGACTGGCTCCAGCACGCTGACGCTGAGCGGTGTCGGGAAGAAGTAAGGCCAACACGCCCCTCATTCATGAACCCGTCCGGCAGGTATAGGGGGTTGAGAGTGTATGATCAAATGTATTAGCGGTGCATGGTTCACGTCCGACTGGAGCGCCAAGATACGCAGTACTCGGGTCCGCGGAGAAAGTGGAGCAGCTTTCCCGGGCATCTTGGCCTTGACAAGGTAATTGGAGATGGGCGCATAATGTTTCGCGTTACATCGAAAAACTGGCGACCATGGAGAGTTCGGCAAGCGCGATATCTGATAAAACAGAAGTAAGGCGCCTGGATACGATTGAATTGAATAGTACGTGATTTGAGCAATGGCGAAGATCGGTGAATGTACGAAACGCGCCCGATCAGAATTCCGTACTACTAAGAAGGGGGATGATTCGGGCGGATGTCCTAGATGGACACGCTCCCGGCAGGAATGAATGGCAAGGTCCGGATCACATGAAACATTGAGCTCTAGAGAGTGCATGGTTTGTACGAATTTCGACAATCTTCGCAAGACCATACCCGCGGCAAATGGCTGTGGAGATCATCTGAAGACCGGAGATTCATGGGTACATCTTCCCGTGTGCGCCAGTATGGCCAAATCGGCTGCGAGCCATGATGAACGAAGTTTCCGGTAGCTTGCTCTCGTCGACGCCTGGTCAGGTGGACGACGTTTCCCCCAACGCGGTGGATATGTCGCTGCCTCCAAGTCTGGCATCGCGCCGCGATCAGATGTTCCCCAAGCTGGCCCCGGCAGAAATTGATCGGTTACGGCGTTTTGGTGAGGTACATACCTGGCAGCCGGGCGAATTATTATTCGAGGCAAGCAAGACCGGGCCCGGCATGTTCGTTTTGCTGGACGGGCACGTCCTGGTTACGCGCAAAAATTGCCTTGGAATCGAGGTTCCCATCGTTGAAAACGGACCGGGCGACTTCATGGCCGAAATCGGCCAGCTTTCGGGACGCCCTTCTCTTGTCTATGGACACGCGCTCGACGTGGTCGAAGCCTTGGTGATAAATTCACCTTCGTTGCGCGCCGTGGTCGTGGCCGAAGCCGAGCTCGGGGAACGAATCATGAGAGCCCTGATCCTGCGGCGTATGGGATTGATCGAAACCGGCGCAGGCGGCCCGATATTGATCGGCCCCGCCGACGGTGCAGGCATGGTGCGATTGCGGGGATTTCTTTCAAGGAACGGTCATCCTCATCTGGCGCTGGATCCAAAACTGAATAGCATCGCGAAAGACGTGATGAAGCTCCACGAACCGCGTCCGAATGAATTACCGTTGGTTGTCTGCCCCGATGGAACGGTCCTCAAGTGTCCCACCGAAAGGGAACTGGCGCACCGCCTCGGCTTGTATATCGAGCTGAGCGCTGACCGCATCTACGACGTTGCGATCGTCGGCGCCGGGCCCGCCGGCCTTGCGTGCGCAGTATATGCGGCATCGGAAGGGCTTTCCGTGCTGGTGCTCGACACCCTCGCATTCGGCGGCCAGGCGGGCGCCAGCGCCAGGATCGAAAATTACCTCGGTTTCCCGACCGGTATCTCCGGCCAGGCGCTCGCCGGACGCGCTTATGTTCAGGCGCAGAAATTCGGTGCTGAAATGGTAGTGCCCGTCGAAGTGACATCGCTGGATTGCACCTCTGTTCCCCACGCAATCAAGCTGGATTGCGGCACACGGATTTCGGCCAAAACCGTAGTGATCGCGACGGGCGCAAAATATCGGCGTCCCGCCATACCCGAACTCGAGAAATATGAAGGCCGCGGCGTCTATTACTGGGTGTCGCCGATCGAGGCCGCGCTATGTGGACAGGAAGAAGTCATACTGGTTGGCGGCGGCAATGCGGCCGGGCAGGCAATAGTATTCCTGGCGAACCACGCGGCGCATGTGCATCACCTGATTCGCGGCCCCGACCTTGCAAAAAGCATGTCGAAATACCTCATTGACCGCATTGGGGCACTCGCGAATGTTACGCTGCACCCGGAATCAGATATTGTTGCAATCGAAGGCTGCGAGGAAGGCGTGAGCGGCGTTCACTGGCGCCATCGCAAAGACGGCAGCATGCAGATGAAGTCTACCCGGCGCATATTCCTGTTCGTGGGGGCCGATCCAAACACCGGTTGGCTCGATAATTGCGGCGTGAAAGTAAATGATAAAGGATTCGTTTGCACCGGCCTCGATCTGTTACCCGCCGATTATGCGCGGTCGGCGTATTCGACGGACGGTCACCATCCCCTGCCGCTTGAAACGTCGGTACCGGGGGTATTCGCGATCGGCGACGCGCGTGCCAGCTCAACCAAGCGTGTTGCCGCCGCCGTGGGCGAAGGCGCCGCGGCCGTCGCGCAAGTGCATGCCCGATTGGCATCACAGAAAGCTATCAATAGAGCATAATCCGCGGCCGGACTGCCACAGCATGTCGACAATATATTAATCCGGTGCCATCCTGAATCTTCTGGCAGAAAAGGGCCTCTGGTCCCCTTCCCTTCTGTCGGCAAATCACTTATCCAATCAACTCGCGGCAAGCTGCAGGCGGATGAGAATACTCAACCCTCCATCCGGTTCATTTTTTGCCACAATTTCTCCACCATACAGCCGAATGGCACGATCAGCAATGGCCAGCCCGAGCCCATGTCCGCCGCTTAGACTATCTCTGGCTTCTTCTACCCTCACGAACGGCTCAAAAAGATGGGGTAACATTTTTTCGGGTACGCCGGGTCCGTGGTCCCGAACCTGAATAACGATGCCATTCGGATTACCTGCATCGGCCAGCATGCTTATTTCTACTGCCGTATCCGGTTTGGTGTACTTGATGGCATTGCGCACGACGTTTTCAATGGCGCTGCGAAGCAATCTGGTATTTGCCTTGACGCTGGCCGGAAAAGCGTTCTTCAGCTTGACTTCACAGTCCCTTGATTCCGCTTCGAATTGTGCATCATCGATAAGTCCTTCAAGCAGTTCACGTATATCGACCTTCTCGATATGCGCAGCATCCACCCCTGCTTCCAGGCGAGAGAGTTCAAGAAGTTGCCCGATCAATTCATTCAGCCGTTCTATCTCGGTTTCGATACGGTCAAGCTCTTTTTCCGCCTGACCGTTTGATCGCTGCCGGGCAAGGCCCAACGCGACCTGCAAACGCGCGAGTGGAGAACGCAACTCATGGGAGGCATCGCTCAGTAACTGCCGTTGCGCGCCAAATACCTTTTCGAGCCGTTCAGCCATTCTGTCGAATGCGCCCGCCAGATCCGCAATTTCATCGCGGCGGTTACCCATGGATGGGGCAACACGCTGGGTAAGATCACCGGCTGCAATATGCTGGGTAGCGCGGCGCAGCCGCTCGAGCGGAAAGGTCAGGTAACGGCTGAGCAACAGGCAAATCAGTGCACTTACCAAAGCTGCCACCGCCACGGGAAGTGCAATAACTCTTGGGCGCTGCAAGACTCTACGCAAGGTAATACTCTGGAAGTCGGGAACCATGCGGTAGGCGCTTCCATCCACCAACCGTATGGACTGCAGGTGGCGCGATCCTTTTCGTTCCATGCGTTCAGCGTGTTCCCGCCTTCGATCCAGTCTTGCAATGATATAAGCGGGAATCTCTCGCTCAAGCACATCCTGCCCTGTTTCATCTATGAGAAAAATGGGTATTGCTTCGCTGCGATCCAGATTTTCCAGCCATTCCTTGAGGCCTTCGATACCTTTCTGTTTTGCGGCTGCCTGGCCTTGATTGAAGTATTCCGACAGGCGTACGCGCATGCTGCCGATATCTTGTTGTGTTCGTGTATGTTCGAGATAACTCGAAGCAGCAAACATAACCAATGCAGAAAAGATAATCAGCGTAAGCCAGAACGACAGAAATATTTTCCAGAAAAGTCTGTGCACCGTCAGTTCCGTGAATAAATGTAGCCGACGCCGCGGACCGTCTTGATCCGCTCCTGGTCATCGGATAGCGGACCCAGCTTTTTACGCAGATTGCTTACATGCATATCAAGACTGCGATCATAACGGCTCAATTTACGCCCGAGCGCACGTTCGGAAAGATCCGCCTTCGACACCACATTGCCGGCTTCGCGCAACAGTACGCTCAACAGGCTGAATTCCGTACTGGTCATGGCTACGGGATTACCGCCGCACGTTACGGTACGTGAGCCAAAATGCATGACAAGGTCATCCAGCGCAATCTGATCAGGGTGTTCGTTTCCATTATGCAACTCACCTTGCGCCTCCGCTCTTCTCAGGATTGCGCGAATCCGCGCCACCAGGACGCGGGGATTGGATGGTTTGGCTAGATAGTCGTCCGCCCCGAGCTCAAGCCCGACGATACTATCGACGTCATCTCCGCGCGCGGTCAACATCAACACGGGCAGCAAGGACCGCACTCGCAGTTCACGCAATACATCGAAACCATTCCGCTTCGGCATCATCACATCCAGTATCAATAGATCATGCTCGTTAGCCAGCGCCTTGCTCAAGGCCATGTCGCCATCATAAGCCACGTCGACGCTGAATCCTTCTTCCGAAAGGTAATCGACCAGCATGCTGCTTAGTTCGATATCGTCATCCGCCAGTAGTATGCTCGCCATCCGTTTTCCCAAGTCAAGCTGCTGCAAATGCAAATAATTCATTCTGTTTTGAATATTGCCAAATCAGGGCGAACAAATATAGCGGCCTCTGGCTTCTTTACACAAATTTACGCTTCCTTAACCCTACTTGACATTGCCTGGCCTTATTCTTTGTTCAAGCCGTGAAGGTTCATGGCGACATTCGTTAACAACGCAATCAAGAGGACTTGGCAAATGAAAACAATCATGAAAATTTCGCTGATAGGTGGTTTATTAATAAGCAGTATCGCTTTGGCAACGCCGCAACCCGATGCGGATTCTAAAGATGGCGCGCGGGGATGTCATCACGGCGCACATGCAGGGATGATGGGACACGGCACGAAAGGCGAAGGGCGTTTCCTGGACAGGATGGCGGATTGCCTCCAACTTACGACGGAACAGCGTTCATCAGTTAAAGCCGTTTTGGAAAAGTCGAAGCCGCAAATGACAGCGATAAAAGAAAAGATGCGGACAAATCGCAAGGCGTTAAGAGAACTTGGACGAGATGGCGGCAGCGATGATGGCCGGGTACAAGCATTAGCGCGAGAGCGGGGTGACCTAGTGGCAAACCTGGTCATTGAGCGCAGCAAAATACGCAGTGATATTCAGCAGATTTTGACTGATACGCAACGGGAACAGATGAAACAGATGCACTCGAAGCACAAGCACGGTGGGCATGGCGGGCATGACGGACATGAGCATCACGATAAGGGATAAAGCGTAACGCTAGCAGCCTGTCGGACTTGAAGAATCGCAGCGAAAAAGTGACTGGGTGAGGGCAGATTTTGCGGATTTTGAAGGCCAATAGTTATTCTATTGGCCGAAAAAGCGGCGAAATATGAACCGCCCAGACGCTTTTGCAGCCGATTTCCTTTAAGTCCGCAGGCTGCTAGACAGTGGCTTGCCAAAGCGGCCACTGTCATTCACCGATCTGATTCATACTCTCCGCGCGAACTCATGAACAGGCGCCGACAGGGGCAGCGGGTACCGAAAGGACACTGGATCGATGCAACCGTACAGCAAACGCAATGCGCGGATGCGTTATAAGCGGTCACGCAGTTCCGTCACACCCTCTCTCCCCGCACAATGGTTACAGCAGAATATTACCCCGTTCTTTTCCAGACCATGACCTATGATTCGCACACCGCAATGCGCGCAGGTGGGAGCGAGCATCTGTATTGCACACTCGAAGCTATCAAAAGTATAGGTTTTGCTGGAAGCGATAATTTGAAAAGATTTGTCGTAGTCATTCCCGCACCCATCACATTTCGGCATGAAGCTCTCCTTATTGATGCCTGATAATTTCCGTTAAAGCGATTGATCGTCGAGGGTATACGGCAAGATCATTAGATCATGCCAAGGCATTAACTGCATCACGGCAAATGATGACGGAATAGCCCAGGAAGCTCCTTCTGCATTCACAATTTTCCAGAGGGTGAGTTTGGCGGGACGTGCATACGAACCTTCCGAGGGACGGCACAAAACCGCAGCATCTCATCTGTGGAAACAGATTGAATCCAAAGCCCAGGTTCTGGCTAGGGAAAACTTGAGCTGAAACTGAGCTCGTGGAGATAGCATTTCCCCGATAAATCCCCCTGGTTGGGTCAAGCGAGACTTCGGCGTTAAATTGTGGCATGTTCATTTCATCTCCCGCTGACAAGTTGACGAGTCTCGAAGTCTTGATGATCAAGCTCCTTTAATCAAGGCGTGGAGCAAGACCTCTGGCTCCCATCGGAACACTGCCGGAAACCGACACAAGGACCACAAGTCGGCGCTGGCGGAGTACATTGTCGGCGGCATGCAGGGCCGCACTGAAATGGTGGAATACCTTCCTGAATGCATTCGCGGAAGCATTCGGGAAAACAAGACGGATCGGAATCGATCTGTGCAGGATTTATAACGCCATCGGCTTGGTGGAGCATGCCGATCACGTGGTAGGAGTTGATTGCCTTGTGTAACGAAGCCTCAGCTGTAAACCCTGGGATGTTCATTATGCTCATTTGTCGCCTCCGGACTAGTGAGAAGGGTAGTGAAGTACTGCCGAGCCAGCCGTGAAGGCTCGGCAACATCCTCAAAATGTTGCACGAACCATCCCCCATGGTGGAATGGGGCATAAGGTGGCGTCACAGCTACAAACGCCTGACGCAGGATTGCAATCACAAAATAGTGTGCATCCCCGATTGAGATCTATCGTTCGTATTATTTGCGGGATTATCGCTGGGGAGCCACCAGCAAAAAAATCCTGCTTATTCTCAAAATAATTCCCGGCCTTTTTGTAGATTGACGATTCCGCAGTAAACCCTGGCATGTTCATGATTATCTCCTTTCAGTTGATGGGCAGTTTGATATCGGTTACCGATCGTAGTACGGCGACATCTTGGTGACGAGAAATGGAAATTCCTCGGTGGCATCCACGCGCACGAAGAACTTCTCGGTGAAATCGGTATTGCGATTGGTGTAAGAGAACACGACTTTTAAAATCTTTCGGGTGCTGCTTAATGATGATTGGATCACTTCGATCCCTGTCAGCGAATACTCATCGCCAAATTTTTCTGCCGCTTTGGTATAAATAGCCGGATAACGCATCGCCAGGTAGTTCAGCACCCGGTGCTCGTCGGTTGCACCGGCGTTGTCCGTCATTTGCATGATCCGGTCGAACAATTCCTCGGCGGCCGGACCAAATTGCTTATCAGTCATTTTCTCCGGCTTGGGAATGGCTTTTATAAGTGCATCACGGCCGAAAGAATAGATCTGGTCGAATACGATTATCGGCACCATCAAGCCGTTACACATTTCCGGTGGCGCAATGGGACCGCGCAAACCGATGACGACATCGATGTCATTGGGCGCGGGCGCCGGACGGATAGCATCCACCAGCATATCGATATCCGCTGGGTCCCGCGGCTGCAGCAGGTAGGTTTCCAGGCCCTGTATTGTCAGCACCCAGCACAGTTGGCGCACCAGGTACCGGTTCTCGCGCCGGGACAGAACAGCATGGAAGGCTTGCTGATCCGTCTTTCCGGCAGTGTCTGTACGTCCGGTCGCCTGGAAAAATTCCTTTTCCGCGGAAAGGTTCGGGAAGCGGGCCTCGACCCGGCCGATTGCATAGACATAAGAGACCACTCCGGTACCATTTGAACTCATGCCTCCAGTTCCTCCACAACCACAGCTCTCGCTCCCACCCTGGGGTAAGATTGCCATGGTTGAGCGAGTCTCAGGATAAAATGCGGTGTCCCGTACATCGTTCACCTTAACCGGCTGATCCATTGGTTGTTCCTTTTGCTGTTCCCTGGTTTCAGTTTGTTCACTCATATTGTTACTCCTTAAATAGTAGGGGTATTAATGATGTTCAAAAATCCGGAAAATCCAAGTCAAAAGATTCTCTTACTTCGGCGTCTGGATGAAACCAGTCAACGGTTGAGTGTGGTCGAACGCATTCGCAGCTCATTGAAAGAAAGATAGCACCGTGCCTGTTCCTATTTTTTCAGGGGCAGGACTGGCCGGGGCTTATGCATGCATCATCGCATCTCCCGCTTGCACAACTACCGCAGCACGTCTTGCCCCGTGGACAACAGCCACCACCACCCCCACCGCCACCCCCGCCCCCGCCAATATCAGGAATACAATCCCTGCAGAAACCGTATAGGCTTATTCCCAGGCAGCCGACCCAGCAAGCACCACAAGCCACGGGGCCAGCGAGGCAGGCACTAGTACATAAAACAACACATCCCGCTATCGCGCCTCCACATGTAATTTTTTTTATCCATCCACATCCTTGAGGCATCACAGCTGTGTTCCCATCACTTAGAAAAACCCCACCAACCGCGGACTGGTAACAATTGCTTGTCTGGTAGAGCGAAGTTTCCGCGGTAAATCCCGCCATGCTCATGATATTTCTCCTTTCAGGTAGTTAAGGCTACCGATCAGGTTCCGCCCGCTATCTGCGAGAGATTCCCTGCTCCAATATCCGGCATTTGTACAGGCTCGGGAGAAGCTGGGAAACCGCCTCCTCGCTCCCTTTAACCGGTCAGCCTATCGGCTGTTTCACTGCTTCAGCCTGCTATTTATACCGCCGTTCTTTATTTATGTATGGGTGAGGCTGCTAAGGATGTCAAGAAATGATGTCAAGAAATCTGCATTCAAGAAATTGCGCTACCTCGACCGGCGATGGCTGAAGACCAGCCAGCGGTTAAGTGCAGTTGCCCGGCTTTCACAGCCGCCACAGGGCTTTATTCCTAAATAAGTAGTCGCGCGCTTCACCGCATCGCCAAGCCCAATCTCCTCATCAGTGATAAATCCGGGCAGGCGTACCCGATGCGGCAGGGCTTGGTCTTTATCGGAAGCGCCGTCTCTTTCGCCTGGGTTGCTGCCTGGCGCATTTTTGCCGGGTACTTTTGTCATGCTGTTTATCTCCTTCAATTTGCAGTCAACAGGCTTTGGTAGGCCGCCGCGGCGTCCAGCAGAGGCGGAACGACCGCAGCTCGTCGCGGTGCGGAGGCTCTGGTGGCGGCAAGCTTGATTTGCGCCGCGGTTGCGGTGGAAAATTCCGACCACAGCAGGGCAATGGTGCCGGTTACAAACGGCACAGCGACGCTCGTGCCCCCCAGTGTGAGCGTTTGTCCCCCGGCGCCAAGGCTGGTAATACTGTCGCCAGGCGCGCTCAGGCCGCGCATGCCGATCGAACCGCCCAGGTTCGATTCGTTTATCGGCCGACCACGCAAATCGCAGGCCACCACCGGGATGACCCATGGATGACGCGTAATGGCGGAACTGCCCAGCGTGCCCTGGTTGCCCGCCGCCGCAATGATGAGTACACCACGCCTGAGCGCCTGGTTGAGTGCCTCTTCCAGCACCTGTTCCCCTTTGACGGAGGGCTGTGCCAGGGCGAGGCTCAGGTTTATGACGCGCGCACCCGCGTTGATGCACTCAAGAATTGCTGCTGCCAGTTCCTGGGGCGTTGCGCTGGGCATGTGTTCGCGCCCAAGAGTTTTCTCGCTGAAAATCGGGCGTATGAGAACAGTACAGTCGGGACAGATCGCGGGGGCAGCAGAGCCCCGCTTTGCGGACAGGATGCCCGCTATAAAGGTGCCATGCAGGCAAGCTGTGCTATTGGCCTGCGTGCAGGCAGCACCGTTCTGCCCGGGAATCTCGCGCAAGCGATCTTTTGCCAGATCGGCATGGTCGGTGAAGATGGGTCCATCGATGAGCCCGATTTTCATGTCCACGTTGCCACTGGTGCGTGCCATCAACGCGGTGAGCTTGACTAGTTCGGTAGGGAGCATAGCATTTATCTAGATATTCCCTATTTATTCCCTATTCCATATCGTTCAGTATGCTATCGAACATAGCGGGGAAAGAATCTCCAATCAAACTTCCAGGTCCGCAATATCGGAAATCGTGTCGTACTCGTAATACTGCTTGTAATCAACCATGTTCCCCGGCGTGACGGTATCTTCATAGATGCTGTAAAGTGCATCGTCAATGCGGTGAAACTGGAGCGTTTCCGGCGCGCTCATATCGGGCAGATAGGGTGATCCCCGGTGTCTTTCCTGCCAAGCCGCCCAGATTCGATCCACGTTGCAGTGGTGCAGAAAAAATACCGGATCATTCGGAGACGATGACAACGACATGTCGCCGCCCGTCCAGACGTGAACGCTGTTGTGAATGCGCTCCTCTCCTACCCAGCCTTCCAGAAGGTTGCGCAAGCCGCCTGAGGAAGAAGAATTAAATGGCGATGTATCATAAGCTGCCTGATCGCGAACGACTGCTCGCACCCCGGTTCGCGTAAGAAGTCTTCCACCGCCGAGAGCACGCTGCAACGACCGATCCGTTCGCCGCAAATCTCCTGTCCTCAGATCCATCTCCAGACGAACCCGCCAATCCGAGCGGGCAAATTGGCCCAGGTTTGCATTGCTCCATATTGGCGATGTGGAGGGGTCGGATAATTCCGCGTCGGCAGTCCAGTCCCAGTAGGGAATCCTGAACTCGGTATCCCCTGTCGCCCGACGCAAAAAACCTTCGAACGTGACAAGGAAATAGCGGTGCCAAGGCAGAAACGCCGGGCCGGAATGTGCGGCGTTTCTGTCGTTCTGGCTGGGCGGAGTCATCAGCATCATAGACTGATGATGCCAGAAGACGAATGAGTCGTATATCGATAGGCCATCCTGGCCCGGCCACGGAAACTGTGCCGGATCCTTGAGCATTCTTACCCCGTCGATATACTTCTGAGCCGCATCAGCGTCGGTGAGAAAATTTCGGCGTATCACGATTGACCTCCACCCTGGTTATTATCATGATCATGACCGGCATGGGTATGGGCATCGGAATTAGCATCGGAATCAGAAAAAGCATCCGGGTAGGCATCCATGACTTCTTTCATCAGATCGACTGCGGAAGCATACGTAACGAATGGCGTGGCGTGCGTATAAACCTGTCCATCTTCGTCAACGGAAAGATGCATTCCCGCAGGCGCTCCATCGACCTCGACCCGATAGGTGGTGATGATCCTGACCGCATGCCCGTTATGCGTGAGCTCGCGGATGCTCGTCGCTTCATGCTTGTCGTGAGATGCAATATAGCCCGGAAACTTTGTCTTCACCCAATCCGGGTGGGATTGCGCACCTTCCGTCGGCGAATAGTTCTTTAGAACGGAAACGTCCGGGTTGCTGATCGAGTTTTTCGACTCGCTCCGGGCAGGCTTGGATTCCTTCCCTACCCTCGAGCTTCCATCGCTTGGACCTTTCTTTTCTTCCATGATATTCCTCCATAAATTCAGCAAGAAAGAGAAGTAAGGCTTCAGGTATGCCCCTTCTCTCACAAGTTCCGAGCGACCCGCTCAAAGAATGGGAATATCTTCCGCAATGCCTTTAAGGTTCAATACATCGTAAGATAATTCCGCGCCGGCCGGGTTTATCACCCGGCCTCTGCTGCGTGCTTTGATCCCCAGCGTTTTGAAATCCTGCCGTGCTTCGCCTCCCAGATTAACCGGGGGCAGGACAAGCGCGAAATCGATACCACCCGCATCGGCATCAGGTCTGAGAGTGACTGAGATAAGCGACCCGAGAATAGTTTGCTCCTGGGTGATATCTTCTCCATGGAATATCAACTGACCTTCCGGACCATCGTATTGGAGTTGCGCACCCGCGGGAGGCTCGCTTGCTCCCAATGGAGTGAGCGCCTGGGGGAAAAATACGATGTGCGTATGGCCGTCGCAACCGCTCAGGGTAAAGCGATTGGGATGCCGATCAGATTGACCGGAATTATCCAGCATCGCCGTTTTTGAATTTTGCGAAGCGTGTATCCGGACCCCTTTTACATCCGGTGTTAAATTTTCCCTGATATAAACGGCTTCGACGGGAGAAATTACCTGCGTCGCAACTCCCTCGGGAGGATCTGCAACAAAATTGAAATCGTAAATACCGTCCGGTGGCGCCTGGATATGGATGTAAGGATCCAGCTTGGGATTGGACCAGCCACCGGTGGGCACAGTACCCGATGCCGTGATACTTAATTTGGGCGGGAAACTTTCCAGAATGGCAAGTGCGATTTCAGTAACTTCCAGAATTTTTTCCATATCAGTTCCCAGGAACGTTGGAGGCGAGCCAGACAGTACTGTGCACCGACCGGTTTCTATGTTCTTTATAGTTTAGAAAATAGAAAAGGCAAGAATGAGATTGCGGCGTCCATGACTTTGATCGAGGAATAAGCTTCCCGTTATTTTGAGGCAGCCGAAAAAAAGCCGGGCGTATCCGCAGGTATATTTTTCATTTACGGAAGCAGAACAGGCACAGCCTTCCGCCGCAGTTTCTTACAGTCCTCACAAAAGACGGTTACGGAACAACCAGGCAGACAGCGGTAGTGTGATAGCAGATATGACCAGCAGGGGAATCAAGTCATGGACGACTGTGAGCAACCCGACACCCTCCAGGTAGACGCGCTGCGCCAGATCGATCGCGAAGCGCAACGGGTTGATCAAAGTGGCGGTTTGCAGGAATTGCGGCATGTTACGCACCGGCGTGGTCAGTCCGGAAAGCAGTATCAGCGGCATGATCAGCATGAAAGTGTAAAGCATGGCTTGCTGCATGTTTGCCGAAACCGCCGAGATCGATAGTCCCATGCCGACGCTGGCAATGGTGAACAGGCCCAGCCCGGCGTAGAGCGTCACCAGTGAGCCTGCCATCGGTATATTGAACCAGAACAGCGCCACCAACAGTACGATGGTGGATTGCGTCAAGCCAATCATGATGATTGGAATAGCCTTACCGATCATGACTTCCGTTGGCGAAAACGGAGTCACCAGCAATTGGTCAAAAGTGCCATTCTCGCGCTCCCGAGCAACGGACAACGCAGACAGCATTAGCGTCTGTATCATGCTCAGCGCGGCAATCAAGCCGGGTAGCAGATTCCAGCGGGTCTCCAGATTCGGGTTGTACCAGGCACGTGACTCGACGGTGAGCGGCGGTCCGGTCCCGCCGCGCAGCGTCGCGTTAAACGAATCGATGACTGCGCCAACATAGATCGCGGCGGAGCCGGCCGTATTCGAATTACGTGCGTCCAGAATCAATTGCACCGGCGCGGATTCGCCTGCATTCAGTTGTTGCTCGAACCGTGGCCCGATCTGGATCACGATCAGCGCATCTCCGCTGTCGATTACCCCCGCGATATCGCTCTGTGTCCGTAGCATTGCGACGCGATGGAATACCCCGGTACCGTCCAGGTGAGCGATCAATTCGGTTGATGCGGAGCCATGGCTTTGATCCAGCAAGGCGTAAGGCACATTGGTCAGATCATAGGTGGCCGCATAACCGAAAAGAAAACTTTCTATCAATGAGGGAACGACGAGAATGACGCGATTGGCGGGATCCTTGAAAATAGCCAGTAATTCTTTCCGGCACAGGCTAACGATACGATGCAGGAAATCCAGCATTTTCAATCCAGCTTCTTACGGGTGACGACCCGTGCCAGCCCTAGCAGCACCACGGCATAGCCCGCCAGGATCGCGCAGTTCTTGAAAATCAGCGGCCATATGTCGCCCGCCAGGAACAACGTCCTGATCAGTTCCATGAAATAGGTAGCCGGCAGCGCGTTGCCGATAAGGTGGATGGCAGTCGGCACATTACGCAAATCGAAAAAAAACCCGGATAGCATCAGTGCCGGCATAAAGCTGGTGATCAGTGCAAGCTGGCTGGCCAGGAACTGGTTCCGGGTCACCGAAGAAATCAGCAGGCCCAAACCCAATGCCACCAGCAGGTAAAGCATCGAACTGCCAAGCACTATCAGCAGTGAACCGTACATGGGCACCTCGAACAGGAAGCGCGCGGCGAGCAGGCACATGCCCAGGCCAAGCATCCCGACCATAAAGTACGGAATAATCTTCGCCAGCAGTATCTCGTTGGGCCGCACCGGGGAGACAAACAATGCTTCCAGTGTGCCGCGCTCCCATTCCCGGGCCATTACCATCGCAGTGAGGAAGGCGCCGACCAGCGTCATGATCAGTACGATCAACCCGGGTACGAGATACCAGGTGCTGGTATTGGCGGCGTTGAACCACATCCGCTGAATCAGCGTAACCGAACCCGAGGCGGTGCTGTCCACGCCTGCCCCTGCGACCATTCCTTGATCGCTCTGACGTTGCGCCCACTGGCCCAAGGCGCCGCTGACATAGCTGCGTATGATAAGTGCACGACTGGCGTCGGAACCGTGCAACAGTAACTGCACTTGCGCGTTCCCAGCCGTCAGGCGGCGCGAAAAATCGCTCTGCACCTGCACGATGGCATCCACCTCGCGCGCCAGCATCAGGCGCTGCGCATCATGCATGGAGGTAACCACTACCGGCGAGATATATGCGGAGAGCTCCAGGCCTGCGATGACATCAGCCGCCATGGGCGAAGGATCTTCCAGCACCACCGCCACCGTGGCATTCCTGACATCAAGTGAAAGCCCATAGCCGAAAATCAGGATCAATACCAAAGGCAGGCCGATACCAATGACAAGGTTGCTCCGGTCACGCAGTAGCTGGCGAATTTCCTTGCGGGTCAGGGAGATCAGGCGCGACCGGAATCCCCTGATACCTTTATGTCTCTCATGCCCATTATCCGCTTTGCCCGATTTATACGCGGTAGGTTCCTTGCTGCCTGCCTCTGTTCCGGCTTTGCTCATGGGTTGGCTTCCCTGGCGGGGCTTTCACTGTTTTTCTGCCGCTCCTGCTCGACGATGCGGATGAAGGCCTCTTCCATATCCAATCGGGCGCCCTCTCCACCCGCTTGCCTCCGTACCTCCTCCGGGGTGCCGAGTGCCAGCAGCCTGCCGGCATCCTGGATGACAATACGGTCGCAGTACTCGGCCTCTTCCATGAAATGAGTCGTAATGATAATCGTCGTACCCACCTCCGACAGCGCAGTGATACGCCGCCAGAATTCCCGGCGCTTGAGCGGATCGGTGCCACTGGTAGGCTCGTCAAGGAACAGGATATCAGGCTCGTGCAGCAGGCCGACCGCCATCGCCAGGCGTTGCTTGAATCCCCCGGGCAATTGCCCGCTCGGCGACTTCTCCCTGCCCTCGAGGTCGAACTGCTGCATAACGGTATCGATGCGCTCGCGCAAGCGCTTGCCGTACAAGCCATATGCGCTACCGAAAAACGCCAGGTTTTCCATTACCGAAAGATCGCCGTAAAGCGCGAATTTCTGCGACATATACCCTATCCTGCGACGTGCTACCGCGCGAGCACGTAGAAGATTGAAGCCGGCAACCTGAAGAAAACCGCTCGTAGCCGGCAGAAGGCCGCAAAGCATTCGAAAGGTCGTAGTCTTGCCTGCGCCGTTGGGACCCAGCAGGCCGAAGATTTCGCCGCGCCGAACCGAGAATGAAACATGGTCCACCGCGGTAAAATCACCGAACTTGCGCACCAGGTCACGCACCTCGATGACGACTTCATCCGGCTCGCCTTTAGCGTCATCTTCGCCGCTTTTAGCGTTTTCTTCACCGATAACGCCATTTTCCGTCCCGCTGGCGGCCTTCAGGGCCGCCGTATCCAGCGGGGCCACATCGTGGCGTTCGCGCAGCAGCACCATAAAACCGTCTTCCACGCGTGCTTCGACCGCCGTGGCCGGAATACCGCCAAGCAAGCTGTCCAGGCGCTGCCGGTCCGCCTCGGCTCGGCGGATGAAGCGCACAGCGCCGCCGTAAGGAACCGCATCGATGATGCAATCGGCGTCATCCAGCAAGCGCGCCTGGAGAATACGCGATGGTTGGCCTTGCGGCGGTGTAACGACGAAACACAGGTTGCGCGCATGTTGGCGAATTTCTTCGGGTGTGCCTTCAGCCAGCAGCTTGCCTTCCTGAAGAACGAAAACACGGGCGCAATGCTCGGCTTCATCCAGATAAGCAGTGGTAACCAGTACCGTCAACTGCTCATCGTCAATCATTTGCTGAACAATTTCCCAGAGCTCCCGGCGCGACAATGGATCGACACCCACTGTCGGTTCATCGAGCAACAACAGTTCGGGTGAGCGCACGAGGGTGCAGGCCAGGCCCAGTTTCTGTTTCATGCCCCCAGAGAGCTTGCCCGCCGGACGCGCGGTGAAGCGCGCCAGATCGGTCATTTCCAGGAGCCTTGCGTAGCGTTTCCGGCGAATTGCTTGCGGCACGCCATGCAGATCAGCGTAGAGGTCGAGGTTTTCCTGCACGCTGAGGTCTTCATACAGGCCGAAGCGCTGCGGCATATAGCTGATGCGGTCCTGAACCGCCTGCGGGTCGGCAGCCACATCGATGCCCAGCACCTCGAGCCGACCTTCGTCGGCCGTCATCAGTCCGGCTATCATCCGCAGCAAGGTGGTCTTGCCCGCACCATCTGGACCAACCAGGGCCGTAAGCGAACCCATCTGCACTGCAAGCGAAACGTCAGCGACCGCTTGAGTCGATTTCCCCGTTTCCTTGACCAGAAAGCGTTTATGGATGCGATTTGCAATCAGCGCTACTGGCGGGTCGCTCATCGATGCCCCGTTCCAGCGAGATTTTTCTCGTCTTGCAAGGAGATGAGCACTGTGGCCGGCATGCCCAGACGCAGGCGATCATCGACATCTTCGACAAAGACACGCACTTCATAGACCAGGCTGGTGCGCAATTCTTCGGTCTGCACAATCTTGGGGGTAAACTCCGCGACCGAGGAGATATAGCCGACGCGGCCCGGAATCGATTGATCGGGATGGCTGTCAGTGACCACGCGTGCACTCATACCGGGTTTGATGCGGCCCAGATCCGCTTCCGATACATAGGCACGCACCCATTTCGGGTCGGTAATCGCCAGCGCATATACCGGACGTTGCGGTGCAGCCATATCGCCCGGTTCCAGCAAGCGCGAGCGCACGACGGCATTGATGGGCGACTTCAATTCATATAGGCTGAGCTGATGCTTGAGCAAGGCTAGCTCAGCCTGGGAAACGTTCAATTGTGCCTCGGCCTGGGCGATGTCTTCCTTCCGTGGACCGATCACAGCCAATTGCAGCGCCTTCTGGTTGTTTTCCAGCTGTGCCTGGGCCACACGCTGGCGTGAACGGGCACTGTCCAGATCCTGCTGGCTGACCGCCTGGTCGGCAGCGTGCTCGATATTTTGCAAACGCTTGAGGAGCTGTGCGGCGAGATCCGCGTCGGCGCGAGCAGCAGTGACCTCAGCCTTGGCTTGAGCCACCTCTTCGGGGCGTGTTCCGTTCCTCAGCCGTAACAAGACCTGATCCTGTACGTTGATCTGTGCTTCGGCCTGAGCGATTTGCAGCCTCAGGGTGCGGGTGTCGAGCGTAGCCAGGACTTGTCCGGTCTCCACCCGGTCGCCTTCCTGTACGCGCATATCGGCGACCCGTTCGCTACCGTTGAAAGCTAGCGAGACTTGGCGAATATCGACATTGCCGAAGAGCACCAGCGTATCGTCATCATTCTGCTGCCGGGTGAAATACCAAACTGCCGTTACCGCGACGATGATGACAAGCACAGCCACCAGGACAAGCCTTTTCTTCATGAGTGATTGGTCAGTTTAATCCATCGCGGAGCTCAAATTCAGATCGACCTATATAGGCCAATACCAGCTACAAGAAGCCAGGACCTCGTTGCGCTGAAGACGTCAGTTCGCTATTCAGCGCTATCATCAAACCGGATCACGGGGTCCGATAATAGCTTCGACGGCATCTTCCAACGCCACTATCCCGGCGGGAATCGACGCCGCGTTGCCGGATGAAATTGCGCCGGCCAGCAGGATCAGCGCCGAGGCAAGGTCGAGCACCTGCTTGAAGCTTGCAATATGCTGAATCGCGGACTTGGCGCTCTCTACGCTGGACTGCAGGCGTGCAACCGGAGCCCGGCTATCCTTCAGGACGAGGCTTATCGCACTGGCGTAGATGCCTGAGGCGGCGTTTAGAAGCGTAATCTCCTGTTCATCGAGTTCATCCCACTGGGCTTTGCTCAGGCTGGCCCGGTTTTTGAAACGCCAGTCTCCAAGCATAATCGCAGCATCGCGAAACTGGTTGCCTAGCTCGAAAGCCTCATCCGCTGAAAGCTTGTCCATGGCCTTGTTCTCTTTTCATCGTGAGACATCAAGTAAATCAGCATACGCTGCCCGAAGCGCGTCGACGTACGGCTTGAATTGCCGTTCCAGCGCTTCATCGCCAAGGCTATCCCGATGGTCAAATAGATACTGGTGGCCTTGTGCGATTTTCTCCAATATAACGTCATAACTTCGGGCGGCGCGGAGCCGATTATCCACACGGCCGAGGGCTTCTACCCTGGCCTCATCTGCCAGTGCCATTGCAATGGGTTCCTGGGGATTATTCGGCGCGAATATGAAATTATCGTAATACCTCCCTACCAGAGCGGATTCGACCTGCAAATCCGCGGCCATGCCCTTCACGACAATCTTGCGGGTCGCCTTGATCACATCCTGAAGCGGTTGATTGCCATCGCGAATCAATTTCCTGATTTCGTGCTCCCGGTATGCGGCCGTGACCGTGCGCGCAAGAAGGGTCGATAGCGCGCCAACGGCGTCCTTCTCGTCATCGCTGAGCAGCGTCACTTTATTGAGGCGGTCGCTGAGATCGTCAAGCGACTTGTCATAGGTTCGGATTTCGCCGGCGGCCAAACCGCCAAGGCCTTGCATGTAATCCGTCACGGTTTGCTGGAGCATATCGAGACTGGCTCGCTGCGCTTCCCGGCGCATCTTCTGCGCTTCCAGCTCGCTATGGAATTTCTGCGGCTGATATTGCTTGCGCCTGTCGAGCGCCCCGATGTAGTCCCTTGTGAGCGCATCATGGGTGGCGGCACTCGACGAAAGCGACGCAAATGCTTTTATTTCCTTGAAACTAGCGCATCCGGACACAGACATCGCCAGGAAGATCATGGTTAACGCCAACCGGGAGAGCCCGGTTATATCAAGAGCACGAACCATATGTTATTTCCTGTAGCTACGTAAATAACGAATGTTCTCTCAACTGCAATATCGCGGAAATTGAGATGCTTGCTCCATTTTTCCAGCTCATTTTTATTGTAGACGGAAAAGGGCAACGCTGCGCGTTGCTGAGTTCGGGGAATGCCGGGAAGACCTGGCCAAGTTTCTTTTCCGCTACGCCAGTTGAACCGGCCCCGTCACAATCAGCACATCGCAAAAACATTGCTCGATGACATGGCGTGAGACGCTTCCCAGCAGCAACTCCTCGAAGCGGGACCGCCCATGCTTTCCCATCACGATCAAATCCGCCTTTATAGACTTGGCGTGGTCGTAAATGACGTGCCCCGGATGACCGAAAGCGACTGTCCGGAAAAAAGAGTGGCGGCCGGACCGATGATCAGCCTCGCGACCCGCTTGAAGGCCCGCTATAAACTTGTTTAAATCGAGGCGCGCCTCTTCCGCGGCTTTGACATGGTAGTCGTGGATAGTGTCATGAGCAGCGTTCAGGTAATGCATTTGCTCTTCCAGCACGACATCAAACACATGCAGGAAAGTTATATGCGCATCCGGCGCAATTTCCAGCGCCATTTGCGCCGCGCGCCTCGAATTTTCAGAAAAGTCTACTGGAACCAATACCCGGAGATAAGGCTCTGTAGTCTGGTTCTTTACCAGTAACAAGGGAGTTTTACTTATGCGGGCCAATTTATCGGCGGTGTTGCCGAGAAAAAGGTCAGTAAAGAAATTGCCGCCGTGTGCGCCTATAACCGTTAACCCGACAGCCAATTTATCTGCCCTGGCAACGATTTCCGCCTCGGGGCGCCCGAATTTAACGGTAGCGTCGCAGCGAACGCCATGATTGTCCTGCAACAGACTGCAGATATGCCGCAACTCGCGCGTGGCGCGCTCGACCAAAGCGGCCTCGGTCACTGCGGGCGTTTTCTTGAGGACAAGCCCCAGCGCATCGGGTAAACCGCCTTCCTTGACATTCAACAGCTCGACCGAGTTCCAGTTCAGGCTGGCGCATAGCATTGCGGCGCGTGTCCCGGCACGGTCGGAAAACTCGGATAGATCGGTTGCCACAAGAATTGTTCTGATGTTTTGCACGTCATCTCCTCAATAGGAGTTGAAGCCTCGGTACCACTGGCTTACCCTGAAACTCCGCCATAAATTAACCTGAATCCGAAAGTTGACCGCTCATTTTCCGGTTCAGCGCCATACCGAAAAGGATTTTTCGTACCCCGTGAGCTTCACCTTTTTGGAGAGCTCACTCCATCCCGTCCAACTGCCGGATTCAGGTTTAAATAAAGCACACTGACGTGATGATCTACGCATACGGTTCCGCTCGCTGATAAAGGGCCTATACGCGTTGAAGTCAATGCACTTGACGATGGTGCCGTTATCCGGGATTGGAGCTGGGATTGGGAGAGATGAGCATATCAAATTGCCGGTCTCGCGTGGCAGCGCTTTGAGACGATCCATTAATGGGATGGCGAGCGCGACCTCCCGCAAATGGAGCGAATCGCCTCAGGCTGTGATATTGCCATACAGAAGTCAGAAGTCATTCCTCTGAGAAGCAATCCCTCTGTTTCAGCGAGCCGTGACCAAGCCGATTATGCTAAAGAATCCGCCGGTTTCATTTTTTGGCGCCAGCCTTTTCGAGGAGCTGCACTATTTCCTGGTGACCATTTTGCATTGCTATCTTTAGCGCCGTGGCACCATCCTTTGACTTGGCATGCAAGCTGGTGCCCGCGTCGAGCAGCGCGCGTGTAACCTCCTGGCGGCCATCCTGGGACGCCATCATCAGCGCGGTGAAGCCATCTTTTGATTTTGCGTTTACATCCGCGCCGGCGCCAAGCAGCACATATACCACTTCCAACCGGCCATCCTTCGCAGCCGCCATCAAGGCAGTAATACCGCCGTTCGATTTGATGTTCGCATCCGCCCCGGCTTCCAGCAACTCGTGCACTACCAACTGATGGCCTTCCTTCGCCGCCGCCATCAGCGCGGTAACCCCGTCAGTTGTCGTGGCGTTGATATCAGGTTTAGCCGCGAGCAGTGCTTGTGTCACCTTATGATGGCCCCTCTCCGATGCCAGTATCAAAGCGGTCACGCCGTTGTCTGCATGAGCATTCACATCGGCCTTGGCGGCAAGCAGCTCATGCACCACCATCAGGTGACCTTCCTGCGCCGCCGCGATCAATGCGGCGACATCATTGCTCGTCCTGGCGTTCACATCGGCATTGGCGGCGAGCAGCATCTGTACCACGTCCGGCTGGTTCATTTCCGATGCCATCAGTAAAGCCGTGAGGCCATCTTGCGTCCTGGCGTTTGCTTCAGCTTTCGCGGCGAGCAATGTCTGCACCACCATCTGGTGCCCATTCTGTGATGCCATGATCAAGGGCGTTGTGCCATTGTCCATGCCTGCGTTGACGTTGGCTCCGGCGGCCAGCAGTTCCTGGACCACCCGCTGGTGACCATTCTCCGACGCGATCAGCAGCGCTGTGAGGCCATCACTTGTCCTGGCATTTACATCGGCCCCGGCCGTGAGCAACGCTTGCACGACTATCCGGTATCCTTCTTGCGACGCCGCCATTAGCGGGGTCACGCCATTGCCGGTGCTGACGTTGACATCGGCCTTGGCATCAAGCAGCGCTTGTACGATCCGGGGGAAACCGCCCTCCGACGCGATCAGCAGCGCCGTCAAACCATCGCTTGCCTTAGCGTCCACATCGGCTCGCGCATCGAGAAGCGCCCGCACTACCTGCCGGTTGCCCACTGCCGCAGCCGCCATCAGTGCGGTGGCGCCGTTGGTCATCCTGGCGTTCACATCGGCCTTCGCGGCAAGCAATGCCTGCACTACTGCCAGATGACCTGTAGTCGATGCCGCCATCAAGGCCGTGGCGCCATCTCCCCTCCTGGCATCTACATCGGCTTTGGTTCCAAGCAGTGTTTTGACCTGGGAAAGATCACCCCTTCTAGCAGCGACAAGAAGGTCGTTGTCAGCCCAAGTGGTTGCTGAAGCGCAGCATAAGCCCATCAAGGCTACCATCATGCCAAAAATACGCATTCCTCGCGATGCAATCATTCAGATCTCCTTGGTATGGTTTCATTCCTCCGGCTTTTGTCCATGAACATCGGCAGCAAGAAGAAGAGCAGGAAAATCGATCACACGAGCCAGAGCTTCCGGGCGATGCCCCATCACACCTATTTCATCTTGGAAGTTCGAGCTTCCCGATACGTCACGACCGCCGCAATTTGCCCATCTCATTGAGCCCGCAACGGCGATAAAATAATTTCGTTATTACACTTAAACCTAAATCCGGTAGTTATCGCTCATTTGATAGATCAACATTATGATTAATAACAATATTTCATATTATTTGACGCTCACCTTTCCGGGTCAGGGCGCTACGAGGTGAATTGCACAGTTTTTGCGGCACATGGCTGCGTTGCAACTTCTTGGAATGGAACGACCATTCCGCGTCGTTGCGCCTTGCCCTGTACCCCAAAAACCGTACACTTCACCCCGTCCAACTACCGGATTTAGGTTAAACCCCGATTACAACCTATCCGAGCTGACAGCTCAGCAGCCGTTATATCATGGACGAGTATTGGCTACTACCCCAACTGATTAGTGGGTATTAGCGCTGATCTACAGCCCAGTAGCCCCTGGTTCCGCTGAAGCGTTTTCCGGATGGAGAGCCGATCCTTTACTGCCGCTTTCGCCGTTCTCCCTGCTCGCTGGCGGTTTCTGTCGCCATGAACTGCGATATTTTTTCTATGTTATGCTGATCAGCAGATCGCTCATGCGCGTCAATCTATCCGCGATGTACCCTGAAGAGAATTATTGCAGGGTATTTCTTGATAAGCTTGGCGAATAACCGTGCAGGAAATTTCGAATATGAAAAAACTCTGTACTGCCGCCAACCTCATGGAAGCGCAAATCAAGCTTGATCTCCTCGGGCACGCCAACATAGACGCAAGACTATTTAATGAACACGCGCAGGGCGGCCTGGG
The DNA here is from genome assembly GCF_900100985.1 of Nitrosospira sp. Nsp1. Classification (NCBI taxonomy): domain Bacteria; kingdom Pseudomonadati; phylum Pseudomonadota; class Betaproteobacteria; order Nitrosomonadales; family Nitrosomonadaceae; genus Nitrosospira; species Nitrosospira sp. Nsp1. The sequence goes on from NZ_FMUF01000006.1 coordinate 112,676, forward strand.
AGATATCCCTTTTACCCATGCATATCCAGAGGTCTGGGTCGTTCACGACAATGATCTTGCAAGAGGACAGGTAATTGTCCGGGATTTCGAAAAAACCCCGATTGAAACACGCGTCGTGTTCTGCCGGGCATGCACCGAGGAAAACCCGCACAATTTTCAATTATGCTGGCGGTGCGGAGCAGGGCTCGAGTGAAACCCGTGCCCTGAAAGATATGATGATCGGGAGTAGTTGGCTTGCATTAGCATCTCTGGAATCAGGTTGGAAAAAATCACGTAGCGGAAATAGTAAAGCTGGGAGCCGCTTTTTAGTCAACCTTGCCAGCGCTCTTCCGATCGATGACACCCGGGATATCTTTCGTGGGCCGGGCGAACTTCCCCTTGAGATCATCGACGCCTGATTGGGGCTTGGCAAACTGTTCCAAGTCCTTGCGTTGTCTGCGCGTCTCCGCAGTGTTCAGTTTCAGTTTCTTATCTCGCTTTTCGACCAGCTCCGGTATCGCCTCGCCATCGCGATTGAAAGACCAGCCCAGCATCGGCTTACCCAACGGCATCTTATCGCCCGGGTTTCCTTCATAACCGGTATTCCAGACGTGCCAGGTTTTGCCGTAGCTGTTCATCTTCCCCTTCATCAACTCTTTTTCCGCAGCTTTCGGAATACCTGGCGCAACAAGCTGTCCGGTAAGAATTTCACCATTGTGAGGATGCCAGTATTTTCTTTCGGCTTCAGGCAAGGTAGCGAAAAGCTTTTCGGAAATAATGTATTCGATACCATTCAGGTTCGCGTCCTCGGTATTGTCATCGAATAATATGCATTGTACAAAATCCTCATTCACCTGATGACAGTAATGATGTGCCTCCATCTGGTCTTCCGGAGAATCCTTCATCGGATGAAAGCCGACAAGATAGATGTCAAATGGCTTTAATGGAGAATTGCGCTGCAGAAGTTTTGCGCCCAACTCCAGTGCTCGTGTTTTGGCTGTTTTTTCCCCACCGGCGGGTGTCCTATCAGGCGGCGAGCTTGCTTGCGCCACCTGAGCGAAGGAGCCTGCTGCAGAGGCTAGTGATATTGCGCCGGATAGTAAGCCAGCACATAAAATAATGCGGAAATTTAAACGCAGCCCGTCCATATTATCTCCCCATAATCTCTCCAACTTTTTATTATAGGGGTACCGCCTCGCGTTTCGGTACGGTAGCGCACAAGACATAATGACTGCTGGTTAAAACGTGTATCTTGCGCTCATGCCCACTATTACGTTCCGCCCTGGTGCAGGTTCGTAAAAGCGGCTGTTCCCTTCGTTTACGATTACCGAGCCCACATATCGCGTATCGGTAATATTGTCCAACCGCAAGAACTCGCTGAGCTTCCAGCCACCGATCCGATGCGAATAAGAGAAGCGGATATTTGCAATGGCATATCGTTTAGCGGCTTCGGTATTGGTATCGTTTGCGAAAACCTTGTCACGATAGATCGCTTCCACCACTGCCGAGAAACCGGGCAAGCCGCGCCGCCATGCCAATTCCGTATAAGCGGTATTGCGAGGTACGCCAGGCAGAAAATTACCGTTGGCTACGGTTGTGGAAAGCCCTCCGGTTCGGAGGTAGGTATACGAATCCTCGAATTCAGCATCGAGATACGTATAAGATAAATACACGGAGAGATCAGTGCTAAAACGGGAGTCGGCTGAAAATTCCACACCGCGGCGCCTCGTGTCGGCTGCATTCTGAAAAGTGGTTCGTCCTCCGGAATTCGTCGCAGGCAGTATCTCACCGCTAACCAGCGTTTCAAAAAATGCCAGATTGATACGTGTATTGCTCGTGGCCAGCCATTTAACCCCTGCTTCGACATTCCGGCTCTTGCTCGGCCGAAGCGCGAAATTGAGACCTGTTGCACCATCCGGCCTGTAGGCAAGTTCGGCAAAAGTCGGGGTCTCAAAACCTTCCCCCCCGCTGACGTAGAGATTGAGCGTGGGCGTCGCCTTATACAGCAGTCCCAGTATCGGAATAACATTGCGGAAAGTCAGATTGCCGCTGTCATTGGCGTTATCGGGACGGATAAAAAAATCCTCCGACCTGAATTTCACTTCCGTATGGCGCACGCCGGCAGAAAGTATCCACGCTGACGCAAACTGCCACTCGGCTTGTACATATTGGCTGAAGCTAGAGACCGTATCGTCCTCGTTGCGACGCATGTTTCCGCGCACACCCAACGCCATTCCCGAGAAATTCTCGAATCCCTTGCGCCTTTCTTTAGAAATCTCGTAATCGATGCTCGCAGTGACAGTCAGAGGACGCTCCCCGCTGCTGCGATGCATCCATCTCAAACCGAGGCCGCCAAATTCGCGATCCAGATCGACAACGCCCCCCGAGCTCGTGGCCGGAATCTGCGCGCCGCGCGGCACAGCGAGAAACTGCTCAATCCGCCGCGTTCCCGTATAACCTATCAGCTTGACCGTGTTCGCGGATGAAAATTTATGCGTATAGACGAGGCCGCCCTGTGTATTGTCGATGCGCTTGCGAGTATTGAAGGTGGTGGCACTTGTATCCGCCTGGCGCGGATCAGCGCTCACCTGAGCACGCGTGAGCCCGAGCGGATCTTGCGTATTGCCTTGGTGCAGCTCGTTTGCCATCAGGGTGAGCGTGGCGTCCTGATTGACCCGGTAGGTAAGCTTTGCACTTGCCTGGTAGCGTGTAGCGGCGCTGTGGTCGCGGTAGCCATCCGTTTGAAAACGTGAAATATCGACCACATAGTTGAACGGGCCTGCTACTGCACCTGCTGTACCTGCCGCACCTGTCCCACCCAGCGTGCCGCCGAGCTTGATCTCGCCGCGCGTCGTGCCATAGCTGCCCCCCAGCAGCGTGCCGGATATCATATGTTCCGCCGGACCATCTTCGGTGAATGCCTGTATCACGCCGCCGGAGGCATTGCCATAGATAGCCGAGAAGGGGCCGCGCAGCACTTCAATGCGCTTGGTCGAACCCAGGTTGATGTTAGCGGCCTGGCCCTGCCCGTCCGGCATTGAGGCGGGGATGTCGTCAACGATCATCCGTATTCCGCGAATGCCGAAAGTGGAGCGTGCGCCAAAGCCGCGGCTGGATACCTGCAGGTCCTGCGCATAATTCTGGCGGTTTTGAATGACCAGGCCGGGAACGCGCGAGAGCGCTTCAGAGAGATTGACGCGTGGCTGGGAGTCCTGGATCACCAACCCCTCCACCACGTCAATGGACATGGGCAGCGAGAAACTCGATTGTTCCATACGAGTACCCGTAATGACGACAGGATGGAGGGTAGGCAGAGCGCTTGACGATGAGGCGCTTGGCTGGGCGACTGGCCGAACGATTGGCCGAACCGGCAACTGAGTATCCGGCTCAGCATCCGGCTGTGCCAACAAGGAACCTGATGCCGGTGCCAGAATGAGCAATACGACTACCGCAGTGGCCGGCATCGAACTTAACGTCTTCAATGATTTTGCTGTGGCCGATACATTCCAATATGAAGAAGGGACAATATTTCGAATTGCTCAGCTGTTAGTTGAAGCAGGCACCAGCGTAATTGACATATATAGCGTCCTTGCCGCCATGAGCCGAAAGAATAACCTCATTCGTTCAACCCGGATATTCCATTGGGACGCGAGATGGCGAGGCAGGTTGCGAGACCGTTTTTCCGGTTGAGAGAAGTCCATAGCCTGGTCTATGGGCGCCGCGCAGGTAGCAAAAATGGCCGCAAACTGACCGCCAGCACTCGCGTAGGCTCGCAGAGCTGCCTAATGAATTATCCGGGTTTAATACGCCATACTGCCAGGGGCTGCTCCGGGTGGAGAAGATAAAGGTGGAGAAGCACTTTGGCTCTGCTCCACTTTCTGCTTTCCGGCGGCGACTTCCGTATTTATCTTTTCCACTATCCCGTTTATCCGCCCCTGCCCTGCCGTTGCAGACTGATTAATAGTTACGCTGTCGGCATTTGCTTCCTTGATCATGCAGTCATGGTAGACCTGCATTTGTTTTTGCCAGGCGTTAATTGCGCTGACGCTTCGATTGAAAGCAGCAACGCTACTCGAGTCGATAACCGGTGTTTCCGGCATGGCGCCGCATCCGCTAGCGGACCAGGTCCCATTTTCCAGTACGCCCGCATTGGCTGTGAATGCGGTAGTGAGCGCAAAAAAAGCTGCAAAGAGAATCGTCTGATTCATGACATGCTGTCTCCTTATCGTTTGTGAAATGACGCCACCCTGTCTCTCTTTATCTCTTTGTCTTCGTTTATATTGTAAGGACGCAACCGCCAATGGCGGCATCCCACATTTACTCTCAAAAACATAGCACAGAACCAGGCGCTAAGGAACCTCATGCTTGCTTTCGAATTCATTTGCCGGAGCCGCGCGATTTTCGGAAACCCTCAAACCGCCTTACGAAAAGTCAGGTTTATCCGGCAGGCACCCGCAAGGGGATGATACCCATCTTTGAGCGGGAGCACGCCATGATAGCGCAGCCTTGCCGGTCCGCCCCACACCATCACGTCACCATGTGTCAATTGTACGCGCACCGGCTTATCCCCGCGCCGCAAGCCACCCCATAAAAACACAGCCGAAATCCCAAGCGACACGGAAACGATAGGCGCACCGAAGTCTCGCTCGTTCTTGTCCTGATGCAACGATAGCCGCGCTCCCGGCTCATAGCGATTGACGAGACATGCATCTGGCGCGTAATTCGGGAAGCCGGCGCTTGCCGCAGCATCTTGCGCCAGCTTCAGGAATACGCCCGGCATGGAAGGCCATGGCTTGCCGTTTTCCGGGTCTGCCCTATCATAGCGATAGCCCGCGCGATCCGTTACCCAACCAAAAGAACCACAATTCGTTATCGCGACGGACATTCGGAAACCGCCCGGTGTAACCATGTGGCGAAATGGCGCAGCGGTTGTGATATCACATAATTGTGCAAAAATGGCAGCCTCATCCCGCATCGCAAAGCCACGCAGCACGGTCGCGCCGGAGCATAGCTCCTCCCGTTGCGCCTGGCATTGCGTCACGCCTTCAAACAGGCTGAGCGTCATGTTTATCCCTTTGGCTCTCAAATTGCATCGTGAAAAATGATGCCCACGGTATGGCGGCGGCCCGAGCGTATGCGGCTGACGCCGTGGCGCAAGTTGACCCGATATACGCCCCGTGTGCCATGCACAGGCCGATGATGCACGGCAAACGCCACTGCGTCTCCCTGCCTCAAGGGCACGACCTCGGGGCGTGATTGCATGCGTGGCCGCTGCTCGGTCAGCACGAATTCGCCACCCGTGAAATCCCGGCCCGGCTCGGATAGCAATATCGTGATCTGGATCGGAAATACATGCTCTCCGTACAAGTCTTGATGCAGGCAATTATAATCACCCGGCTCATATTGCAACAACAAAGGGGTCGGGCGAAGCTGACCCGCTTCATGGCAGCGTTTGATGAAATCAGCAAGTTTCTCCGGATAGCGCACCGCTATGCCCATTGCTTCATCCCAGCGATTTGCGATCGGCACAAGCCGGGGATATATCGACGTGCGCAGTTCGGTGATGATACCGGGCAACGGATAGCTGAAATACTTGTATTCCCCGCGCCCGAAACCGTGGCGCGCCATGACGACGCGGTTCCTGAAAATGTCATTCCGCACATATAATCGTGCCAGTACGTCGCAATCTTCAGGAGAAACAAGTCGTTCGATTACCGCGCAGCCCTGCGTGTCCAGATCATTCGATATCCGCGTCCAATCAAACGCCTTCATCCGGCGTGCTGTATTCCGCACGGGAGCAATACTCCACAATTCGCTTGTCGGCGTATTCATGCCTGTACTTTCAACTTCACCTTCGCCTCCACCTCCTCTTTCTCAAGAAGATTGCGCTTGCGCTCTACACCCCAGCGGTAACCCGCCAGGGTTCCATCGTTACGCACCACCCGATGACACGGAATTGCGACTGCGACTTTGTTTGTCGCGCAAGCCTGTGCCACGGCCCGCACCGACTTCGGCGCGCCGATGCGCCTGGCGATATCAGTATAACTTGCGGTCTGTCCTACTGGAATTTCGCGCAGCGCCTGCCACACTCGTTGCTGAAACGCAGTCCCACGCACGTCCAACGGCAGATCCAGCCCGATACCCGGCGCCTCGATGAAACCGACCACCTTTGCGACAAGTTCTTCGAAATCGGCATCACAACCGATGAGGCAGGCGTGCGAAAAACCATCCTGCAGGTCATGTACCAGCTTATCGGGATCATCACCCAGGAGAATCGCGCAAATGCCACGACTGCTTTGAGCAACCAGTATCGATCCGAGTGAGCATTCCCCAACGGCAAAGCGAATTTTGCTATCCGTACCGCCAGCGCGATAACTGCTCGGCGTCATGCCCAGAACCTGGTTGGATTTTTCGTAGAAGCGGCTGCTGGAATTGTAGCCCGCGTCAAAAATGGCATCCGTTACTGTACTGCCACGGCCAAGTTCATCGCGCACCTTTTTCTCGCGCTGCGCCGCCGCATATTGCCTTGGCGTCAGCCCGGCAACTTGTTTGAACGTGCGATGAAAGTGATAGGTGCTCATGCCAACCTGCATCGCCAGCTTTTCCAGGGTTGGGGCCGTTTCCGATTCTTCGATAATGCGGCAGGCTTGCGTGACCTTGGTCGCATATTGCTCAGCCCGAGGGGGCTTGTCCGGCTGGCAGCGTTTGCAGGCCCTGAAACCTGCCTTCTCCGCTTCTCCGCGTGTGGTGTAAAAAACGACATTCTCGGGCCTTGCCGGACGGGCTGCGCAGGAAGGACGGCAATACACGCCCGTGGTCCTGACTGCGTAATAAAACTTGCCGTCAGCTTCGGTATCACGCGCGACAACGGGGGCCCAGCGGGGGTCACTAATTGTTTCAGCAGTGCGTTGTGCTTTTTTTGCTAAAGTGTTCATGATGAGCTCCTTTAGAAATTGCATGACATCGGTAACGTTATCAATTTATCAATGTCGGCACTCCTGTCGCACTCCGCGCCTTGCTTTCGAATTCGATTTTGTTTGAAGATTCAAATTCGATCCTGATTCGGCCAAAAAACTTGAGGTGGTTTACTTCTCCTTAAGGTCCTTCAAACCCGCTTTCGGTGGGGTTTTTTGCCCAACGTACCCGTACACGGGAATGACCCTCTCCTCACCCTCGCCAAAGGGCGTTTTTTTGTTTGCTGTTCCTGAATGCGGGAATCACATCTTCTCTACCTCATGCTCATCAATAAAAAAGGAAATTACCCCTCTATTCTCGGGTTCAAACAATTCGTATTGGGGCAAAATTAACCGGGAAGCCATCCTTGACTAGATAGTGCTTCGCTTCTTTACAGGCTCACGCCCCCCGCGTGGGCCTCTTTTTCGTCCTCAATCAACCTCCAAGAAAAAATACCATGTCCTACCTGACAAGATTTGAGCATCATATAGCTCACATAGATAAACCGATGAATACTCCGGATAAGGTAGAGTGGGCGGAATGCGCCAGATTACTTGCAATGAATGTCGCCCATTACCCAATGGGTTACGGCGAATTGCCATTGGACAAAACGTTAGCAGTAGCAGTGACAGATGCTCCTACTCCAATTAATGAGCAGCTTGAACTAACGGCGGGCAGGTGAGGAAACGGGGGCGCGTAAGACTTGATATCCATGCTACGCGCTTCTTCCATCCGTTCAGCGCGCGGGCGTGTTATCCCGGCTGCGGAATACCTTTTTGCTGTTTTTGTTCCATGCACCCCCACAAAAGAGCTTCTCTACCCGATTTTCTCAGTGAAAATCAGCATCCAGGACAATGCGATAGCGCGCCTTGCCTGCCGCAAGGTGCTCGATCGCATCGTTCACTTTACTTAACGGAAAGTGTTCGACTTGTGGCGCGATATCGTGCCGCGCGGCAAAATCCAGCATGGATGACATTATCGCGGGGGCGCCCGTCGGCGATCCGGAAACGCTTTTCTGGCCAAAGATCAGGTCAAATGCCGGAATGGGCATCGGCTCCAACACAGCGCCGACGACATGCATGCGGCCATTCGGCTTCAATGTCTTTAGCAGCGCGCTCCAATCGAGCGGAATGTTGACGGTGACGAGTAGAAAATCAAGTGTATTGGCCGCCTTGAGAATATCGGCGCCGTCGCGGCTCGATACTATGCGATGCGTGCCCAGCTTCCGTAGCTCGTCGGCCTTCGACAAATTCGAGGTAAACGCCGTGACCTCGCAACCCCAGGCATTGGCAAATCGTATGGCCATATGGCCGAGGCCGCCGATACCTACGATGCCCACTCGATCCGTTGGCTTGACGCCATAAATGACCAGTGGCGCAAACACCGTGACTCCCCCGCACAGCAGCGGACCGGCGGAAGAAATATCGAGCGCATCAGGCAAAGGAATTGCCCAGGCCCAATGCGAACGCACTCTTTCTGCGAAGCCTCCATGGTGCCCTATGATGGTCGCGCCCGCTTCCGCACACAGATTGTTGTTCCCGGTCATGCATTGGTGGCAATGCATGCAACTACTGCTATTCCAGCCCACGCCCACACGCTGGCCCATCCGTAAGCCTTTCGCATGTTGGCCCAACGCCACGATCCGGCCTACCGCTTCATGGCCCGGTACGACCGGATATTTGGAGAGTCCCCAATCGTTATTCAAGATGGACAAATCGGAGTGGCAGAGGCCACAATACTCGATAGCGATCTCCACTTCTTCCGGACCCAGGGGACCGGGATTGTATGAAAATGGCTCCAGCTTCTGTTTTGCACCGTGCGCAGCCCATCCATGAATATCCATTGATTGCTCTCCTCAGTTGAATTCCTGCATCAGCGGTTCTATTCAGGTTCTATTCATGCTGCCTGGCGATAATGCTTTTTAGCCGCTGCGTGCGCATCAGACACTGTTGCTTTTCGTTTCCAGCAAGAATAAACCACCGATACCGTACTGTCCAATTGGATCGATCCATGTCGAGTCGAAATTCCCGCATTTCGTCCCTTCAAAATCTTCGGCAATATAGTTCTTATACTGATGGCGTCGGCGATCATTTGTCGTGTGATACCAATCCAGCATGCGTCTCTTCACATTGCGTCGATGTATTGATGAATCCGGGCCACCAGCGCATCAAAATCCGGCTGACCTTGGTAGTACAGCGCTTCTGTCTTGCGGTACTCCAGCGCGAAACGCTCACGTTGCGCAGAATCGGCCAGCACGAAAGCGGGGTTTCGGGCAATCACCTGCTCGTCACCGCTCCGAAAGCGCTGCGCCTTGCGCTCCTGGTAAGCGGACTCCCGCATGAAGGCCTGCACCTCCTCCAAGCTGAGAAGGCAGTACACGTCGTAGTAGTGCCGCAGGAAATTCCCGGGAAACGCCTGTGCTTCGCCCAACCGGCGGAACTTGGTGGAGATCGTCTGGAGCTTCTCGACGAAGGTGTGCGTCGGCATGTAGCAGGGTACGGCTACAGCCCGGTTGTCGAACACATCGACGCCCCGTCACGGGCAAGATCCAGGGCCCATGAGGAGATGGTGACCGGCCGATTGGGCGCCGTGTCATCAAAACCCAGTTCCAACAGAATGCCGTCCTTGACGCCAGCCAATGCCGCTACACGCGGCGTGTAGTTCAGTCGGATGCCGGCACTGCGCATCTTGTCGTCATCAAACTGCGTGTCGCGCGCCACGCTGTCGATGCCCAGAATGCAGATGCGTGCTGCCAGTTCATCGTAGTAAGCGCGGCGCGAAGCGACGTGTGCCGGGTTGTCCTGATTGCGCCCTGTCTTCACATCCATGCCGTCGAGCGACTCGATGCGGATGTCGATGTCCTCGGAGAAGCGGCGGATGATGCCGAATCCCTTTGACAGGGAAGTACCCCCCTTCAACTCGAACTGAAAGCCTTGGGCCTGAAGGCCCCACAGGCAATGCATGATCCAGTAGTCCTTCTCGACCAGTATGGGATCAAGTCCGCGCTCGTCGGCGACGAGCGCCAGCAACTGGTCGAAATCCCGCCGTGCGTGCAGGAAGTCAGGCACCCACCCACTCCCGCAAGCGCTTGCGCGTCGCCACGCTGCCAAAGTTGTCGATTGCGCGTTGAAGGCGGGCCGAGTCGAAAGACGGCAGCTTGCTGCGCGCTTGGCGCAAGACCGCATCGCGGTCCTCGGCCAACTCTTCGAGATTGTTCAGCAGGTCGACATACAGAAACTCGAGTGTGAGCTTCTTCGGAAAGCGCGGCTTCGTGCGGAATTCGAACTGCCGGTTGCCGAGCCGGAAAACGCCATGGCGCTTGTGGTTGTAGACCAGCGTGCGGTTGTAGAGTTGCGTGGTGCCCAGGCCCACGGCGTTGTAGGCCGAAGGGGAGAATACGAGAAAGTCCTTGTCACGCAGGAAACCACCCACCACCTGTTCATCGGCAGGCGGCAGCGGACCAAAGCTGGATTGCCTCGGGGCGTGGTACAACCCCTGGGCGAGCTTCTTCAGCTTCCCGGCAGCCACCAACTCACGCAGATGTCTGTCCACCGCGGTGGACAGACGTGCGAGATCCTCCCGTCGATAGACGCGACCGGCTTGCAGCTCACCCGCAAGGTGCGCAACGGCACCTCGGAGGGAATCAGTGGAAGATGGAACGGTGGCAGACATGGCTAGTTTTTCATTGAGATTTCATGCATTTTATCGCATTCCGCCAGCCGCGTCTGCCCCCGAAATGTACCCTACGGGTTTGGCCCGCTGGCCGGCCCAAGCCAGTTTCCTTGACCGAACCATGTGATCATGCGCCGTGCCAGCCGAATGATCGGATTAGCGACCACCGACTCCATTTTCCGCGCCATCAGCCGTATTTTCCAGCGGCGACAAGGCGCGATCCCAAACGACAGTTCGAGGAAAACGCTATCATTCCAATTTCTCCTTATCCAGTACAGTGACTATCGCGCCGGGTTGCAGAGGGGCAACGATTCAGTTCGGAAATCAGGTAAAAGATCGGACAAATGGCAAACACCGCAACGAAGGGCGCGAATTCTCCTGCTGACATCTATCGTCTTGCCGCCAGCCCTCTCTCTCGCATTGATGAGGATTGGTCACGATTGATTAAATCGGTGGGACCATGCATGCATCAGCCAGAACCCGCGCGCGAGCCTTACGAAGCACTGGTGAGAGCGGTGGCATACCAGCAATTGCACGCTCGGGCGACCGACGCCATTATCGGCAGATTTCTGGATTTGTACCCCGAAGATGCATTTCCCAGCCCGGCCCAAATATTGGCATCCCAATTTGAAGAACTTCGTTCGTGCGGTTTTTCAACCCGCAAGATCAGCACGATAAGAAGTATTGCTGAGGGCGCATTGAACGGCCTTGTGCCAACTCGCGATATCGCGGGCGAAATGTCCGATGATGAACTCATCGCCCGCCTTGTAGCGCTGCCGGGTATTGGCCGCTGGACGGTCGAGATGCTGCTCATCTACACGCTCGACCGTATCGATGTATTGCCGGCCGATGACTTTGGCGTGCGCGAGGGCTACCGGTTCCTGAAAACTCTTGATACTATTCCCACTCGCAAAGCGATGGAAACAGTCGGCATGCTCTGCAGCCCTTATCGAACGGTGGCATCCTGGTATTTATGGCGTGCCCCCTCACTGCCTGGCTATACAAAAATCAAGAAGAGGATGAAGAAGGGGTAGCGAGCCTGGTATATCTGGACAATTTGCCGGACCAAGCCGGTTAATGCCGATATTTTACTGCGCTTCAGGCAATTTTCGCGGTTCAAAGCAGCATTTTCATCGCGTCGCGCCCGGCTGGTTTAGAATGCGCCTTGCGAAAACTCCCACTGGACCTGAGGAACCGCTGAGTACGTCTCCGCGGAGTACAACGCGCTCGCCGATAGCTCATTAGACCCTCATTGAATTCAGAGCGGGAGCAAATTCGTTTTGCTCCCTTTTTACCGGAGAAACAAATGTTGTTTGAGCGCGTCAAGTCCCTGGATCACATACTTGAGTCAGCACGCACGAGGGGGCTCAAGCGCCAGCTCGGGGCCTTCGACCTTACCATGCTTGGTATCGGCGCTATTATCGGCACCGGCATTTTCGTGCTGACATCGGTTGCTGCGGATAAAGCCGGGCCAGGCATGATGTTTTCGTTTGTCATTGCCGGCTTTGTCTGCGCACTGGCAGCGTTGGTGTATTCCGAGATCGCAGCGATGGTGCCCGTTGCGGGATCCGCATATACCTATTCCTATGCGGTATTTGGAGAGTTGGCGGCATGGATGGTAGGTTGGGCGCTTATTCTGGAATATGCGGTCGCAGCCGCCGCGGTTGCCGTCGGGTGGTCCGGCTATATCAATGGTTTCCTCCATGAGATAGGGTATGGGCTGCCCTTGGCTCTGACTGCAGGACCTTACGATTTTATTGTTCTTGCAACTAAAACCGAAACAGGCGCAACAGCGGGCACAACCTCCGCAGGCGGTTTCAATCTGCTGGCATTCCTGATCTCGCTTTTCGTTACGCTTCTCCTGATCATAGGCACTTCAAAGAGCGCCAGGTTCACGGCTATTCTTGTCATCGTAAAAATAGTTGCGCTCATGGCCTTTATCATTCTCGCCCTGCCCGCCGTCAATGCGGCCAACTTTGAGCCTATGCTGCCCAATGGCTGGGGTACACCGCTTTCCGGTGTAGGCGTACTCGGCGCCGCCGCCTCCATCTTTTTTGCCTATATCGGGTTCGATGCCGTCTCGACGGCGGCGGAAGAAACCAACAATCCCAACCGTAACGTACCCATTGGGCTCATAGGTTCATTGACGATATGCACGGTTTTTTACCTGATCGTCGCGTATGCCGCAGTGGGCGCTGTCGGCGCCCAGCCAGGTGCCGAGCTATCCTTATCCAAGGAACCCCTGGCTTTTGTGTTACGTGAGGTGGGTTACCCGGTGGTCGGCAATTGGGTGGCTTCTGCCGCCATCGTCGCTCTGCCCTCCGTGGTGCTGATGATGATTTATGGGCAAACCCGCGTTCTGTTTACCATGTCGCACGACGGGCTTATGCCGAAGTTCTTCTCCCATGTGCATAAGCGTTTTCATACCCCACATGTCGTCACCCTGGTCACAGGTATCGCCGTGGCGTTCTTCGCTGCGATGTTCCCGGTCGGAATGCTGGCCGATGTCTCGAACTCCGGCACCCTCTTCGCATTTTTCATGGTGGCGCTGGGCGTGATGATCCTTCGCCGCCGCGAACCTGAGCGACACAGGCCGTTCAAAACACCGATGATCTGGATCGTCGGTCCGCTGGCCATGGCAGGATGCGCGCTGCTATTCGTCAGCCTGGGCTGGAATACGATAAGATTGTTTTTGTACTGGGCCTTGACCGGCCTCATCGTTTATTTCGCTTATGCCCGCAAACGCAGCCATTTGGGAAAACAGCAGGCGGGCGGTTGATGCGCGTATGTCCGCATCAACCTAAATCCGGTAGTTGGACGGGATGAAGTGTACGGTTTTTGGGGTGCAGGGCAAGGCGCAATGACGCGGAATACGATCGCGCAGGGTGGAGCAGTGCCTTCCGCAGGAAGGTGCGACCCCGAAGCGGGATGCGGGCGCCCCCTTGCGTGTGGAACGCGATCGCGGCATCCCCTGCGCTGCCCGATCCCCGCTTCGCGGGGTCCCTCGGGCGACGCTTCGGGGCGCCGTTCCATTCCAAGGAGTTGCAACGCAGCCATGTACCCCAAAAACTGTGCAATTCACCCCGTAGCGTCCTCATCCGGAGGTGAGCGTCAAATAATATGAAATATTGTTATTAATCATAATACTGATCTATTAAATGAGCGGTCAACTACCGGATTTAGGTTAAACCAACTTGGCGGTCTACTCGTCGCAACTGAATCTCTCTCACATTGCGCAACCCTGCTTATGCGTACCTGAATCCGGGCCTTACCGTTTCAGCTTTGCAAATGCCGTCGTTTGAACCCGCTTCCCCCATGCCCGACCACAAGCAAGGCAAGGGCGGCTGATTCAGAATTCGCGTCGAATTGCGCAGACTCCGGGAGGTGGTACCGGAACTGATCCATCCCTTGCTCGGTACTGCTCAATGAAGTTATTCGTATGGAACCGACGCCGTTGGCGCTGCTAACGCCAAAGAACCGGTCCTCCGCCGTTTGACCCGCGAATAATCCATCTCCCATCGCGGATGGGCCGATCGCTCCCAGCAAATTATTTGACGCATCGAAAGCTTCAAAAAGTACGCTTTTAAAACCGCCCCGAATGTTGGCAAGTCCCATGTCGGTCCATATCAAACCGGCATCGGTAGGTAGCTCGCCGAGTAATTCCTTACTGAACGAAAATGTCAGGATCGAGTCGCCGTCTGCGTACCATGTATTACGCGAAGAATGCGAATTATCTGTCGAGCCATCTTCTGCTTCGGCCGGGGCGGCCTGGCCGGCAGGCTGCAACACCATTCCATGCGGTGCCAGGGCGTTGAAAGTATCAAGGATGCCGTTCTCGAAATCTTCAAGGTGAAAATACGCGAATGAAGCGCGGGCAAAACGGCTGGCTGCGAAGGACTGATAATGAACAGGACCTATCAGCGTAGCATTTTCCCCCAGCGGTTCCGCTAACACCGCCACCACCGATAACGCCGTACTCAAGTTTTCCATATGACGTTCATCTTATAAAATTGGCGCTTACGATCCGAGGCGAAAAGTAAAGTGGTAATTTTTCAGTGAGCGATGGAACATTATCCTACCTGTATTAATCGTTTGACCATCGGACTAAGGTACTAGCACTGCTCTTGTTTCATGATAGCTTCAAAATGACGAGACGTTTGCACGACAGTAATGCTGAGGTTTGAATGCTTCTGCTTGCCTGAGAGAAATTTCTGATCGCGAAATCGTGATTACCTGCGATTGCCACCTCTACCGGGCTCTCTACTGGATTGCCGTCGTAGCCCATTTTAATCGTACCCGAGCCGTACCGCGTTTTATAGCATCCCTACCTCCAATGCAAGAGCTACCAGGTTTTCTGCAGAACTATCTGTCGCCATTGAACTCGGGCAGGTAATTAGCAGTCCTATAGTCCTTGATAAAGCAAGACTCTGCCAGTTGAGAGAAATCTTGCTCGTCATATCCGGTCGGTGTTCGAACTGCGCCGCTCTTCTTCCCTGATCATGGCTTCGGCTGGGCCGAAGGTTCACAGGTCTGCCTATATATCCTGCTCTCTATATATCCTCCCTGTATATATCCTGCTCCCTTCGAATAGATCAACCCGGGTCTTCAATTCCGAAAGGCAGATATCACCAAAATCGTAAATAATTCTTATGGGAAACTTATTCCAAACAGCTATGACAGACAGTTTCAAGAGTTCCATTTTCCCCGATGATTCAGATGGCGAATGGTGGAAAAAAACCACCGTTTACCATATCTATCCCCGCTCCTTCTTCGACACCAATGGAGATGGCATCGGAGATATACCGGGTGTCATCGAAAAACTTGATTATCTTAAAGACCTCGGTTACGAAACAATCTGGATTTCGCCCTTTACGGAAAGTCCACAAAGAGATTTTGGCTACGATATCAGCGACTATTTTTCCATTTCTCCACAGTATGGCGATATGGCGCTTTTTGAAAAGCTGGTGCAAGAGGTGCATCGCAGGAAAATGAAACTCGTATTCGACCTGGTGCTGAATCACACCTCCAATGAGCATGCCTGGTTCAAGGAATCGGCAAGCTCACGCGATAACCCGAAAGCGGACTGGTACATCTGGAAAGATGGGAAAGGCAGGAATGGCATGAAGCCGCCCAACAACTGGCGCGCCATGGCCGGCAACAAAGCCTGGACCTATTACCCTGAACGGAAACAGTTCAATTACACGGCTTTTCTCCCTTTTCAACCCGACTTGAATTACCACAATCCCGAAGTCAAGCAAGCCATGTTTGATGTGGTCCGGTTCTGGCTGAAAAAAGGGGTAGACGGCTTTCGGCTGGATATCATAAGCGCAATCTATGAAGATGCCGAACTCCGCAGCAATCCGCCCAGTTTTCGATTGACCCCGTCAGACAAATCATTGTCTATTTTTTTTCAAAATCTGAAAAACAATTTTCTCCATGAAAAAAGCTTCGAATTTGCTACGGAGTTAAGAAGCGTAGTGGACGAGTTCGATAATCCCAGAAGGGTCTTGATAGGGGAATCGCATGGGGACGAAGCGCTGATCAACCAGTTCTGCTATCACAACGGCAAAAATGGCTTGAACGCCATTTTCCTTTTCAAGGCTATTTCAACGCCGTTCAAGGCGGAAAATTACCGTCAAATGCTGTTGACATTTGAAGAGCATTTTCCCGAGCCCCTGATACCCACGCTCGTCTTTGCCAATCATGACCGCACACGCATCATCAGCCGTTTGGGTGGAAGTGTAGCAAAGGCTAAATTGCTGGCGCTATTTCAATTCACATGCAGAGGCATTCCGTTCACCTATTTCGGGGATGAAATCGGCATACCCAGAGTGAGAATTCCGCTAAAGCAAGGAAAAGATGCTATCGCCATTCAACATAACTGGGTTCCGCAGTTCTTGGTGGATAAGAGCGCTGAGATTCTCAATCGCGACGAGTGCCGCACGCCCATGCTATGGAACGAAAAACCGAATGCGGGTTTCTGTGCCGATTCGGTGGAGCCGTGGCTGCCAATCGCTGAAAATTTCAAGGAAATAAATGTTGACAAGCAGATGGCGGATTCCGATTCGCTCTTTAATTTTTATAAAAAAGTGATTCACCTTCGGAACGAAACGCCCGCGTTACATGCTGGAAGCCTTGAGATCGCGCACGATTTATGCAATAAAAAAATTCTCGCATACGATCGCATTTTCGGCGGAAAAAGATTTAGCGTAGTACTGAATATGTCCCGGTACGCGCATAAAAACCCGATAAACCATTCCAGAATACTGCTTTCGACACATCTTCAAAGCGATGCACATCAATTGCAGCCATTTGAAGGACGAGTGACAATGTTAGACTAGCATCCTTGGAATGGCATCACCCGCCGATCCCATAAAATAAAATAAACCACCAATTAGAATAGGGAGTCAACATTGATCATGCCGTCGTTCTCGTTTTCGAAGCGAACCATAACTTCTGTCATTGCCATTGCAGGCTTGACACTACCGCTTACCGCCTTGGCAGGCCCGACGAACGTGCCCTTGAAGGCTAGCGTGGTAACGCAGGAAAAAATGGGGCTCAATCCAGACTGCCCGTCAGGATTCGGCGGCACGACGACCGGCACAGGTAAAAGCACGCACATGGGCAAGGTTTCGATTGCAGCGAGCGATTGCATTACACCGATGGGCAATCATTACGCGTTCATCGGC
Organism: Nitrosospira sp. Nsp1; assembly: GCF_900100985.1. Lineage (NCBI taxonomy): Bacteria > Pseudomonadati > Pseudomonadota > Betaproteobacteria > Nitrosomonadales > Nitrosomonadaceae > Nitrosospira > Nitrosospira sp. Nsp1. The sequence goes on from NZ_FMUF01000006.1 coordinate 129,970, forward strand.
AAATTGACCATCACCGCGGCGAATGGCGATAAGCTTAGCGGCGACTATAGCGGCTCTCTTATTCCAACAGATACTGCACCAGCATATTCCTTTTCCAATGCAACATTCCAGATCACAGGTGGAACGGGGCGATTTTCAAAAGCGAGCGGAAGCGTGGAGTTACAGGGAAACCAGGATATCAAGACCGGCAAGGGGAAAATGGAGGCAGACGGAACGATCTCCTATTGATACGCGCTTGTTCAGCTTGCGCCCGCGGCGCATCCACTGCAGGGCCTGAAATCGCAGTATGCTGGCGCAGCGCGAGCGGTCAACTGCCAGATTTAGGTTTAAGGGTTTCCAAACGGCTGGGGTGCTGAAAGCGCCTGCGCAACATGCGTTTCTTACGGACAGGTTTGAGCAGCAGTGATAAGCAGAACAACAAGGCGCTAAACAGGACAATGGCGGCGCCAGAGGCAATATTCAGGATATAACTCAGGTACATCCCGGTAACGCCCATAACGGCCCCTATCAGAACCGAATAAATCAGCATGCGGCTGAAGCTGTCCGTCATCATTCGGGCCGTCATTGCAGGCGCAATAAGTGTGGCGGCAATCATGGTAACGCCGACTACGTTCATGGACGCGATGATCGAAAGCGTGAGGAGAATCGAAAACGCCAATTGAACAGCGCCTGTTTTGATACCGAATATTCGCGCCGCTTCGTTATCGAACGTGGAAAAAAGCAACGGCCTATACATGAAAAACATCGAGATCATGGCCGCAACGGTCACTAGTCCGATAACCACTAAATCCTGGTCGGTTATGCCCAGAATATTACCGAACAGAGCCGCCTCGAAGCTCTGATTAAAACTGCGCGACTTGCTGACGATAGCCACCCCCAGGGCGAACATCGCGGTGGTGACAATCCCGATGGCGGCGTCCGGCTTGATCTTGTTATTTTTTGTGATCTGGTTGATGACTACCGCGGCCAGCAGGCCCATGGCCCCTGCACCGGCATAAAAATTAAGATTCAGCGTAAACCCTACCACCGCACCGCCAAATGCCGCATGCGACAATCCATGACCCACGTAACTCATGCCGCGCAATATTACATATACACCTATCAAGCCGCATAAGGCGCCTACCATCAGCCCAGCCAGAAGGCCGTGCCGAAAAAATTCATACTCCAGCGGCTCTAGAAGGAATAGAAGAAATTCCATTACCGGCCTTCACCCATGAGGTTTAGCGGTGTGCTGTTGGCGATGAGGAAGTACCCGTTGTGCTTCACTATGACAATATCGCCGCCATAGGTTTTCGTAAGGATTTCGTTGGTGAAAATATCGCGTGGCTGGCCTTGCGCCACCACGCCGTTGTTGAAGCAGATTACCCATGGCAGGTGTGAAGCCACCGCATTGAGGTCATGCGTTGTCAGCAAAATGGTGATGCCTTCACTGTTGATATCGCTTAGCAGATGCAATATTTCATGCTGGGTTTTGATATCGACGCCCGAGGTGGGTTCATCCAGCACCAGAAGCTTTGGGTTATTGACCAGCGCACGTCCGAGGAATGCGCGCTGGCGCTGGCCGCCGGAAATATTCACGATATGATGGTGCAGACAACCGTAAATGCCGAGTCTGTGGGCCAGTTCATGAATGCGCTCACGCTCTTCCTTGCTGGACCAGGGCAAGATGCGCTTGCTGGTGTAGAGGCCCATCATGATCACTTCTTCCACCGTGACGGGAAAGCTCCAATCCACACTTCCCAACTGTGGCACATAACCTATGGTGCCCGGCTTCACGTTCCCTATGCAATCCCCATTCAATTGCACATTGCCTGAGTCAACGGGATGCGTTCCTAGAATGGTTTTCAGCAGCGTTGTCTTGCCGCATCCGGTGGGACCCACAATGCCGGCAAACCGACCGACAGGAATTTCCAGCGAAAGATTTGCAAATACCACATTGTGTTCATAGGCGGCGGTAACCCCGCCCAGCCTAACCGCGAGATTTGGCCGCAGCCCAGGGGTTGGCCCGGGGATCCCAGGGATTGGCTCAGGGATTGATATTGCTTGTGTCGACATGTGCGATGCAAGCAGGATCGCCGCCTAGTGATTCGGCCATGAGGCCCATGTTATTTGCCATCATGCCTATAAAAGAGTGATTGGGCGGAGCAGGCAGTTCGTCATCGGAAAGCTGATCAATGAACTTTACGCCGGTTTCACGCGCGATTTGCTCCATGACCTTGCTGGGAAAAACCTCGGAGCCAAAAATGGCGGGCACCTTTTCCTTTTTTATCTGCTTGATGATACGAATGACTTCTTGCGGACCCGGCTCGGAAAAATCTGAAGGCTGAATGGCTGCAATAACTTTCATGCCGTAGCGAGGGGCGAAATAAGCAAACGAATCATGATAGGTGACCAGTTTGCGGTTCTTCTCCGGAATGATGCCGACGCAATTAAAGATCGCCTTGTCCAATTTCTGGAGCTTTGCCAGATAGACCGATGTGCTCGCAAGATAATCCTCCTTATGCGCCGGATCCAGCTCAATCAATTTGTCCCGGACGAGTTCCGCATAACGCATCGCCAATGCAATATTCGGCCACAGATGCGGATTGGGATGCCCATATTCGCGGGGAAAACTGAAATCATACCGCCACTCCTCCTTTCGCAATGTGTGATTACCCAGCCGCAGGATAGGGGTTTTTGCTTTTTTCACCTTTTCCGCCAGCTTCACGGTGGGTAATTCAAGGTCCAGGCCATTTACGATGATGATATCGGCCGACTGCAATATTTTCGCATCCGTGGGAACAGGCTCAAAGGTATGCGAATCGGTTCCATCCGGAACAATGCCAATTACTTCGGTATAAGCACCGCCGACATTCTGGACAATATTTGTGATAGGAGCGACGGTGGTGACAATGACGAGCTTTTTGTTCGCATCTGAAGAATGAACTGTGCCGGATGAAGCCAGAATTAGCAGGAATGATAAAAATTTGATGGCAGGACGGATCGATCCATTCATGGAAATTCCCAATTTTTCAGGATATCGAGTGACTTGCTAGTTTAACTTTTCATGATGGATATGAATAGTTATAAATATTTCATACACCGAGAAACAAGGGGTTGCAACGCTTGACATAAAAATCGCTGCCATGATTTAATGTATGAAGATTTATAAAATATTCATACAACTCGCTCTAATTCAGCTTCAAGCATTTCCTGGCAGGGGATGACACAAAAACAAGTAAATATTTGCGAGAGTTCGCAAATGCCTGTCACGAAACCGGGTCGACGCGCTCATCCGGGCATACATTGCGTTTCACATAGCGCGCACGCTCGGGAAACATCTGTTTTAGCTAACCTCATTTCCTGCAACTTGCGATCCTGCCAGCGACATTGCCCTGGCGCGGCATGGGTATGTTGATCGCACGCTTATTCCTGTCGGCTTTACCTCTTTTTTTCAGTAGCGGCAGTGCTTACGCAGAGCAGGCCGCGGATGCCGCTACCGTCAAACCTGAAACCTCGTCGAAACACGAGGTATCTGTAGTCAAGCTGAAGGAGGTCGTAGTACTGGGAAAAGAACGTGGCACCAGCCTTGTCGGTGAAACCCAGTCCGCATCGCAGGGATTTATCGGTCAAGAGCAGATTAAAAATCGTGCGCTTTCACGGGCCGGTGAAATCGTCGAGTTCATTCCCGGCATGATTGCCACCCAGCATAGTGGCGATGGCAAAGCCAATCAGTATTTCCTGCGGGGATTCAATCTTGACCATGGTACCGATTTCGCTACGTTTGTGGACGGTGTGCCGATTAATCTGCCTAGCCATGCCCACGGGCAGGGTTACATGGATCTGAACGGTCTTATTCCGGAATTGGTAGACAATGTTCAATATGGAAAGGGCCCCTACTATGCGGATCAGGGCAATTTTTCCGCAGCCGGACATGCCAAGATGACAACCTTCAACTCCCTCCCTCAAGGTTTCGCCAAGTTCACGGGTGGATCATTCGGCTTTTACCGTGGGGTGGCAGCCAATTCAAACCGAATGGGGGATGGTCATCTGCTCTATGCGGTCGATGCGAATACTTATGATGGTCCCTGGGTATTGGCCGAACATGCTCTCAAGTTCAACGGTATGCTCAAATACAGCCTCGACAAAGGTAATTGGGGTATGAGTGTAGGCGTTAAGGCATACCATGCTGACTGGCGCGCCACCAATCAGATACCGCTGTTTGCGGTTAATGATGGCTTGATAAACCGCTTCGGCAACATAGACCCCACCGATAATGGAAAAACCGGGCGCTATACGCTTCATGGTGACTGGTGGCAAAAAGAGAAGGACTACCGGCGGGACGCATCCTTTTACCTGGTTAAATACGACCTTGACCTTACCTCCAATTTCAGTGGCTTTATCAACTCTGTCGCCGACAATATCGTACTTCCGGGAGGAATAATCCCAAGTGACCAGATGAATCAAAGGGAATCCCGCATCTATTTCGGCGGCAAGGCCGAGCAAAGCTGGTTCAACAAGGTGGCCGGTTTCGATATGATTAATACGCTAGGCGTGCAGGTACGTAATGACATGAATCGCGTGCTGCTGAACAACTCGAACCGGGGAGTCGTTTATCATAATGTGAGCAGGGATCAGGTCACGGAAACCAGTATCGGCCTGTATCTGCAAAACCTAACTTACTGGTTGCCCAAACTGAGGACTATTGCAGGCCTGCGTGGGGATATATTCAATTTCGACGTACATGCCTTCACCGTCCCGCAAAATTCCGGCAACAAGACCGACGGGTTGTTCAGCCCCAAGCTGAGCATTATTCTCGGCCCCTGGTACGATTCCGAAATTTATCTTAATGCTGGCGAAGGCTACCATTCCAACGATGCCCGTGGCGTAACCGCGACTGTAAATACCTATAAGATAGGCAACAATAATTTTGCACCTCAATTGGCCGCCAATGGGCTGGTGCGGGCCAGGGGTGCGGAAATCGGTTTCCGTACCGAAGCCATCAAAGGATTGAAATCCACCCTGGCAATCTGGTATTTGCATTCGGCCTCGGAACTGGTATTTAGCGGCGATGCGGGCACCACGGAAATGAGCGGCGCAAGTACCCGCTACGGTATTGAGTGGGCCAATTTCTACAAGCCCGTTAATTGGCTGACCCTGGATGCCGATTTTTCGCTTACTCATGCGCGCTATGACCAGGCTCAGCTAAATCAGGCCAGCGATCCTGCAAACCAGGCATATGGATTTCACATTCCTAATGCAGTAGGGCGTACGATCAGCGCGGGTGCAACCCTGAATTTACCTTATAATTTCTTTACTACCCTTCGTGTGCGCCATTTTGGCAATGTGACGGTAGATACAAACAATCCCGTTGCCCCCTATAGCACAACTATCGTCAATCTCTCGACAGGGTATGAGATGCGTAGAAAATTTAAAATCCAGCTTGATGTATTGAATTTACTTAACGCCAAAAACTACGATATCGCTTACTATTATGGCTACCAGACGAGCCCGGCGTCCACAGCGAAAGACGGTATTGTGTTCCACCCTATTGAATCGCGTATGTTCCGTGTCAGCTTGATGTATCAATTTTAAAATTATCGCCTCCTTCTTGAGTAAGGAATATGGAACGACTCACCATATCGCTGGATAACCAGCTCTCCGAACAGTTTGACGAATTCATACGCGCGCGCGGCTATACCAATCGCTCGGAGGCGATGCGCGATCTGATACGCGACCAGTTGGAGACCGCTCGGTTGGAAAAAGGAGGCGGAGGCCATTGCGTCGCCACGCTCAGCTATATTTACGATCACCACGAAAGTGATCTTGCCAGCCGTGTTACCTCGATACAGCACGATCATCACGACCTTACATTGTCCAGCATGCATGTGCACATGGATCATGATAACTGTCTCGAAGTGGTCATCCTGCGTGGCACGATTCAGGACGTTAAGGATTTTGCCAACCTTGTCATGGCTACGCGCGGCGTTCGGCATGGCAAGCTGCACATGGTGCCGGTCGAAATCAGACATGAGAGGCATTCACACGCTTCCGTGCCGCATACTCACAGCAATCCGCTGACCTGATCATTCGATAAGATCAGTGCGCAGTACCAAAAATACACTTTTAATATATCGCGGTCATGTGTGACGAGAAGAACGCCAACCTTCATCAGGATTCAAGCAAACGCTTGTTTCTGAAGCAGGTCGCAGCCTCTGCTCTCGGTGCAGGTATCGCCGGGGCAACTGGAAGAATGGCTTTCGCTGCAAAAGTCAAAATGCCGCCCTTGCCCGAAAACGTGATGACACCCGATGCGGCATTGGAACGATTAGTGGCGGGTAATGCACGTTATGTAGCCGGACAATCCACGCCTTTGAATTTCAGCAATGATCGAGCAGCCCTGGTCAGTGGGCAGAATCCCTATGCCAGCATTTTAAGCTGCTCCGATTCGAGGGTTGGTCCGGAATTCTGTTTTGATGAGCAACGCGGCGATCTGTTTGTAGCTCGGGTGGCCGGTAATTATTTAACCACGGATTTTGTGGCGACTCTCGAGTATGCGGCGGCTGTATTGCATACGCCACTGATCATGGTGCTCGGCCACGAAAGCTGTGGCGCTGTCCGGGCAGCCATTGATTCCGTTGACAACAACACCCAATTTCCCGGGCATATCCAATCCATGGCAAGTGCGCTGGCGCCGGCAGTCAGGGCGGCTGCAACCTTGCCGGGGGAGCGCTTTGAGAATGTGGTTAAAATGAACGTCATTCGCAATGTGGACAAGCTGAGAAAACAACCGCCGATTTTGAGCCGCCTGGTCGCAAAAGGGAAAGTTCTCGTAGTGGGCGGCGTATATAGCCTGAAAACCGGAAAGGTTGATCTTGTGGCCTGAACCTAAATCCGGTAGCTGACCGCTCATTTAATAGGTTAGTGTTGTGATTAATAACAATATTTCCTATTATTTGACGCTCACCTTCCGGGTTAGGTCGCTACGAGGTGAATTGCACAGTTTTTGCGGCACATGGCTGCGTTGTAACTCCTTGGAATGGAACGGCGCCCCGAAGCGTCGCCCGAGGGGTCCCGCGAAGCGGGGATCGGGCAGCGCAGGGGATGCCGCGATCGCGTTCCACACGCAAGGGGGCGCCCGCATCCCGCTTCGGGGTCGCACCTTCCTGCGGAAGGCACTGCTCCGCCCTGCGCGGTCGCATTCCGCGTCGTTGCGCCTTGCCCTGCACCACAAAAACCGTACACTTCACCTCGTCCAACTACCGGATTTAGGTTAAACCGATGAATTCCGGTTCCGGTGTACTTCGTCAATTTGAAGCGACGGCCAACGGCCGGGGCGCATGATCAACTCCGCTGTCCCCTCCCCCATCGTTACTTGGCTGAAGGTGCCGACCAGTATTTGGACATTCCGGCAGCAAACAGAAACATCCACATGACCAGAACAAATGGGAATGTGAGCGTCGGCAAACCTATCGGCGTGAGAAAACTGGCCAGCCCAGCCTGGCACACCACCGTCAGTATGCCCGCCAATAGCGCCAACGCGGCACTTCTGCCGGTAGGTTTAAGAAAAACCCAGCCCACCGCCATCATGGTCAAGACTGGATTGAATGCATACAGCCCCATCTCAATCGCATTCTGGTTTGCCCCGAAAAGCATGGGTACGATCAAACCCACCACCGCCCCACCCACCGCCATCAGCGCTCCCCGCAATGAAACTATTGCGATACCCACCAAAAACAGGATACCGACAATAACGCTATCCGCAAACATGACCTCGCCTACGCCTTTTGCGAGTGCGATAAACCATATCTCGGCTGGGAGTGCCCCCACACCCGTCACGATGGTGGGAATACCGGGCGGGGGTAAAATCGGACCCCGAGTAAAGCTGTCAAACGCGTACACTGCGACCAGGAACATCCAGCAGGTCAGAACAAACGGCGAGGTCGAGGCAGGAACGTTATAGGGATGAAGAATTCTCATGAGCGCGGCCAGCACGACACTCGATAATATCGAGGCAAGTACGACGTACAGCCAGAGCTGCGGCGAATGCTCCAGGAATAAAAAGAGGCAGGGACCTACCAGCGTACCGTTGAATCCATATAGTCCCGCGTCGATATCATCCTCGGAGAAACCGAGAACGTGAGCCGCCATGGTACTGCTTATCACACCGACGGTAGCGGCAGCCCCCGCAGCCAAACCGCCGATAAAAAGCGCCAGCAGAAAGATAAATCCAGTCACTGCGTTACAACAAAAAAATACCTGCCCGACACCTCTAAAAATTATGCGCAGCGGCCGAGGCAGTGCCGCGTCTATTTTTAATGACCAATCCATTGTTCACCTCCAGAATTTTTCTTATCCCGGATGTTTCATAAATTCGCGTGGTGATTGCGCAGGATTTGTTTTGTAGGGAAATTTTGTGAAAGAGTGGTGTAGTTATTCATACACCCGACTGAACGAAATTTTCATACGAAACAAAAGACCAGCGAGGGCGTGCGTCAATTTATGAAACTTCCGGGTTATGTGATCGCTGTATTTCTTTGCATTGCGGTTACATGGAAAGCACGGCCATCTATTGATAATTCTGATGATGTATCGCGTAAGTAAAGCAAATAGGAGCAATTCGTCAGCTAACCGCCGTCGAATCCGTATTTCGAGACCTCATTTCTTCCAGCAACCCCTGTTTTACGATGAAATCGATGATTTCCTGAACACCTTCTCCAGTACGCAAATTGGTAAAGACAAATGGCCGGTCCCCACGCATTTTCTTCGCGTCGCGGGCCATTACACCGAGATCCGCACCGACGTAAGGTGCAAGGTCGATCTTGTTGATAACGAGCAAGGCGGAACGTGTAATACCAGGTCCACCCTTGCGCGGTATTTTTTCGCCGGCGGCAACGTCGATCACATAGATGGTCAGATCGGAGAGCTCCGGGCTGAAAGTCGAGGCAAGATTGTCGCCTCCGGACTCGACCAGGATAAGATCGAGGTCAGGAAAGTCGGCGGTCATGCGCGCTATGGCTTCCAGGTTGATGGATGCGTCCTCTCTTATCGCCGTGTGCGGGCAACCGCCGGTTTCGACACCCATCAAACGCTCAGCGGGTAGCGCATCGGCACGCAGCAGAATCTCCATATCTTCTTTAGTATAGATATCGTTAGTAATGACGGCCATTTCATACCGGTCACGCATTCCTTTGCTAAGCGCTTCGCATAAAGCCGTTTTTCCAGAACCAACGGGGCCGCCTATACCGACGCGCAGGGGATTTGATGATTTTGTCATTTTTGTTTCCGGTTAAACAATTCAGGACCGGTAGATCCGGCTGTATTGAACTTCATGTTGCATGGATAATAAGGACAGACCGGGCGCCCAATTGGATAACTCGTCGTCCGCCAGTCGCTGTGCGTGATTCGATGCGTTTTCCAGAACGGGATGCAGGGAAAGCAGAAGACGCTGGCCCGAAACCTGCCCAAGCGGAACAGACTTCACGCAGGCCAACACCTGATTCTCAATCATGGAAAACAACATTCCAAGCAAGGCGGCTTCATGCGGTACCGCCAGTGCCTCCGCGGCACAGGCAAACGCCGTAGGCAGAGGGATCTCGGGCTGACTCGTCAATATCTTCAGAAGCTCGTCATCCGCGATTTTCAGATCTGCCACCAGCCTGGCGAGAGAATATCCCATCTGAATTGTTTCGGCGCGAAACTCGGCGGTATCGCGCGCGGCAATAAAGCACTCCGTCCAGTACGTGGCTGCCGCCATGTCCCGAGCGGAAAAAGCCTTCAACAAGCGCCAAAGTACCGGCGCTTCAAAGTCCGCGACGACAGCAAGCGACTCAGTGATCCAGGCACGGGCCGAACTCTCGTCCTTGACCATGCCCGTCTCGATGGCTGCTTCCAATCCCTGCGAATAGGTATAGGCACCGATCGGCAGCGACGGGCTCGCCAGCTGCAGCAATCGAAGCAATATCGGGCTTTCCATCGTCATCTAAGTTATTTTCGAGTCCGTCGCACGGTGAATTTTCTGATGCGCTGGAATCGGGGCTAATGGACCATGACTATGTGAGTGACCGTGACCATCATCGTTGTGATGATGATGCCCTCCACCCGCGCTGTAGGCGCCCGACTCCGGCTCGAATTGTGCATTTTCTTCGACCACCGTGGCGCCCAGCCCCAACAGCATTTCTCTCAGCACGCTGTCTTGATAGATACGTAAAAAATCCTCGCCCACCTGGGTCTGTGTATGACGATTGCCTAAATGGAAAGCACAGCGCAATAGATTATGCGAAGTATTGCAGCTAACCCGATAGGTCGGTTCCTGCGCCGCGACGATCTGCACCACGCGGCCATCGTCACCCTTCAGCAAGTCGTTGTTGCGCAGCACCGTGCCCCGCTCGGTAAAAATGGCAACTTCTTCACCTGATGCAAGCTTTGTACGCAAGCGGCTGTTTTCGCGTAATTCATAAGGTAGAACAAGCTGAGCGGAAATCGAGTCCGCATGCGCTATTCTGGCGTTCAATGTCAGCATTTATAGGCCTCAAAAAGAAATGTTGTATTGTTACTATCGCGGTGTCGGTAATAAAATGGCGTGGATGGCTCCCGAGACTTACTCTTCAAGAGGTAACAAGAACCTGTTGGCTCCGGCAAGCGTAGATCAGCGTGGAATCCTGCATCCGGCCCCATCCGGTCTGACCGGAAATTCCCCAGTAAAAACGGGAATCACCTTATCAAAACAGAAAGTACCGCTGCGCCATCGGCAGAACATCTTCCGCCCCACACGTCAGCAGTTGCCCGTCGGCCCGCACCTCATAAGTTTCGGGATCGACTTCCATCTTTGGTGTTGCCCCGTTATGGATCATGTCCTTCTTGCGTAAATTGCGCGTGTTCTTGACCGCAATCAGATTCTTGTCCAGCTTCAGGGTATCGATCAGCCCCGCATTAATGGATGCCTGCGAGGTAAAGGTGAAACACGATGTCTTGATACCACCACCGTATCCGCCGAACATGTATCGATAATGTACCGGCTGCGGGGTGGGTATGGAAGCATTCGGATCACCCATCAAAGACGCCGCAATCATTCCGCCTTTCAGTATCATCGACGGTTTGACACCAAAGAACGCGGGTCTCCACAAGACGAGATCGGCATATTTGCCCACCTCCACCGAACCGATCGCATGCGAAACGCCCTGTGTAATGGCGGGATTGATGGTGTATTTCGCGATATAGCGCTTGACGCGGAAATTATCGTTCCTGGAATTGTCTTCCTGCAGCGTGCCACGCTGTATTTTCATTTTGTGCGCGGTCTGCCAGGTACGCAGGACCACCTCACCGATGCGGCCCATTGCCTGCGAATCTGATGACATCATCGAAATGGCGCCCATGTCATGAAGAATATCTTCGGCCGCGATGGTCTCCTTACGGATGCGGGACTCCGCGAAGGCGAGGTCCTCTGCAATATTGGCATGCAGGTGATGGCATACCATCAGCATATCCAGGTGTTCGTCCAGTGTATTGACGGTATAGGGGCGTGTCGGATTGGTGGATGACGGCAGCACATTTTCCTGGCCGACGACCGCTATGATGTCGGGCGCGTGGCCGCCCCCCGCGCCCTCGGTATGGAAAGTGTGAATGGTCCGGTCTTTAAATGCGGCGACCGTATTTTCCAGATAACCGCCTTCATTGATGGTGTCCGTGTGGATAGCGACCTGCACATCGTATTTATCCGCGACGTTCAAGCAATTGTCGACAGCGGCATAGGTGGTTCCCCAATCCTCGTGCAGCTTCAAGCCACATGCACCGGCCAGCACTTGTTCTTCAATTGGAGTCGGCAGACTGACATTACCCTTTCCGTAAAAACCGGTATTCATCACCATGCCGTCCGATGCTCTCAGCATGGAATGAATATGCCAGGGACCCGGGGTGCAGGTGGTTGCTGCCGTGCCGACCGCCGGGCCGGTACCACCGCCCAGCATGGTGGTCGTGCCATTCATCATCGCGTCTTCCGCCTGCTGCGGACAGATGAAGTGGATGTGGCTGTCGATAGCGCCCGCTGTGACAATCATATTCTCGCCTGCGATAATTTCCGTGGCGGCGCCAATGCACATCGTGATATTGGGCTGGATATCCGGGTTTCCCGCTGAGCCGATTGCGGCAATCTTGCCGCCCTTCAGCCCGATATCGGCCTTGACGATCCCCCAGTGGTCCACAATGACTGCGTTGGTGATGACCGTATCCATCACATCGGCGTGGTTGCGCTGAGATTGACCCATGCCGTCACGGATCGTCTTGCCGCCACCGAACTTCACTTCTTCACCATACGTGGTGAAATCCTTCTCGATCTCGATAAAAAGTTCCGTATCAGCCAGACGGAGACGATCACCGGCGGTGGGGCCCATCATTTCAACGTATGCCTGACGGGAAATTTTAAAAGTCATTTTTATGCTCCTCAGTAGATTATTGGCGGTGCGCTGTTATTTCAGCTTGCCCATCACTTTCTGGTTGAATCCGTAGACGATCCTGTCTCCCGCGAGTTCAACCAGCTCAACCGTACGCTCCTGGCCTGGCTCAAAACGCACGGCCGTGCCCGCCATGATATTCAGGCGCATGCCATAGGCAGCCTCCCGGTCAAACTTCATTGCGGAATTGACTTCATAAAAGTGAAAATGCGAACCGATTTGTATTGGGCGGTCTCCCCCGTTCGAGGCTTTTAATGTTTTGGTTTTTCTACCGACATTCAGTTCGATATCGCCGGGTTGCACAAATACTTCACCGGGTACCATTGGCGTTCTGGCCATAATAATCTCCTGGTTTCTTAAGGAATCGGATTGTGAACAGTCACAAGCTTGGTGCCGTCAGGGAACGTGGCCTCGACCTGGATATCGGGGATCATCTCGGGAACTCCCTCCATCACATCGGCGCGGGTCAGTACGCGAGTGCCTGCGGCCATGAGCTCGGCGACGGTATTACCATCGCGCGCTCCCTCCAGCACCGCACAGGTGATCAGCGCGACCGCTTCCGGATAGTTGAGCCGCAGGCCACGCGCCTTGCGCCGTTCCGCCAGCAGCCCCGCAGTAAATATCTGAAGCTTGTCTTTTTCTCTGGGTGTAAGGTCCATTGCTTTCTCCTCGGTAAATTAATGATTGTCGCTAATTCTCTGAGCACTACAATAAATCTGAACCTTTCGGGGCGAAAAAAAAGCCGCTTCCAGGAAAACGGCAATTGTCATGTATTCCATAACCGTGGCACTGCAAGCTGGCGGCCCAGCATCGCCGGGCGAAGCAATCCCCAGGCATGCAGCATTAATCGCCGCGCGGTTTCACTGGAATCCCCGAGGTAACGCGCAACCACTATCTGTTTTGATTGGCTGATGCCAAAACAGCCTGCACCATTCGCGATGGCACTGGCCCCTTCGCGTGCTTCGTGCAGCAGTGCGCCGGGCACTGCTTTGCCTACTGCAATCAATGTTGCACAGACCGTGCTGTCAGCAAGAACCAGAGAAGCTTTCATGGCCGGGCTGCCCCCCAGTAACCGCAGTTGCTCGAACCAGACCAGTTTGCCATCGCGATGAATGCGGGTGCGCTGCCTGATCTGGCCGCCGCTGAATGACTCACCGAACGCGGTACGCCCAAAGCATAAGATCTCACAACTGATATAGCTCGCGTCCTTTTCCAGCAACACGTGATGATCAAGCTCTACATGGGCATTATCGAAAAAGATCGTTTCCTGGGGCACCCACTCGAGCGAACCGCCGACGCCCACATCGAGTCTGATATTCTGGTGCGAAACATGGCCGTTGGCTTTGTACCACTTGGCTGCGCCGGGTGTGGTGATTTGCGCATTCGCGGATGCGCCAACCCTGGCAACAATCTCCAGCTCGTCTCCTCCCACCACACCGCCAGGCGGATGAATGATTACTACCTGGCAGACCTCGCGACCTTCGGGATAAAGCGGCTTTTGCACCAGCAAGGGGCCGAAGTGCTCCCGACCCACCAACCGGGTAGTGCCCGCATCATCCGCAAACCCGAGAGACAACCGCGCTTGCAACGGCACATGAGATACGCCTGCCGTCGGTTGAGTCAAAACCTTTTGTAGAGCCGGACGATTGGAGAATGGGACGCGGTCTTGCTGAATATGAAGACCTTCCGCATGAGAAATCGAGTGCATTTTTTGGTTATTGTTGATTAATGTCCATCAAAAGGTTAAACCCACCTGCTTTAGCCGGTCCAACTGGTGAGATGAGCCGCAACATCATGTCCCAAAAACAACTGAAAAGCCTTGCTTTATTCCCGATAGCGTCACAAACATATACCCGCTTGCGTGCAAAGTAAATAGCCGTGCGAAAAAATCTCCAAAAATAAGCGTATGAAAATTAAGCGTTTTTTAATACGATTTACGCTTTTGCCTGAACCGGGCATGGTAACGTGGCGTAACGATGCGCCCTGCATGGATAGCAATTATTTGTATCAATCGACCGATACCAAATCACTATCGAACTCAGCCTTCGGTAAGACACGCTGTCGAGCTTTACATTTGCAGCTGAAAGGATAATTTGAAAACATCAACCTTCTCACCCACTACGTCGGGCGCGTAGTTAAGCCCCTTGGTGCGAAGATCGCCATGCTGGTAATAGGCCGAGATACGCGCATTGAAACCATCGATAATGTAGTTCACGCCGCCCTCGATTTCCTCGCGATTACTGCTATGGTTAGGCTGAACGCTGGTAAATCTGCCATAGGGTTGAAATTTTCCAATTCCCACATTGACTGGTATCAGGTAAAGCCCGGTGACAGTCCAGGATTTTCCGTCGAACATGCAAAAACAGCCTGGATCGGCAAAAGCGGTAGGGGCGTAATTCGCATAAAACTGCTTGTATTCTCCATTGACAGTGACTACACCCATATTTTTAGGCAGGACTTTTTCAAAGAGGATGTCGCCGACTAGACCCAGGAAATCGCTGCGATTGGCAAATGATCCGGCCCCGTTTCGCTGATACGATGTGCCGAAAGCAAGCGCAAGGATATCGCCGGCTTTACCAAAGTAGGTGCTGCTGGTGTAATAACCGGGATTCTTTTCGGGGTTCAGGAAATTGTAGGTGAATCGGCCGGCCCATAGCACGTCATCCCCCTGGTTGGGGCCGATGGTAGAGGAAGACTGGAGACCCCGGTAAACGCCTACGGCATAGCTCAGCGTTCCTTTGATGAAGCCGGGCTCGACGCTGCCCCAGAAGGTGCCGCCGTCATCACGGCCATAGCGTCCCGCACCGCCGCTACCAAATTTAGTGCTGAAGTCTTGCGAGAAAAACGGCGTCTTGAAAGCATCGTGGGTTGCCTGAAAGAACGGGCCGCTCAATTCGCCCCGTTCCGTGGGCACCAGCATGCGCCCGCCCCACATATTGACATATCGGTTAACCTCGACTTTTCCTATCGCATCCAGAATATTGTATTGCATCTTCGGACTGTCGCCCGAATGTGTGTTGTTACAGAAAAAACAGTCAGTGTTGAGTTCGAACTTGACATATTGATGAACCTGGCCGTTTACGTACACACGAGCATTGTCGATGCTGAAATCGTTCCTGTAATCACGATTTTCCGCCCATATCCCCGAACCGCGGAACCCCATGCCAACGGTCACCCATTTCGTCTCATCAATAGCCCACTTGGGCTTGCTCGGCATCAAATCTATGGCATTTGCCTCGGGAGATAAAGGCAGAAAACCGGCCGCCAGTACCGCAAGGAGTGCTACTTGAGCAAGGAAATTTTGCCGTTTCTTCCGAAGATGATCTTTCCGTAAAACGCTCTCAGCCGATGTTGGTTCATAGCTGGCCATTTTATAACCCCGTTTTCTCAGAATTCTTCATTCTTGAAATTCCTTCATGCCTATTTACCCGACCAGCATGATCATGCAGGACTTTTTGGTAGGAGTCATTAAAAAATATCCACAAACTACAAATTTTGTGTAAGAAGATTTTCTTTTATACTTCACGAATCCGACTCGGCAGGGCCGCGAAGTAAGAATTATTTCAGGAAACTCCAGCCGCCCCCTCTAAATAAATGGGAAACATGGCTGGGCCTATCAATTAGAAACGACAAAAACAAACGATCTAATCAAGTCCCTGAGGGGAAGAAGCCACGTCAATAAAACAAAACCATACAAGCAATGCCAGATTTGCGGGCTAAGCCGAGCTTTGCTGCAAGCCCAGAAAGCAAAAAAAACGAGTGTGATTTAACAAGACGAAAAGGAGAAGCGTGCGAATCGGTGTTTTCATCAATTTTTGTCTTATCGTCACTGTACTGAGTCTCAGCCTGCTGATATTGCTTTCTTCACAGGCGCTGGGTACGCTGGATGAGATCACCGAAGCAGAGCACCAGAAAAACAGGTCTCTACAGCTCGCAAACGAGTTATTCCGCAGTTCCGAAGATCTTACGAAGATGGCTCGGAGCTACGTCATCACCGGTGATCCGGTTTACGAGCAATCTTTTTTAGAGATCCTCGACATCCGTAACGGCAAACGGCAGCGCCCTCAGGAAAATCATCCGGTCACCTATTGGAATGTAAGCAAGCCTTCCTTACCCAGCACGCTCGGGAATGCCATTTCCCTGTTGGATTTGATGCGGCGTGAAGGTTTCAGTGAACGAGAACTGGATCTGCTGCGGCAATCCCAGAAAAATTCCGACAATCTGGTTAACCTGGAAAAACAGGCATTTGCTGCGATAAAAGGGTTATACGACGACGGATATGGAAACTTCACCATATCTCGCATGCCTGACCGAAATTTCGCTATTGAACTGTTGTTCGGAGAGCGTTACACAGCTGAGAAAACCAGAATAATGGCGCCGATCAGCCAATTCATGCTTGAACTGGATCATCGCACTCAAACTACACTGACAAATTTACAGTCAAAATTCCATCAGCAAATCCTGCTGATACTGGGACTGCTTTGCACCGCGCTACTCGCCGTCGCGGTCGCCGCTGTCTACATGCGCCGCAATATCCTGCGTCCGCTCGATTATCTCAGCCGCCAGGCAAGCAGTATCGCAAAGGGCAGCTATTCCACCCGCTGCGATATTGCCACGCATAACGAAATCGCCAAGCTCGGCTCTGATTTCAATACGATGGCAGAAGCCATCGAACATGAAATCACAAAACTAAAACGGGTTGAAGAATCCTTACGCGAGCGACTAAAGGAGATCAACTGTTTTTATGCGATCCGTCGCGGGATGGAATCAGGGTCGCTGGAGGAGGTTTGCAGGACTGTTTTTGTGCAATTGATTGCAGCGATGCAATTTCCTCACATTACCAGTATCAGAATCGAGCTCGACGGCAAGCAGTTTGTTTCCGATCGGTATGACAGGAGCCATACACACATACGACGAAAGCAGGTAATGGTCTACGGCGAGGCATACGGATGGATAGATGTATTTTATAGTGAAGACCAGCCTTTTTTGCTGCCGGAAGAGCAGAATCTTATTGACGTGGTTGGGGATGATCTGGGGAAGTGGCTGGAACACAAGCAGGCGGAAGCACGTATTCTGGTAGAGCAGGAGCTTCGGGTACGGGACGCCGCAATAAGAGAATTTGCGGCCCACGTGGAGCAGATGCGGGAAGAAGATCGCAAATACATCGCCCGTGAAATTCACGATGAACTGGGTCAGCTTCTGGCGGCATTACACCTCGAAATTTCGCTGCTAAATGGCGTGGAAGATAGCAGAAGCGGGAAAATGGAAACCATCAGGCGTAACATGGCCGAACTGGTGGATGAAGCGGGCCAGAGCGTGCGCAACGTGGCTGAACATTTGCGGCCGGCTTCGCTCGGGCTTGGGATCATATCGGCCATTAAGAAACTGACCGATGAATTCAGGAAACATAGCGGCATAAGCTGCGTGTTGCGTTTGATGGAGGAATCGATCGATCTGGATGAAGATCAAACGGTGGCGATATTTCGAATCGTGCAGGAATCCTTGACTAATGTGGCACGCCATGCCGAAGCAAGTCAGGTCGAAATTGCCCTGTCGCAGAATGCGGATGATCTTATTGTTGAAGTACGCGACAACGGTAAAGGATTTGATTCCGCAGACGTTGCCCAGAAAAAATCATTTGGCCTGCTTGGAATGCGGGAACGGGCGGCGGTACTGAGGGCGGATATCGATATTACCAGTATTCCGCAGCAGGGAACCGTGGTCAGCGTGCGTTTGCCCATAAAGCGAAACGGGGGAATTTCATAATAGCTCTCTCGCAGGAGCTCTGCAAAAGCAGTCAGCTCATATCGTTGCGATCTTCAATGAAAAAGCCTTCTGTATATATGCGGGTGAAATAGAGCTGACCTCCTTGGAACCGATAAGACCGATAGAATACACATGACAATCAAAGTCTTTCTTGCTGACGACCATCGGCTTTTTCGGGATGGGCTGAAACGGATTCTTGCCGAAACAACGGACATCCGAGTCGTCGAGGAAGCGACAGACGGACTCGATGCCCTGGAGAAAATGCGCCGTGGCGAATGGGATGTGGCATTGCTGGATGTCAGCATGCCGGGCCTGAATGGACTGGAAGTATTAAAACGGATAATGGCCGATGATGCGAAGTATCAGGTGCTGATGCTAAGTACGTACCATGAGGATGAATATGCGATCAGGACAATACGCGCGGGCGCATCCGCTTATCTCACAAAGAACAGTCCGACCGATCTACTGATATCCGTGATCCGCCGTTTGGCAAATGGAGGAAAATACATAGATCCGGAACTGGCGGAGAAACTGCTGTTCGACCTGGGCCCGACATCGAAAATACCGCTGCATTCCACACTTTCAGATCGGGAATATGACGTTCTCAAACTTATCACTGCGGGCGTATCCTTGGCTGAAATCTCGCAAAGACTGGCATTAAGCGCAAAAACCGTCAGTACTTACCGCGCCCGCATTCTGGAAAAAATGAATATGCAGAACAACGCCCAGCTAATCCGCTATGTAACCGAACATAAGTTGCTGGAATAGCGGCATGTTCATTCAATATTGAGCGCTTACGGCCGCTTTGCTCATAAGGCGTTGTTCATGCGATCGATTTCATTCACGCAAAAGCACTGCCATGAACGTGCGGTGCAGAATCAGAAGAATAGCTCTCCTGGACGATCTCAACCGGTAAAAGATGCAGTTTGCCATGCCGCACTCCTTGCATGGAAATAACATGATTGGCGAATTTTTTCACGTTCCTGATGGTTCCACTCAGGATGGTTACTTCCAGGCAATTGTCGTGATCGATATGTACATCCATGGTGGATACGATAAGGTCATGATGCCTGTGTTGTGTCGCAGTAATGCAACTGGTTAGTTCGGGAGCGTATATATAGCTGAGCGTGGCAACGCAATGATCTTCGACATGTTCTTCCACGCGGACGGTATCGAGCAGATCCCGTATCAGGTCACGCATGGCTTCCGAGCGATTGAAATAACCGCGCTTGTGCATTACAGAATCAAACTGCTTCGCGAGCTGATTATTAAGCGATATAGTGAGACGTTCCATGTTTACCTGCTCCAAGATATTGTTCGCTCCGGTGTTCTGGGGTATGACTGGCTTGCAATCGGATTAAAAATATCATACTGATGAGGGAACGTCTGTCGGGGAACGCTGAAATACGATGTAGGAATAAATGAATGCCTTGTCAGGGATTCCCTACACGATTAATGATAGGCTTCCAGGCGCTACGAAGATCAGTTGGCAAGTGTGTAGAATTAGAGACACCGGCAAGCATGCCAAAGATGACGCTTAACGCGCCCGCCTGATGGTTCTGCGGATAAAACATCAGGCAGCCAATCACACAACGACTTATATCCATATGGCTCTTGGAGCAACCATTTTTAAGGCCGATCTGCAAATCGCAGACCTGGACCGGAATTATTATCACAACCATGCGCTCACCCTCGCCCGCCACCCATCGGAAACCGATGAACGCATGATGGTGCGATTACTGGCCTTCCTGCTGCACGCCCATGAATCCCTATCGTTCGGCAATGGATTGAGCACGTGTGATGAACCCGATCTCTGGCAGAAGGATTTAACCGGCGCTATCGAGCTCTGGATAGATGTAGGTCTTCCGGATGAAAAACTCATTCGCAGAGCCTGTGGTCGTGCCAATCAGGTATGCGTTTATACATATGGTGGACGCATCGCCGACACATGGTGGAGCCAATGCCGCGGCAAACTCGAGCAGATCAAGAACCTGACCGTGAACAATCTACCAAGGGAAGCCAGCCAGGCCATCGCGAAGCAGGCACAACGTAACATGCGTTTGAATTGCACGATTCAGGACAAGCAAATTTGGCTGGCTGACGGGAATGAGTCAACGTTGTTTGAACTGGAAAATCTGAAGAGCTTGCCGGTGACACATCCCCGGTAGTGGTCCAGGGGCGTTCTAGCAAAGTCCAATAAATGACCCGCTCCCTGAATTGGTACCTCTAAAATGAAAAATTCCGGCTCCATAGACCTGCCGGGCAAGGCATTTTCAGGCCTTATACGGTGGCGGTATAAGTGATATCTTCAGTAACGATCCCATGACACTCATGCCCGTAGACGTCGGTGCGATGGAATAAGCCAGATAACAAACGCGGCCAACGGGGCACTCTGCGTAAACCTGTCGACATCAGCAAAACTTTCCTATTGTTATTATTCCCCAGGCTGACGGTTCTGCTCCGTCGACCTTCCTTTTCACAGACACAATAATAAATTTTCGCAGACGCGAAAAAAATTCTTGTTACTCCCATTGCTCCCTGCGACGTTACGCAGCCAGGACAAGGTTCGTTCCTGCGTTGAACCAAGTTGTTCTGCGACACATAGGGGGAGTGCGCATTGATGTTGTGAGAGTGCCACCGACCGTAGATATGTAGACCACGCTGTCGGAACTATCGTTTGTCTGCGTCGGGCTTATGAAAGTCAGTCGGTCATTGAAAATTTCAAAGCCGCCCGACTGGTTGAAACCTGATGCATTTGTCACGCCGAGATTGTTGCCGCGGGTTCCAGAGCTACGATATTTTTATTGAGTAGTCAATAAAAAGAAGACACATAAAACAGCTCCTTCTCCCATCTCAACTTTTTGTTTAATGCATTAGAGTGACCTGCGCCACCAGGAGGTATCTGGTTGGCTGCTTTTGGATCCGTTTTTACTGACAGGAGGTCTTCAATACTTATCCACCCTGGGCTTCCAGCCCAACCTGGAGTTGACCGATCGCGCGATATTGTATCGGACACGGACTTCGGGTCAGAAATCCTCAGCTATATCGAGCGATTCCATAATCCAAAAAAAAACTGCTGAATGACGGCTTTGCTAAGGGCTGCATAAAAACGGAAGAAGCTGTTTTTGCAATCCGGATTCCTTAATGAAGGGAACAGCGTCATTCCAGATCATCATTTATCAAATCGTATAAGGGATTCAAATGACTTCAATAAAAAAAATATTTCTAGCTCCACTGGTAGCTTCATGCATATTGACACTATCGGTCGGCGAAATCCAAGCAACAGATCATACCTCTCCCTTAAAAGAGGACAATTCACCAAGCAATGACCTTTCGAGCACCAACACCGGCAAGATGCGGACAAGGGTCGACAGCCTGCGTGAAAAAAATGGCAAAGCGTTTCCCGACGATGACGATTACGCGGATAAGGGACGTGACCACCGGCGCGGAAAAGATAGCCCCAAATCATTGTCGCTCGGTCAACATCCTGATGTTTATAACGATCAAATACAGCCCATCGCCACCGCGATCGACTACCACAACGGGATGATCTATCTCTTCAACTACGAAAACGATAAGTTGATAATCATAGACCCGACCACGCTCCCCGGTTGGCCTGGAAACGTTCCCTTGCAGCACACAGTCATAATGCCCGAAGGGAAGAGGATTTATATCACTTCCGACAATACGAAGGACCATTCCTCCTATATCATCGCCTTGAGCGTGAACGAGATCAATTGGGATACACGCTTGGCCTCGTTAACCGTGAATACGGTTTTGGCAGCTGATTCCCCAAATAATCCCTCCGAGTTGCCCTTTGTCACGCCAGTCAACAAGGTCCAGGCCATTCCCAACTGGCTGATAGGCAGGGGAACCCAGATTCATGGTCCCACGCTGCTCCCCTACTCCGATTTCCTCTACTTTACGGAATTTACGTCGGACAGGATACGTGTGATCAATTACAAAACGAACGAGTTTGTGAGTTTTGATCCTATCGTCATACCTGGCTATACCGAGCAGACGCATGGGGTAAATTTCAACAGGTCTGGAACCATTGGTCTTGGGACAGGATACTTTTTTGACAATAGCATCATCGATATATACAAACCCAATAGGGAAACCGGTGAACTGCAGACGGTAGGTCAGATCATGCTGGGCAACGAGAAAAAGCATGCGGCTTTCACCCATTTCGTCTATTGGCTGGATGAGCGCTACGCTGTCACCGCATCCATGCAACTGGACAAAACTTCCCTGACTCCTTCAACCACGAAAGATATCATTCCGCCTAGCGTGTGGCTGCTTGATACCCAGGAGGGAACCGCAAAGGAAATAGTCAAGTACACCAATCATGCGAATGGCCATGGCGTGTTCCGTTCTGCATCCGATATTGCGGTGGTGAACGGAAAACTCTATATCGCAGAGGAAGATACTCTTGATTACACGTTCGGAAACGATGGTTACATTTCTGTGTTCGATTTAACCGATCGAGAAAAACCGCGGTTCATCAAGAGGCTTCGACCCGGCTTTGAACTACCGAAGGGATACGCCGTCGCTCACACGATCAGCCCGACGCCAGACCATCGGCATTTGCTGGTGGCAAGCTGGGTTTCGGGCTATGTGCTGAAGATTGATACAGAAACCGACACTGTCGCCAAGGTTTGGGGACCAAGTGACGGTCTTGTGAAGCCACACGGCATATTTGCCGCAGGAGGCCTTCGCTAATTTCCGGTTATCCCGCTTTATACTCGGCTCATCTCTTTTTCCCGGGATTTATCCTGGGCTGAACAAGATGAGCCCCCTTCTGATCGCAACCAGGATAATCGCGAATTGATATGAAACTGAAATATATAAAAGAAATCCAGTCAGGGGTATTCCTGAAGCGTTATTTTCCGGCTGTGCTGACAGCATTTCTCCTGTTTGCCCACGCCGGCATCGAAGCCGCGACTGTCATTCCGACCTCTCCGATACCCTTACAACCAGAAATCATCGGTCAACTGAAACAAGCACAGGCGGACAAGGATACGCGGTGGCAACTGGTTGTTTTCGGTTTTACGCATTGCAAGGATGTCTGCCCCACGTCTCTCGCCAATCTATCCATGCTCGTCAATGCAGCCGCGGCTGAGAAGATCAAGCTGAACGGAATCTTCGTCACGGTGGACCCAGATAGGGATACTAACGCTATTCTTTCACGCTACATCAAAGCCTTCGGGTCGGATCTTGCCTATTTGCGTTTTGAAGGTGAAGTGCTGGAGCGGTTCAAGGCCGCTTTCAGCGTCGAGACCGCCTTTTACACCAAAAATTCAGGAAATATGCAGAATTATCAGGTAGACCATAGTACTACTGCATTTCTAATCGACACCAGAGGAAATATCAGGGTGATATTTGATGCACTGAAGGATACAGCTCAAATGGAGCAGATATTTCGTGAGAATAAGGCCCTGTTTAAGTCATGATTTGGCCTGTCGTACTCATTCCAACGCTGATAATCGTCTCTCTTACCGCATCTGCGATGCAGATCGATGCCGATCCCCGTGTCATCGTATCGTTCATGGATAAGTCGCTTTCTCCGGAGCTCGATATTCTATCCGTGGCAACCGATATTTCCGCGGATAATCATCTCGTGTTTCAAGTCAAAACCAGGGGGGAACGGACAAATGGGGAAGCTGGGGATCACCTCATGCTGCGTATACTGAATGGGAAAACTTACGGTTTCCTCATTCCGATAAATCAAGGAGATGGCGATAAGGTTCTAATGTATGAAAGCGTGCTGCAACATGACAGCGCTGTATTGCCCCAGGCATTGGGAATGTCGCATGGAAATGCCGTGCCTGCAGACTTGAATGCCAAGCGTATAGTCAACGGAGCAGAGTTTGTTCTGCCTGTCGACTGGGTCAATTTTGGTAAAGATTTTGGTTTCGATGCTTATACGGTCAAGGCACACATGCAAGGAAATATTGTAGAGATCACTGAGATATACGACCAGGCAGGCAAAGGCCGCGATGGGCGCAACACATTCTCCGCCGTTACCCTGCTCAATAAACTTTGCACGCCACAACGGCTGCGATCAAGTCAATGATTTTCTCTTCTCTATTTCCCGGCATCTGCGGGTAAAAAAGGCAGGCCGCGAATCCTGGAACTGCAAACCTTAAAATAATCGTCCCTGAAAAACCCCTTTTTCAGTCAGTCAATTATAAGTTTGGTATTTTTCTTGCCAGCAATTGAGGCTGATCCGAAAACGGGCACATAAAAGCGCCAACCGAGAAAGCTATTTGAATGCACCGTTGATCGCTTTGAACAATGCGGCGAAACGCTTTACGGTCTTTTCATTGAGACTTTTGGGAGGAGAGATCGCGAACTCCGAGGCGATGCCATAGTGGTTAAACCCACCTGATGGACGGAGTTCTATTCCTCTAGTCTTCAGAGCATCCTCGATCCGTTGCACGATTCGGTGCCGTGCACTGGGGTTAAGCTCAATTTCTAGGAGAGGTGAGTTTCTCAACTTGCTATCATAGACTTTGTTAAAGTAAGTCAAGTACGTTGATGGCGTAAACAAATCTTCAATATCGCTAGGCTTACCATTTTCTCCGAACTTGTTCTCATCACGGAATTGGGATGCATTAAATACGCATTTCTTCATCAACAGCTTATCTCGGATCAATGAGTCTAATTTCTGATCTGGACCACCCGCGTAGTCATGGAATACCGCGAACTCAGAAGTGGTTCCGTTTGTTTGAACAACAACCTGAGTATTTTAAGTGGAATCTCTGCTGATTCTCACGCTGCCTGTTCCTGCCTGTTCAATCGTCGGCAGCATCACGGCATAAGCCTCATCAGGCGTTTTCTTGCCCAGACTCGAATGTGGCCTGGATCGATTGTACCAATCCATGTATTGCATAATTGATACTCTGGCTTCAGTGACTGATTCATACGCATGTAAATACACCCGCTCGTATTTCACCGATTTCCACAGGCGCTCGACAACCACCGGCTTTAGCCGGTGTTGTTGAGTCATCCTTTCAGAATCCCATCGTGATTCAGCCATCCGTCGTTCCATATTTACACGTGTAATGACAGTATATATACTTGCTTAGTACTTTATGCTAGGAGATTGAATTATGTCGAAAGAAGCCGTTTTCACCATGAAGCTCGAACCCGAGTTGCGTGCGGAGTTCATGGCCGAGACCGAGGCAGCCGACCGGCCTGCATCTCAGGTCGTACGTGAGCTGATGCGCGAATATGTCCAGCGGCAACGCCAGGCGCGGGAACACGACGAGTTCCTGCGCCAGAAGGTCGAGGTTGCCAGGAAATCGGTGCGTACTGGAAGGGGCCGATCGAACGCCGAGGTTGAAGCCGATTTCGCCGCGAGGCGTGCCAGTACCGCAAATCAGGTGTGAGAGTTATCTGGACGCCGGAAGCGGAGCAGGATCGCGACGACATATGGAATTACATCGCGGCCGACAATCCGGTTGCGGCCATCTTGATGGATGAGTTATTCAGCGATGCCGCCGCCCGGCTGGTCACCTATCCCATGCTGGGCCGGATTGGAAAAATATCGGGTACCCGCGAACTCGTTCCCCGTGAAAATTATCTGCTGGTATATGAGGTCATCCAGGAAACGGTGTGGATACTGGCCTTGGTTCATACAGCCCGCCAGTGGCCGCCGCTGCGCGAGTGAGGGTGGATTAGCGAAAACCCGGGGCGTTCAGAAGGCCTTGGCCGTGAGCGAATTTTTTTCCATGTTAATGCTGAATAGAACTGCAAACCTTAAAATAAAGATTTGCAGTTCTTCTTCTTTAGATTTCAGGACTTGGCTTCACCTTGAGATTGTCCGGCAGCCAGCACGAACCGGATGGCTAACGCGGTCAGCCGCGTCAATCAGAGTGCGCCCTCCGTGCTGGTTGGGTCGCACAGTAGGCACCTAAACCTGTGAAGTGCCGTTGTCCCACCTGTATCATGAATGCTGCATCAGGCTTGATCCCACGCTGTTTGTGAAATCAAATCCGAGCTGTATTTTTTCTGCGACGTTTATTGCCCAGGGTGTCCTTCTCCGGTCTTGCCATCGCCGTAGGAATTTTTGTTGTTATCTTCCAGTATGTGAAAAAAAGTCTCATCCTGCTTGATCATGCCCAGTTCGCTGCGGGCACGCTCTTCAATGGCGTCGTACCCCTGCTTCAGGTCGCGCACTTCCGCGTCCAGGGCAGCATTGCGCATTTTCAGCTTCTGGTTGATTTCATGTTGCGTGATGACCTGCTGATCCACTTCCCATACCTTAAGCCAGCTACCCTTGCCCAGCCACAACGGGTATTGCATCAGAGCAATCAGGGCAGCGAATATTAAGCCCAGTACTTTCACCCGGATACCCCTAGAGACCATCCTTTATCGTAAAGGCAGCGATCCTTTTCTTGCATGGGCGCCGCCTTCAATTCCAGAATAAGCTAAATCAATGTCCGAGCCCGGCTGAATCGAGATATCGAAACCTGGATAGCCATTATCTTAGTTGATAGAACGCGCCTCGCCCGGGATAGTTTGTGGCATCGCCAAGATCTTCCTCGATACGCAGCAACTGGTTGTATTTAGCAAGACGATCAGAACGGGAAAGCGAGCCGGTCTTGATTTGCAGCGCATTGGTGGCGACGGCGATGTCGGCAATGGTGGTATCTTCGGTTTCACCGGAACGGTGCGAAATCACTGAGGTATACCCGGCACGCTTGGCGGTTTCTATGGCGGAAAAGACTTCGGTAAGCGTCCCGATCTGGTTGAGTTTGATAAGTACGGAATTGGCGATACCCTGCGCAATGCCTTCTTTCAGGATGCCGGTATTGGTCACGAAGATATCGTCCCCCACCAGTTGCACGGACTTTCCGAGCCTGCTGGTAAGCAGCTTCCACCCATCCCAGTCGTGCTCGCTCATGCCGTCTTCAATGCTGAGAATAGGATACTTGTCTACCCATGTGGCGAGATAATCGGCAAATTGCCCCGAATCGAGGCTCAAGCCGTCCGATGCCAAATGATATTTGCCGTCTCTGAAAAATTCGGAACTGGCGCAATCCAGCCCGATAGCCACATCCGGGCCCGGTATATAACCGGCTTTCTCTATGGCCTCCACAATTAGTTGCAGCGCGGCTTCATTATTAGCCAGATCGGGCGCAAACCCGCCCTCGTCGCCCACTGCAGTATGCATACCCTTGCTGTCGAGCATGCCTCTCAGGGTATGAAATATTTCAGCGCCCCAGCGCAAGGCTTCCCGGAAACTCTGCGCGCCGAGGGGGATTATCACGAACTCCTGCATGTCAATATTGTTATTGGCATGTGCACCACCATTGATGACATTCATCATGGGGACAGGCATAGCCATTGGCCCCGCACCACCCAAATATCGGTATAACGGCAGCCCGGACTCCTCTGCTGCCGCTTTTGCCACCGCAAGCGACACCGCAAGAACCGCATTGGCGCCGAGTCTCGACTTGTTGCTTGTGCCATCCAGGTCGATCAGCGTCTGGTCGATAAAACCCTGGTCCATCGCGTCGAGACCCATGACAGCTTCGGAAATCTCGGTATTCACATTTTCCACCGCTTTCAGCACGCCCTTGCCAAAATAGCGCTGAGTATCCCCGTCGCGTAATTCGACCGCCTCTCTCGTGCCGACAGATGCGCCCGAAGGCACGGCCGCTCGCCCGAGCACGCCGGATTCAAGCAATACATCCGCTTCTACGGTTGGGTTTCCGCGTGAATCAAGAATCTCGCGGGCGATGACATCTACAATTGCACTCATGCTATTTTTCCCTGGGTCATTTATTTATAAGTTATCGAAAACTGTTTTGCTAGGTATTCAGCTTACCGAACGATGGTCTGAGGAAAAATAAGTCACCACTGACTTATTTGCTTGAACCGAATATCGGACGGTTCCAATTTTTATTTTGATTTACATCACGTGGGTCTTCAGTTGGGGAGAAAAATTGTGCCCCGAATCAGGTTCGACAAGACCGAATTTATTGGTTGGCGCTTATGGCGGTGTCTTTCGGTTTATTGTGCGTTAAAGCTTCGGCTGCCGTGCATTTGCCCGCGAAACGGGCAGCTGCCTCGATAAACGCCGTGAACAGCGGATGCCCCGCCTTGGGAGTGGAAGTAAATTCTGGATGGAACTGGCAGGCGACAAACCAGGGATGCTCGGCTTCCGGCAATTCAATCATTTCACATAAGCCGTCTGCTGCCGACACAGCGCTCACGCGCAGCCCGGCCTGTTCCAGACGGGGAATATACTCATTGTTGACTTCATAACGATGACGATGGCGCTCGATGATTTTATCCGCCCCATAAATTTTCCGGACAAGCGATCCTTCCTTGAGTAGACATTCCTGCCCGCCCAGGCGCATGCTGCCACCGAGGCCCGACTCTGTGCTTCGAACTTCAAGATGACCTTCGCGGGTGCGCCATTCGGTTGTCAAAGCAATTACGGGATAAAGCGTATCGGGATTGAATTCGGTGCTGTGCGTGCCTTCCATGTCCGCCTTGTCGCGGGCATACTCTATTACAGCCAATTGCATGCCCAGGCAGATTCCGAGATAAGGGACGCGGTTGACACGGGCATAGCGGATAGCCATGATTTTGCCCTCCACCCCACGCTTGCCGAAACCGCCGGGAACCAATATCCCATCCATGTGCTTCAGGCAATCGGTACCTTCTTTCTCGATAGTTTCAGAATCCATATAATGGATCTTGATTTTGCTCTGGGTATGAATACCCGCATGAATCAATGCTTCCGATAGGGATTTATATGACTCCGTCAGATCCACATACTTACCGACCAGCGCAATTTCTATTGTTCGCTGAGGATTCTCCAACGCGTGCACCAGTTTTTTCCAGATGCCCAGATCCGCCGCCTTGGCGAGCATATTCAACTTGTGGCAGACGATTTCATCCAGCATCTGTTCGTGCAGCAACGCCGGAATTTTATAAATACTGTCCACATCCAGCGCCAGAATCACCGCTTCTTCCCGAACGTTGGTGAATAGCGCGATCTTGCGGCGTTCCTCCGGCGGTAACGGCCGGTCGGCACGGCATAGCAGCACATCTGGCTGGATGCCGATCTCACGCAACTCTTTTACCGAATGCTGGGTTGGCTTGGTTTTCAATTCTCCCGCGGATGGGATATAAGGCAGTAACGTGAGGTGGATAAAGCAGGTATCCTCGCGAGGAAGTTGCACTGCCATCTGGCGGATCGCTTCCAGAAACGGTAACGACTCGATGTCGCCAACCGTCCCTCCGATCTCGACGATGGCTACTTGAGCATTGGCCGCGCCGGCTCTGATGTTCAGTTTGATTTCATCGGTGATGTGCGGAATGACTTGCACTGTGCCACCCAGATAATCTCCCCGCCGTTCCTTTTTTATTACACTCTCGTAAATCTGACCGGTAGTGAAATTATTGAGCCTGCTCATGCGCGCGGTAATGAAACGCTCGTAATGACCAAGGTCAAGGTCGGTTTCCGCCCCATCCTCCGTAACGAACACCTCTCCGTGCTGAAACGGACTCATGGTTCCCGGATCCACGTTGATATAGGGATCCAGCTTGAGCATCGTGACCTTGATGCCACGAGTTTCGAGGATAGCTGCAAGCGAGGCCGCAGCAATGCCTTTTCCCAAGGAAGATACTACGCCACCTGTTACAAATACATACTTTGTCATGGCTGCTTATGATACCGGAAAAGGTTCATTCGAACAAATTGGCGACAATGGTAAAGCGGCTTTTGCCGGGAAAACAGCTTGATAGCTCAGCAGTGTAATTAGACGCGCTCTTTATTACAGCACATGTATCAACGGTCGAATCCGATTCATCTGGAGTAAAAAGCAGAGGCGCAATAACTTTGCCAGTGGAGCGGAAAGGGTGACGTTCCTGTCCGGCAGGCTGCCAGATAGTTTCAATCGCCCCCCGGTTTTCCTGCCACACGCTCCAGGATTCCAAACCAGAATGTCAGCCTTTGATATCAACCTCTGTTCCAGCATTCACCAGGTCGAACAATTCGAGTAAGTCACGGTTATGCATGCGGATGCAACCGATGGAACCGGGCTTGCCCATTTCTGCGCTATCCGGGCTCCCATGGATATAAATGTAGCGGCGCATGGTATCGACTTTACCCATACGGTTAAAGCCCGGTTCACAGCCGGAAAGCCAGAGAATGCGGGTGAGAATCCAGTCGCGGCCTGGATATCTTGCGCCCAGTTCAGGGGTATAGATTTCGCCGGTGGGCCGGCGCCTGATAAATACTGTGTTGATCGGCTGGCTCGTCCCGATTTTGGCGCGAATAATGTGCTTGCCAAGCGGTGTACAAAAACTGCCGTACTCCTGCCCTACCCCATTGACGGCTGAAGAAATTTGATATTTCCGGATGATATTCTGATTCTCGGCCCATAGATCAAGCTCTTGTGATGGAATACTGATTACAACTCTCATCAGCAACTCTCATCAGCATGGCGTTTCGCTGCTGTCTTGCGGCGTTTTCCAAAAAAAAGCTTCAACTTTCCCGCTCCCTCTTCCGCCAGAATATTTCCGGTCACCTGCATATGGTGGTTAAGC
The DNA here is from genome assembly GCF_900100985.1 of Nitrosospira sp. Nsp1. Classification (NCBI taxonomy): domain Bacteria; kingdom Pseudomonadati; phylum Pseudomonadota; class Betaproteobacteria; order Nitrosomonadales; family Nitrosomonadaceae; genus Nitrosospira; species Nitrosospira sp. Nsp1. The sequence goes on from NZ_FMUF01000006.1 coordinate 160,737, forward strand.
CGTATCTCCGCCGGCAAGTCGATCACGCTCCCGCACGCCCCTGTCTTAAGGTCCACCGCACCATAAACCAACCGCGCGATACGGGCGTGAAAAATTGCGCCCACACACATGACGCAGGGTTCCAGCGTTACATAAAGGGTGCAATCCGCCAAACGGTAATTACCCACATTTTTTGCCGCATTCCGCAATGCCATCACCTCCGCGTGCGCCGTTGGGTCCGCTGCCGAGATTGGGCAATTGTATCCACGTCCGATGATGACTCCATTGCTCACCACCACGGCGCCCACCGGCACCTCGCCTGCCTCTTCCGCCTGTGCTGCAAGCTCAAGCGCAGCGCGCATGAAGTCGGAATCATTATTGTTCATGGCTGCTCATCGTTTCGGGTTACCGTAAAAATTCTCGGCGGTAAGAATGTACCTTGATCTCTCATATCGTACTACTTGTAATGCATGCTGGGCATTATGCAATAGAAGAGGCGGCTACCAGGGTTTCTTGCTATTCGAAGCAATATAGTCTATGAAAATAATAGCGTTAGCTAGTGTTGGTCAAGCGGTCCCGGTAAACCTTGAATAACCTTTCAGGAGATGAATATGCCCTCTAAATCTACGAAATCCATAAAACCTGCGAAATCTGCTCAATCAGAGCAACCGGCGCAACCTGCCCAATCCGCGCAAAAAAAGTTGAAACCCCTCAAGGGTCAAGATCGGGTTCGCATGGCTCGATTATTCGAAAAAATTACCGGGAACGTACAAGAGATGAGCACGATAATGAATCGCTTGCACGGCACGCCCGTGTCCTGGACAAAGTTTCGGATATCGTCTTCAGGCGCGGCGGGCGCTGATGGTCCTTTCGTGATTACAGTGGTGTGCAACGAAGAAACCGGAGAATGTGGATGCTACGATCACGAGGCTGGAACGTGCGGCCCTTGCCCTGCAGTGGATCTTTAGCACCGGCATCGACAGGAGACGACATGACTTCTAATTATATCGGTGACTCGAATAATTGGCCCAGGTTGTCCGCGCTGGAGGATTGGCAGGACACTTGCACTACGCTCCACATGTGGACACAGGTTGTCGGCAAGATACGATTGGCGCTCTCTCCGGATATCAATCACGGCTGGGGTTCTACCCTCTATATCACGACGCGCGGCCTTACGACCTCACCCATCCCTTACGGAAAGTTCACGTTTGCCGTCGACTTCGATTTTATTGCCCACGTACTGCGCATCACCACCTCGGAAGGCGCTGATCGCGCGCTTATGCTGGAACCCATGCCGGTCGCGAGCTTCTACCGCAAGATAATGGAAGCACTTGCCGAGTTGGGTATCGAGGTCAAGATTTTCGCCCGGCCGGTTGAGGTGGAAGTCGCCATACCATTCGAGAGAGATACTCAACATACGAGCTATGATGCCGATGCCGTTTCCCGATTCTGGCATGCGCTCGTGCACGTGGATAGGGTTTTCAAGGATTTCCGCGCCCGCTTCATCGGCAAGGTGAGCCCGGTGCATTTATTTTGGGGCGGATTTGATCTCGCTGTGACCCGGTTTTCGGGGCGAACCGCACCGAAGCATCCGGGCGGGGCACCCAATGTCGCTAACCGGATAATGGAAGAGGCCTACTCTCATGAGGTGTCGAGCGCGGGCTTTTGGCCGGGGACAGGTTTGGGCGAAGCTGCCTTTTACGCCTATGCTTATCCCACCCCTGCCGGTTTCAGTAAATATCCTGTTCAGCCAAAAGCTGCGTATTTCCACGACAAGCTTGGGGAATTCATTCTTCCCTACGAAGCTGTGCGAACAGCTGACAACCCGGCACAGGCGCTGCTCTCATTTCTTCAGACAACTTACGATGCTGCCGCCACGCTGGCGCACTGGGACCGGTTGGCGCTGGAGCGCAACATGCCGTCCAAGTGATACAGAACGCGATGGTGTGGACGCAGCGATGATAATCTTCTACACTCGAAACCAGCCAATCAATTTCATTGATTAACCGATGATTTTATTGGTTATCTGACGAGTGGCGGTATGGGGATAACGTACCGGGATATTTATACCGCCACAATTTGGAACCCTGGAAAAGAATGGAGTGCAAATATGACAACCAGACCCATACCCGATGGTTACCATACGTTAACGCCATACCTGATGATTGACGGCGCGGCCAAGGCCATCGAATTTTACACGCAAGCATTTAACGCAGCGGAATTATATAGATTGGGCGCGCCCGGCGGGAAAATCGGGCATGCCGAAATTCAAATCGGCGATTCCCGAATTATGCTGGCTGACGATTTCGGCTGTGAAAGCGCGTTCCGTACTTCGCAACCGGGGGCTGGCTCGCCGGTGGGCCTCCATTTATATGTCAAGGATGTGGACGCAATGTTTGCCCAAGCCACAAGTGCGGGCGCCAAGGTCATCAAGCCGGTCCAGGATCAGTTCTATGGTGATCGGACAGGCACGTTGGAAGATCCCTTCGGGCATATCTGGTTCCTTGCGACTCATAAGGAAGATCTCTCCCTGGATGAAATCAGGCAACGTGCCGCGGCGATGTTCAAGCAAGGCGGGGCCGATACCTAGCTGTAATAGCCTGCATTTGAAACCGCCTCAACCTGCATTCAGCGCGATTTTCGGCCAGAAATAACTGCAACTATCTACCCCGCAAACCAGGATTAACTGCAAATGAATCTGCATTTAGCCGTACTGACCTGTATTTGATCTTAGCGAACCAGGAATAAGTGCGACTGGCCTGGTTCGCTCTTCAGCAGTGGACGCCATCATTTTGTGGAACACGGCCTATCTGCAGCGGGCTGTCGATCACCTGCGAAACTCGGGCCAGACCAGTTTCGGCCGCTTCGGACCCGTATACATGACTTCGCCGCAGCGGCTTAGCGTGCTTTAAGCGCGAATCGTGTCTTCACCTCTATATGGGCGCAATACCGTAACGGTTCTCTCGGCCGGCACCAAGAAGTGGGTGCATTTAAACAAACGTCACAAAAGTTTCATAGGCTTTAATGCGATCGGTATTGTGAGTCGCACGGACTACTAACCAACATTACCATTTGGCCTCAGTGATGTGATAGCACTGCTCTAGCTGCGCAACCTTCGATGTTTTGTTGCCATTTCAGTACTCCTTTTGGTTAACTCACTACCACTTCGTCCTGTAAGGAACTTCTTGCTAACCCA
>NZ_FMUF01000038.1:0-6324 GCF_900100985.1 Nitrosospira sp. Nsp1
TAATCTGCTCCTCGCTAAATCGTTTCTTCATAAATCCGCTCCTTTTTAAGAATCGGACTCTACTACATCATGAAGCTAATGAAAGGGGCAGGTCAATCTTACCCATTTGTTGCTGAAACCATCGATCATCCATTCCATAACTCTTGACCATTAAATCATGGTATTTTGAGTCGTTTAAAATTTTATACATACTTAGCAAGCCGATCATTTTGTAAGGTTTTTCTCGTCGCCGGTTCTCTATAAAGAAAAGTCTCATTTTTTCAATATAGAGGTGTTCGTCGCTCGGTATATCTTTAATCACTAACAGATCTGAGAATCCTTCGATGAGTTGATCACGTGTAACATTCTCAAAAAAATTTTCTGCAATTAAGAGCTGTTCGTTAATGAGTCTTATCGAATTTTCTAATGTCGGACTACTTGCACTTTCTCCAGGTAGAATTCTGAAATTAATCAACTCACGATCTGATATAAAAATTTGATAACGCTTAACCAGACGAATCCACATATCAAAGTCTGGTAACTGCCGCAACCGATTGTTATACATCCCAAGCTCTTCATAGCATGATTTACGAATCAACATTGTGGGATGGCAAATACAATTTCCGAGATCAAAAAACCGCCTCAACCATTGACCTTGAGAACGATTTTGCTGGTCAAAAATGGCCTTGGAAGGGAGTAATTTCTTATCAATCTCCCGTCCGTTTTTATCGACAAGCCTCGCTCTGCCGAAGCATGCGCCAACCTTGGGATTTTCTCGCATAATTTGAACCTGATAAGCCAGTTTGTCTGGAGTAGACCAGTAATCGTCCGAGTTAATTAAAGCAACAAATTCACCCGATGCACGCTTAATTAGCTCGTTCGTAACAACACATGCACCACGATTCTTCGTATTTGAAAGGAATAGAATTCTTGCATCGCTAAATGAGGCGATAACATCTCTGGTTCGATCGGTAGACCCATCGTCTGCAATCAAAAACTCAAAATCTACCGCTTTCTGCTCTAGTACGCTTTCGATTGCTTGCTTAACAAAACTAGCATGATTGTACGTTGCCATAACAACGGAAACTGTTGGCGAGTTCATGTGGCGCCTTAATGAAGATTGTGATGGTTAAACGCTTGGAATTGGCTGAGTTCGATGCACGAAGTGCTCTCGATAATTGATCAGCAGTACGAGGATCGGCAATAGGAGGAAGCAAGCCAAAGATCGATAATGTTACTGCAGCGGCACCATGGATAAGGTTAGGAATTATATATTATATGTACCAGTTGCGGCTTCGTCCGCAGGTTACCAAACTGGCTACACGCAGTTCTGTTTTGCCGACTTTCGTAGGTGGCAATAGAGACTTATATTACCCAACAGAAATAGCTACTTTTGCATTCCAATCTAAAGTGGGCACCGGCTGCTTTTTTCTGCCAGTACTTCATTCAATACATCAATCACTTCCCTCCCATATCTTTGTTGAGTAAAGCGGCCCGCTGCCCATACGTGCGCAGCCGTGCCCAACCTTGCTCCTGCCTCCGGGTTCTGATACAGGTGCTGAATTTTGTCGGCAAGCTCGACGTGATTGCCGGCTTCGTACAGGAGTCCAGTTTCCTCGTCATGGATCAATTCGGCAGTACCGCCACTATTAGCTGTAGCGATAATAGGCTTACCCAAAAGCATAGCTTCCACCGTGGCTCGTCCGAAAGCTTCCCAGCGAGAGCATACCAGCACAACGTCCGCCATTCGAATATAGGGCAGGGGGTTTTCCGCATATCCGATAAATTTGACTCGCTGCTCCAAGCCAAAGTCGCGAACTTGCTGGCCCAGCACTTTGCGAAATCGCTTGTTACCCGCTCCTACAAAAAGCAGCTCCATGTCAACTCCCCGGCGCACTACCTCGGCCAATGCGCGGATGGCTTCATCCTGGCCTTTCGCAATGTGCAGCGAACCAACGATGACACACGTAAAACATAGTTTATCAGCAGTAGCGTGATTACCTGGCAGACCCTCAATCTCATCGCGTAATGTCACCGCCTGATAGACTACCTTTATTCTTTCCTGGCTAATATATCGACCATAATGTTTAACCACCGCATAGGAGTTGGCAATAAAAATCGCGGAAAGCCGATCCATCAGCTGCGCTGTGCGGCGCTCACCCAGGTCGAATAACAGATTGGGATCACGGTACCCGAACTCATGCAGGTGCCAGATGTGCGGACGCTTCGCCAACCACGCCGCCAGCGCTCCAGCTCCAATAGTCATCGTATTGGAACAAACCAGGTCGCATTTCCATTTTGTAATGATTTGTGCCATTGGAACCGCAAGCAATAACGTCCTTGCCGTGCGGAGAACACGACCTGACATCCATCGTCGCCGCGCGCCAGCTACCCAAAAAGGGTAACCAATGATTTTCCACTCGATACCCAATTGATCGAGCGCTGCCAGCAATGGACCTTTTTTCGGAACCAGCACCTTGCAATCGATGCCTTCAGCGACCAACCCCTGTAACAGTTCGAGCAGAGCGAACTCAGCCCCGCCCTTGCCGGCCGTATGAGACACGAAACACACGCGCATCAAAATACTCCCTGGCGATTGCTGCCTGTTAGAGAACTGCTCCGTTCATCTTTTGCCAACTATTAGCTATAGGTGTGGAACAAGGAACAATCGAAATACTTCTCGAAGGAAAGCAAGAGAAAGTGTTATCAGCCGGCAGTACAAACACTGCTAGAAAAAACGCGTGACGGCATGAAACTGTCGGATGACCCGCCAGCAATCAAACCTGATGGACATGGGGTAACCGGAACGAGCTAGGCGGGGATCACCAATGAATTTTCTGTCAGTTACACCATTGTAACCCCGCGCTGCCTAGCGCAACAGATCCTTGCAAAAGGTGGTCAATCTATGCGCGTAACTATGATAGCGTAATGCCAGGAGTTCATGCAGGGCAACCGGCAAGCGGCGCCAGCGGGGCTGGGGTAGCGTTGCGCTGGCCCGCAAAAAAACCAGTTTTTCATCAAGACGGTGAATCGTTTGCTCGCTCACGCGAAAGTGTTCCGCGGACTCTTCAAGACGCTTGCGAATAGCCTCATAGAGCAAAACCCGCGGCCCATAGATTGCAGCACAGCTTTTGCCGCGGTTTCGCCCGGCGCGCGGTATGCCAAGCTGATTTTGGCCATGCTGGCGATAGGCAATCAACTGCGCCGGTAACGCGTCCAGATGCGATGTGGCGCCCATCAGCAAAGCGATCCAGGCATCATGCCAGGTTTTTGGTATGGGCAGCACCAGATCACGATAGCTGGAGCGGAAGGCCATGGTGGCGCCCGTCACTACGGGCTGCTTGAGCAGCACCCCGAGCGCATCGTTGGCCATAAAGCGCGCCTGTTTATCGGGACCAAATTTATAGATTTGCCATAGCCGCCGCCCGATCGGATGCAGATTCTCGTCGACGACGTCGGCGTCAGTGAATACAACGCCTGCATCCGGATTATTGATGAAGCGCTCTTCGATGAGGCTGATTTTATCTGGATACCAGACATCGTCCTGGTCACATAGAAAGACAATGTCGCCCTTGCACGCACGGATGGCAATTTCGAAATTGTGGGTGGAACCCGCCCGTTCGCTATTTTGAAGGACCCTTACGGGAAATGGTGCTCGTCGCGCGAAATCCCGCGCGATTGCCAGGGTGGCATCGCTGGAGGCATCGTCAGAGATAATCAGCTCATCCGGCAGCCGGGTTTGGCGTGCGATGCTGTCGAGCTGCTCTGCGATATAGCGCTCGCCATTATAGCTTGCCAGCGCAATGGATAATGAGAGCCGTGTCTTCATGTTACTGCCATCGGAGGGTGCGACATGACGGATGTGCCATTTTGAAGACAATTATCCCAGAAAACCCTGCCGCTCGTTTACCGAAGTTCTTTTGCTTGAGTGAAGCCGGTTGTATACGCTGTATGCCAACCGATACCTATGGCGGTAATGATGAGAAGCAGGTAACAGGTCTGCCTGAAGAAAACGAGGTTGTCTGTCAGGCCCGATAAAAAGACAAAAGACACCAGAGCGGTTCCCAGGATCTTCAACTGATGTACCTTGAACGTTTGGAACCAGCTCCACAAGAAATACGCATAAGCCATTAGACCCAACGCGCCGATCTGCATGCCGATCTCGATCCAGTCATTATGATAATGATAGGTGGTTGGAATGAAATTTGGCAACTCCTTGTAGAGGCCGCCCTTGTATGTCTCGATAGTTCGGTCGAAATAGCTCGCAGCCATCCCGGTGCCATGGCCAAAAAATGGGCTTTCGGCGATACCGTGCAGACCAACATCCCATATTGCAATGCGATATCCCAGGCTGGTGTCATATCGTCCCTGCGTGGACATTTCCATGTCATGCCGGGCTTGAACCAGTCTTTCCTGAAAGCTTGTACTGCTGGATGCGAAAACACCGAGGATAATCGTCAACGATGCCATCAGTGCGAAAAGCGTCCGGATCTCTTTTTTATGAAGCAGCAGCAATAAAAATGCGGATGAGATGAGCGTGGCCGCAAGAATGCCGCGCGCATTCTGATTGAATTGAAGAAAGAGTAAAAAAACTGCAAGACACCACAAAATTGTTTTAGCTTTTTTGTTTCTGTTCATACCGGCAAAGTAAAGCGACAGTATGGTCCCTATCCCCAACATCGAAGAAAAATGCAGGTAAGGCATGCCAAGAGGTGGAATGCCTTGAACGCCCAGGACCACCCATTGGTAAACCCCCATGACCAGCGCTCCCAGGTAACCGATGAGCAGGCCGCCTATCGCCCATGGTAACCGCGCCTTATTCAGAAGGCCCAGATAAGGAATAAAAACGAGGAAAGCGAAGTACCTTCGCCAGACCTTGAAGCCAAGTGTGGGAGAATCACTCCAGAGAATGCCAAGAGCGAGGACAAGACACAAAACAAGCAGGGCGCCAATCAATGGCTCGTAAATTATCTTGCCAAAACGGCGCATGCCTCCATCCAGAACCCAGGCAACCGGCAAGAGATAATAGGCATAAAAACTCAGCCCTTTATACCACAAGGCGACACCGAAAAAGAGCAGAGCAAACTTCGCCAGCGCATCACGCCAGGTGAGGACGCTTTGCATGAGGCGGGGCGGACTGGTAAATGTCGGCACGCTTTGGAATATGTTCGTTATAGACCAGCTATATTAACCGGTATGAGCGGATGGATGGCTCCAACCATCAAGTCTGCTGCTACGTGCGGTACGCGCGGAAAAGTTTTACGCATTGGATTCATTCGCGATCATCTGGATTTCGCCAGCCTGATTGTCGCTTTGTTTTCAACGCTGCTATCCTGGCGCATTATATGGACCCGTTCGAGTACTTCTTCGTGCGCTACCGTACAGATTGAGGCTTGGGTTCCCGTCTATCCTGACGCTGTGCCTAAAAATTTCCATCAATATAATTTCAAACTAAAAGGAGATGCTCAAATGAAAACCGGATTAATTCTATCTGTCGTTCTACCCGCGATGCTATTTGCAACCTCGGCTTTTGCCGACAGTAATGAAGTGAAGGTTCAGTGGGATGAGGTACCGATTGAGGCTCAAAAAACAATAACGCACCACGCAGAAGGGGGAGACGTTCAGGAGATCGAGAAGAAAACAAAAACTAAAAACGGCAAAACAATCACTATTTACGAAGCTGATGTGATAAGAGCCGACGGTGCGAAGATAGAGATTAAAGTTCGCGAAAACGGAAAACTTATCAAGTTTGAATACGATTGATCATAGAAATGGATTTTTCTGACTGGATCGCGGGCTAACGAGCAGGCTCCCGGCCGTCTGATTAAAAGTTCGCGTTAAAACGCCGCACGATGCTTATTCGGGGGTCTCGGGGACTTGTTCATCTTTGCGCCCCCCGGTATTTATCTTTCCGCATTTGCTCACGTCGATGACATAAATTTTCCCCGCACCATGCTGATGCGTATTCGCTGTCACCATCAGGGTATCAAAAATAATTTCCACCAATTCATCAGACGCAAACACTTCAATGCGCTTTTTTGGTATGTACGGCGTGAAATCTCCGTCCATGACTGTCTCCATCGAACCCTTCGCAATCGGATACGCTCATACCCGGGAAACCAGGTATTTCAAGTAACGCCTGGGTGACTTTGGATAACATGAATGGCTGAATATAAGCGCGAATCTCTTTCATGGAATTGTCCCGGGTTTACGCCATTCTTCAAAGCTGCGATAGAGTGCCGGAAGCATGAGAAGTGGCCCCAAGAATTTGAACAAATCCATAAGTGGAAAATCTGCTACCTTTTGATGGTCCCTGCGGGACTTTGATATGGAGCAGAGAAATGG
>NZ_FMUF01000042.1:0-3080 GCF_900100985.1 Nitrosospira sp. Nsp1
GCGGCGACCGAGGACGTGAACAAAGTATTTACGGCGGAAGAACTGAAAGCCGAAGGCGAGAAAGTCTATGCCGCCAACTGTGTTGCCTGCCATCAGGCCAATGGCCAGGGCATACCCGGGACCTTTGCCGCGCTGGACGGCTCGAAGATCGCCAACGGTCCCAAGGCCGGCCATGTCGACATTGTCATGAATGGCAAGACCGGCACGGCAATGGCTGCATTCAAGCACCTGTCGGATGTACAAATCGCGGCGGTGGTCACCTACGAACGTAATGCCTGGGGGAATACCGCAGGAGACGTGGTGCAGCCATCGGAAATCAACCAGTTCAGAAAATAGCATCAAGGAGGACACCATGGCAGCAGTACACGATCACGACGTTCCGCACGACGCACACGACGCTCACGATCATCATCCCAGCGGCATGATGCGCTGGTTGATGACCACTAACCACAAAGACATCGGCACGATGTATCTGTGGTTCAGTTTTCTGATGTTCCTGACCGGGGGCGTGATGGCGCTGACTATCCGCGCCGAGCTCTTCCAGCCCGGCATACAGATCGTCAATCCGGAGTTTTTTAACCAGTTGACGACCATGCACGGCCTGATAATGATATTCGGGGCCATCATGCCGGCGTTCGTCGGCTTTGCCAATTGGCAGGTGCCGATGATGATCGGGGCGCCCGACATGGCTTTTGCGCGCATGAACAACTGGAGTTTCTGGCTATTGCCCCCGGCGGCGTTGTTGCTGCTGACCTCGTTCTTCGTGCCGGGCGGCGCGCCTGCCGGTGGTTGGACGATTTATCCGCCGCTGTCGGTACAGATGGGCATGGGCATGGACATGGCGATTTTCGCCATCCATATCATGGGCGCTTCGTCCATCATGGGGTCAATCAACATCATCACGACCATCCTCAACATGCGGGCGCCTGGCATGACATTGATGAAAATGCCGATGTTCGTATGGACCTGGCTCATCACCGCCTACCTTCTGGTTCTGGTGATGCCGGTGCTGGCGGGGGCGGTTACCATGCTGCTGACGGATCGCAACTTCGGCACCAACTTCTTCAATGCAGCAGGCGGCGGTGATCCGGTGATGTTCCAGCATATCTTCTGGTTCTTCGGCCACCCCGAGGTGTACATCATGATATTGCCGGCATTCGGCATCGTCTCCGAAATTATCCCGGCCTTTGCGCGCAAGCCGTTATTCGGCTATTCCTCGATGGTGTATGCCACCGCCTCGATCGCCATCCTGTCCTGCATCGTTTGGGCTCATCACATGTTCACCGCCGGCATGCCGGTGACCGGACAGCTGTTTTTCATGTACGCCACCATGCTGATCGCAGTTCCGACCGGCGTGAAAGTGTTCAACTGGACCGCCACCATGTGGCGCGGTTCCATGACCTTCGAAACACCCATGCTTTTCGCCATTGGCTTCGTTTTTCTGTTCACTCTTGGTGGGTTCAGCGGAGTCGTGTGTGCGATCGTGCCGATCGATGTCCAGGTACAGGACACCTACTATGTGATTGCACACTTCCACTATGTGCTGGTATCGGGTGCGCTGTTCGGAATATTCGGCGGAGCCTATTACTGGCTGCCGAAATGGACCGGGCATATGTACGACGAGACGCTGGGTAAATGGCATTTCTGGTTGTCGATGATCTTTTTCAACCTCACATTCTTTGTGCAGCATTTCCTGGGGTTGGCGGGCATGCCGCGTCGTATTCCCGACTACGCACTCCAATTCGCCGATTTCAACATGATTTCCAGCATAGGCGCATTTGGTTTCGGCCTTAGCCAGTTACTGTTCCTTTACGTAGTGCTGAAGTGCATTCGTGGAGGTGCAAAAGCGCCGGCAAAACCTTGGGAAGGTGCGACCTCGCTGGAGTGGACATTGCCGTCCCCTGCGCCATACCATAGCTTTGTAACGCCGCCGGTCATCAAGTAGGAACAGGAGCGGAACGTGACGAACAATGCAGAGAGAAGGCGCGGGGCAATTAGAACAGCGCTGTTTCTGCTGGCAATCGCCGTAGCTATTTTTGTAACGGTTATCGTAAAAAACTGGCAATGAGCGTAATCCAAGCAAATACCGTAATAATGAAGAAGCTACTGATTTTTTCAGTGGTCATGTTCGTTTTCGGCTTCGCGTTGGTTCCGTTTTACGAGAAGATTTGCGACGTGACGGGACTCAATAATCTTTTGCAGGCGGATACGCTTACGGAGAACTCGCAAGTAGATACCGCCCGTTGGGTAACGGTCGAACTAGACGCCAATACACGTGGGCTGCCTTGGCAGTTCAAATCCCTGCAATCCAGTCTGCGTGTACATCCCGGCGAATTGGTGGAGGTAATGTACGAAGTTACAAATAACTCCAATCGGGAAATCAGCGGTCAGGCGATACCCAGCTACAGTCCGATGCTGCTGGTCAAACATCTGAAGAAACTTGAGTGCTTCTGTTTCAGCAAACAGGTAATGAAGCCCAATGAGACACGGCAGATGCCGGTTCAATTTATGATAGAACCTGGACTTCCAACAGATGTGAATACCGTTACTATTTCGTACACCTTTTTTGAAATTGGAGTCGACCAGGCTGCGAATACGAAAAGCGAAGTCGATAAAGGTTGAAGGACGACAGCACAAAACCGAAAAAGGCGACTTTTTTGCAGGTTGCAAAGGCAGTATCCTGGGCTTTCTTCGGTGTTCGCAAAAAAAGCGATCTCGAAATGGATGCAAGTTCGTTGACTCCGGCGCAGGTGGTAATCGGGGGAATTATTGGTGCCGCGGTGTTTGTATTAGCCTTGGTGTTGCTAGTTAAGTTTGTGACATAGAAAATTAATCAATTACAAGCAGGAGAAAGAGCATGAGCCAGGAAGGAAGCAATTATTACGTTCCAGCGCCATCGACCTGGCCTATGACCGGGTCGATAGCATTGTTTTTCATGGGGTTTGGCGCGGCGTTCTCGGTCAACAAGATGCCGGTGGGCTACGCGATGCTGACATTGGGTTTTGCCATACTCTTCTACATGCTGTTCGGCTGGTTTCGCACCGTGGCGCGGGAAAGCGAGAGCGGCAAGTTCAATAAGC
>NZ_FMUF01000012.1:0-101724 GCF_900100985.1 Nitrosospira sp. Nsp1
CCCGAGACCGACTTGAACGAGAGCAAGAAACAGGGCAAACTGGTCCTCAAACCCGAAAAGAAGGATGACGACGAGGAGGATGAGGAGGAGTGAGTCGGATCACACCGGCTCCGGCTATAGCTACAGCATCTGGCACACCTCATCCATTCACCCGAACCGCTGTTTCCCGCGTTCACGCGAGGGAGCAGCGGTTTTACTTGTATCGAGCAATAGTGCCGCTTTCCCGGACAGGATTCGATGAAAGCCCGATAGGATTTCCGGGCTGGATGGTGATAACGCTCGGTGACAAATGAGCTGACAAACAGCTGAAAAATAAGCGGTCAATCGACTACCGGATTGAGGTTGAAATGGTGGAAAGGATTGCCGACGCCTTTTGGCACTGTTCCGATGTGTCACGAAACTGTAATATACCCATCGTAATATGTAGCCCTGCCCAAGGATCGCCCCTTTTAAAATGCAGTTGCCTGCGACAGCACACCCTCCCGACGAAATCACCCACCCCAAAAGACTCGGGTATAGCTATCGCCGTCATCTGGGCGAGCGCTTTATTGAAGTGCTACTGTTTCTGATGGCATTTGTTTCGGTCGCGATTACCGTTGCCATTGTGGTGATGCTGGTAAAGGAATCATTTGTATTTTTCGAACACGTCCCGCTTTGGAAATTTCTGACCGATACCCAATGGACGCCACTGTTTGACGATGCACATTACGGCATCCTCCCGCTCATATCCGGTACTGTGGTAAGTTCCGGCGTGGCGCTCCTGGTTGCCATCCCCCTGGGCACTATCACTGCCATATATCTTTCCGAATTCGCACCTTTTGCCGTACGTGAAGTTGCCAAGCCATTTCTCGAGTTGCTGGGCGGTGTTCCAACTGTCGTGTATGGTTATTTCGCATTACTATTCGTAACGCCCCTGCTACAGAAGATTTTTCCGGATTTGCCTGGTTTCAGTCTTCTTTCCGCCGGATTGGTGATGGGCATCATGATTATCCCCTATGTAAGCTCCATGGCTGAAGATGCCATGCGTTCCGTGCCCATGCATTTGCGGGAAGGCTCCTACGCGATGGGAGCCACGAAGTTCCAGACGGCGATAAGGGTGGTGATGCCTGCCGCGTTTTCGGGCATAGCCGCTGCTTATATACTTGGTATCTCCCGTGCTGTGGGTGAAACGATGGTGGTGGCGATAGCCGCCGGCATGCAACCCAATCTGACTTGGAATCCAATGGAACCCGCAGCTACCATTACCGCCTACATCGTACAGGTAAGCCTGGGTGACCTGCCTCACGGCAGCATTGGCTATCAAACTATTTTTGCCGCTGGTCTTACATTATTGCTATTGACATTGACGTTCAATATCATCGGGCATGTTCTGCGTAAGCGTTATCGCGAAGTGTATTAAAATCAGCGCGATTGCTGATCCTATTGCTACTTGACAAAATGACTCTTCCCTACCTTTCCGGCTGTTCAGTCTCGGGGCTTTCTGATGAGCATGCTTCGTTCTTTCCTGGAATCCCTGGATGAGAGACGATAAAGATCTGAGCGAAATCCGCACGATCATTGCACGCCATAAGCTGTGGGATTTGATTTTCATGATTGTCGGTGTGTTGGCACTGATGATTGCGGTACTTACATTCATGGCGTTATTCGCTCATATGCTTATTGAGGGGATGCCGCGTTTGTCCTGGGATTTTTTTACTTCCTTCCCATCCCGCCGCCCCGGGTCGGCGGGTATACTTTCCGCCTGGGTTGGCACCATTCTGGTCATGCTGGTGACCGCGATGGCGGCCGTGCCGATGGGTATCGGCGCTGGAATTTATCTGGAAGAGTATGCGTCCAAAAATATTATTACCGAGATCATTGAAATCAACGTTACCAACCTCGCCGGCGTTCCGTCCATTATTTACGGGCTGCTGGCATTAGGTCTGTTTGTACATCAATTCGGGTTTGGCCAAAGCATTCTTTCAGCTGGCCTCGCGTTGGCGTTGCTGATCTTGCCGGTAGTCATCGTGGCGACGCGGGAGGCCATACGCGCCATTCCACTGGTCATCCGGGAGGGTGCTTATGCTCTCGGGGCGACCAAATGGCAGACGGTGTCTGATCATCTGCTTCCTTATTCCGCTGCCGGTATTTTAACTGGCGTTATTATCGGTCTGGCTCGTGCAATTGGGGAAACCGCGCCGATCATCACCATTGGGGCGTTGACATTTATCGCGTTTTTGCCGCCATCTCCCATTAAAGATGAATTCCCTTTTCTATCTTTCGATTGGCTGATGGCCCCGTTCACGGTGATGCCCATCCAGATGTTCAATTGGGTCTCCCGGCCTGAGGAAGAGTTTCAGGCCAATGCGGCAGCCGCGGGGCTGGTACTGGTGGTGATGACCCTTGCCATGAATGCGATAGCCATCTATCTGCGCTATCGTATGCGCAAGAACCTGAAATGGTAGAAAATTCAGCGGTCGAGCATCTCGGATTGGATGCCGCGCCTGTTCGGTACAAATCTGAAGTCAGAAACCTGAGTTTTTATTATGGCGCCTTCTCCGCGCTTAAAAACATTAACATGGTGTTGCATGAAAAGCAGGTAACCGCATTGATCGGCCCATCGGGATGCGGTAAATCCACCTTTCTGCGCTGTTTCAACCGTATGCACGATCTCTACCCCGGCAATCGTTATGTGGGCGATATTATTCTGCATCCGGACAACGTCAATATTCTTTCGCGTAGCGTGGATCCGATTGAAGTACGGATGCGCATCAGCATGGTATTTCAGAAACCCAATCCGTTTCCCAAATCCATCTACGAGAACGTTGCGTATGGCTTGCGCGTGCGAGGTGTCCGGCAGCGTGCCATACTGGACGAGAAAGTTGAAGAAGCGTTGCGCGGCGCCGCGCTTTGGGGTGAAGTAAAAGATCGTTTGAATCAGCTTGCCTACAACCTTTCGGGCGGCCAGCAGCAACGTTTGTGCATTGCCCGCGCACTTGCAACCGATCCCGAAATCCTGCTATTCGACGAGCCCACTTCTGCACTTGACCCAATTGCCACAGCCAACATAGAAGAGCTCATTGCCGATCTGAAGGATAAGGTTACGATCCTTATCGTGACGCACAATATGCAGCAGGCGGCACGCGTATCGGACTACACCGCTTATATGTATTTGGGCGAGCTTATCGAGTTCGACGTTACTGACACGATTTTCATCAAACCAAAAAACAAGCAGACGGAAGATTACATTACGGGACGTTTCGGATAGATCGGGAATGGGTCTATCAGTCGCTTTTGCCGTATGACCGATAACTGCGGCCTCGCGCACCTATGAACAGCCGCCATGGTGCGCCCTCATTTTATTCTTTCCGCCTCATCCGTGCCGTTTTCGCAAATTTCTTGCTTTTGTACCCTGTGATATTGTTCGCCTCGTGATTGACCCCGTATGCATTCACGGGTAACATTCGCAGCTTTCCAGTTCAAAGGCGGGTTCCTATGGCTATGCGTTCAAAGTTGGTTGTGGGTAACTGGAAAATGCATGGCGGGACGGTGCAGAACCGGGATTTGCTGAATGCGGTGATCGCTGGAACCGAAGGGATGAACGGGACCAGTTTGGCCGTGTGTGTGCCTTATCCTTATCTGTCGCAGGCACAATCGATATTGCAGGCGACGCATGTTCGCTGGGGCGCCCAGAACGTGAGCCAATATGACAAGGGCGCTTACACGGGTGAAGTTTCAGCGGCTATGCTGATGGATTTCGGCTGCCGCTACGTAATCGTGGGTCACTCGGAACGGCGAGCCTTGTATGGTGAGGATAGCCATACCGTGGCACTCAAGTTTCGGGCGGCTCAGTCGGTTGGCTTGACACCCGTTTTATGCGTTGGCGAAACCCTTGATCAGCGTGAAGCTGCCATTACCGAGCAAGTTGTGGCGGAGCAACTGGATGCAATAATCGAATTGGTGGGTATTGATGCGCTTGCCAAGTCGGTACTGGCTTATGAGCCGGTATGGGCCATCGGTACAGGTAAAACGGCTACGCCGGAGCAGGCCCAGGAAGTACATGCGTTTATTCGCGGTAGAATTGCCGCCAATAATTCCGAAGTGGCCACTGGTCTACAGATTCTTTATGGCGGTAGCGCAAAGGCGAATAATGCCGCTGAGCTATTCGCCATGCCCGACATCGATGGTGGGTTGATCGGCGGCGCATCGCTTGTTGCCGACGAATTCATCGCCATCTGCGACGCGGCAAAAAATTAACTCATTTTGGAGTAGGTTTTGGAAACAATCATCTGGATACTGCACCTCTTGTCGGCTGTCAGCGTAATCGTGCTGGTTCTGCTGCAACACGGTAAGGGTGCCGATATGGGTGCTGCGTTTGGCAGCGGCTCATCAGGAAGTTTGTTTGGCGCCAGCGGTTCAGCAAATTTCCTCAGCAGGACAACCGGCGTGTTGGCAGCGGTTTTTTTTATTACCAGCCTCGGGCTTACCTATCTTTCCAGCCATAAGACCGAAGCGGGTGGGGTCATGGATAAAGCGATCCCGGCTCGATCAGTCAAGCCGGTCGAGGAGGCTCCGGTAAAGCCCGTGGATGAAGGAGTGCCTTCCAAGGCGATCGAAATCCCGGAATAATTTTAATGATGAGCTAATTGAACAATTGGCTGAAATTGGGTTCTAATCAGGTTAGGCTTTAGATTAGGGCTCAAGCAGGCTGCCGACGTGGTGAAATTGGTAGACACGCCGTCTTGAGGGGGCGGTGGCGAAAGCTGTGCGAGTTCGAGTCTCGCCGTCGGCACCATCTGATGTAATAAGGCTGAGAATCAGGCCAGGCATATGAAGGCTACCTGTTCCGGTCCTAACTTTTGATTACATATGCTTGAAAATTACTTTCCCATTCTGCTATTTATCCTGATTGGCCTTGTTGTCGGCATTCTGGCGATGACGCTTGGCTGGTTGTTTGCGCCCAATCGTCCGGACAGCGAGAAACTGTCTCCCTATGAATGCGGCTTCGAAGCTTTTGAAGATGCGCGCATGAAATTCGACGTGCGTTATTATCTCGTGGCCATCCTGTTCATCCTGTTCGATCTGGAGATCGCATTCCTGTTTCCATGGGCGGTGGTATTGAATGAGATTGGTCTATTCGGTTTTATCGCAATGATGGTTTTTCTCGGCATTCTTGTTGTTGGCTTTATTTACGAATGGAACAAAGGTGCGTTGGAGTGGGATTAGATGATGAGCGCTAACAACGGTGCGATGGAAAAGGGTTTTGTTACCACAAGCCTGGATTCGGTTATCAATTGGGGGCGTACCGGATCGATGTGGCCGATGACCTTCGGTCTTGCGTGCTGTGCGGTGGAAATGATGCAGGCCGGGGCCTCACGTTACGATCTCGACCGGTTCGGTATCGTATTCCGCCCAAGTCCCCGTCAATCGGACGTAATGATCGTTGCGGGTACGTTGTGCAATAAAATGGCGCCTGCACTGCGTAAGGTGTACGACCAGATGGCGGAGCCCCGCTGGGTAATCTCCATGGGTTCCTGCGCCAACGGCGGTGGTTATTATCATTACTCCTACTCCGTCGTTCGCGGTTGCGACCGGATTGTGCCGGTCGATATCTATGTTCCCGGTTGCCCACCGACAGCGGAAGCTCTGCTCTACGGCATTATTCAGCTGCAGAATAAGATACACCGCACCAATACCATCGCGCGCTGAGTCATATATGTCGTCCTCTCGTTTGGAAACGCTCTCTCTTCGCCTCAAGGATGTGTTGGCCGATAAACTTGTCAGCGCCAGCGAGCGATTAGGCGAGCTCACCATTTCGGTGCGTCAGGCGGACTTGTTGTGGACGATGGAAACGCTGCGCGATCATCCCGAGCTGGATTTTGAAATGCTCATTGATCTGTGTGGCATGGACTATTCAACCTATGGTGCGGAATTTGGCTCCACAAGCGACCGGATGGATAAACGGTTTGCTGCCATCTATCATTTGCTTTCCATCAGGCATAACCACAGATTGAGAATCAGGATATTCGCCGATGACGATGAATTTCCGGTATTGGATTCGGTAATAAATATATGGCCATCGGTAAACTGGTTTGAGCGTGAGGCATTCGATCTGTACGGCATCGTTTTCACGGGTCATCCGGATTTGCGGCGTATTCTCACCGACTACGGTTTTATCGGCAGTCCGTTTCGCAAGGATTTTCCCCTGAGCGGAAATGTCGAGATGCGCTACGACCCCGACCAGCAACGCGTGATCTATCAGCCCGTCAGTATAGAGCCGCGCCAGATAGTACCGCGAGTCATCCGCGAAGAGCATTACGGAGAGAGCGAGTGAAGCATGGCTGAGATACGTAACTACACCATGAACTTCGGCCCCCAGCATCCTGCGGCGCATGGCGTGCTGCGCCTGGTGCTGGAGCTGGACGGCGAAGTCGTTCAACGGGCGGATCCGCACATCGGGCTTCTTCATCGCGCGACCGAAAAGCTGGCTGAATATAAGACTTATATTCAATCGGTGCCGTATATGGATCGGCTGGATTACGTCTCCATGATGTGCAATGAACACGCCTACGTGATGGCTATCGAGAAACTGCTTCAGCTCGAGGTGCCCGCGCGTGCGCAATATATTCGCGTGATGTTCGATGAAATTACCCGAATACTCAACCATCTTTTATGGCTGGGCGCTCATGCGCTGGACGTGGGTGCGATGACGGTGTTTCTCTATGCTTTCCGCGACCGGGAAGACCTGATGGATTGTTACGAAGCGGTTTCGGGAGCCAGACTGCACGCGGCTTATTACCGTCCCGGTGGCGTCTATCGAGATCTTCCGGAATCCATGGCGCAGTACAAGGCATCGAAAATCCATGACGAAAAAAGCACCAGGGTGCTCAATGAAAATCGTAGCGGTTCGTTGCTGGATTTTATCGAAGACTTTACCAACCGGTTTCCTACCTATGTGGATGAGTATGAAACTTTGCTTACCGACAACCGGATCTGGAAACAGCGACTCGTTGGAATTGGTGTAGTCTCGCCGGAGCGTGCCAAAGCGTTGGGCTTTACCGGTCCGATGCTGCGGGGTTCCGGTGTGGAATGGGATTTGCGGAAAAAACAGCCGTATGAAGTTTATGACCGCATGGATTTTGACATACCGGTAGGGGTCAACGGCGATTGCTATGATCGCTACCTGGTCCGAATCGAGGAATTCCGCCAGTCCAACCGCATCATCAAGCAATGTGTCGATTGGCTGCGCAAGAACCCGGGCCCGGTAATAACCGATAACCATAAGGTTGCGCCGCCCGCCCGCGTTGAAATGAAACAGAATATGGAAGAATTGATCCATCATTTCAAGCTTTTTACCGAGGGCTTCCACGTGCCGCCGGGCGAAACCTACGCGGCGATCGAACATCCTAAAGGCGAATTCGGTATTTATCTGGTTTCGGATGGCGCCAATATGCCTTATCGCCTGAAAATCCGCGCACCGGGCTTTGCCCATCTGGCAGCGCTGGATGAAATGGCGCGCGAGCATATGATCGCCGACGTTGTAGCCATCATCGGGACGCAGGACATTGTATTTGGCGAAATAGACAGATGACATCACAGACAGTTAAACAGTTATCAAGATGTTAAGCGCCGAGTCCATAAAAAAAATCGACCACGAGCTTACCAAGTATCCCTCCGATCAAAAACAATCGGCGGTGATGTCGGCGCTTGCCATCGCCCAGGATGAGAAAGGGTGGCTTGCTACCGAAACAATGGACTTCGTCGCCCGTTATCTTGGAATGCCACCGATTGCGGTATATGAAGTGGCGACGTTTTACAACATGTACAATTTGCAGCCGCTGGGAAAATGCAAGATCACTATTTGCACGAATCTTCCTTGCGCTCTGTCCGGTGCCAATGAAGCGGTAGCGCATATCCAGAAAAAACTGGGCATTGGTTTCAATGAAACGAGTGTCGACGGAAAATTCACGCTGAAAGAAGGCGAATGTATGGGGGCGTGCGGGGATGCGCCCGTGCTGCTGGTCAATAACAAACGCATGTGCAGTTTCATGTCCGACGATATGATCGATCAATTGCTGGAGGAGTTGAGCAAATGACCCAGACTACGCAGATACTGCTGGCCGGGGTGCATCCATCCGATCCTGACAACTGGCGGCTCCGGAGCTATGAGCAGCGCGAGGGTTATGCCGCGCTGAGAAAAATTCTGAACGAAAAGATACCGCCTGAAAAAGTCATCGAGGAAGTCAAGAAATCGGCCCTGCGCGGCCGCGGCGGTGCGGGTTTTCCGACCGGACTGAAATGGAGCTTCATGCCCAAGCAGTACGAGGGCGACAAGTACCTGGTGTGCAATTCGGATGAAGGTGAACCGGGCACCTTCAAGGATCGCGACATCATGCGTCACAACCCGCACATCCTGATCGAAGGCATGATGATCGGTGCCTATGCGATGGGCATCAAGACCGGTTACAACTATATCCATGGCGAAATATGGGACACCTACGAGCGCATGGAAGAGGCGGTGGATGAAGCGCGAGAGGCGGGATTGCTGGGGAATAATATTCTCGGTTCCGATTTCAGTTTCCAGTTATACAACCATCATGGTTACGGCGCCTATATCTGCGGCGAGGAAACGGCGCTGCTGGAGTCTTTGGAGGGCAAGAAAGGCCAGCCGCGCTTCAAGCCGCCATTTCCCGCAAGCTTCGGCCTCTATGGCAAGCCTACCACCATCAACAACACCGAGACATTTGCCTCGGTGCCCTGGATCATTCGCAACGGGGGCGAAAAGTTTTTACAGCTGGGTAAGCCCAACAACGGCGGCACCAAGATTTTCTCCGTTTCCGGCCATGTCAACAAGCCGGGCAATTACGAGGTGCCCATGGGTACGCCATTCGCAACATTGCTGGAGATGGCGGGCGGCATGCGGGGCGGGCGGAAGCTGAAGGGTTGTATTCCCGGTGGCTCATCCATGCCGGTGTTGCCGGGCGATATCATGATGCAGACGGACATGGATTATGACTCCATTGCCAAGGCAGGATCCATGCTGGGCTCGGGTGCGGTCATCATCATGGATGACACGACCTGCATGGTGAAGGCGCTGGAGCGGCTGTCATACTTCTATTTTGAAGAATCCTGCGGCCAATGCACGCCTTGCCGGGAAGGCACTGGCTGGCTCTATCGTGTCGTGCATCGTATCGAAACCGGCAAGGGGCGGATGGAGGATCTCGATCTGCTCAATAATGTTGCCGATAATATCCAGGGACGCACCATTTGCGCATTGGGTGATGCCGCCGCCATGCCGGTGCGAGCCATGATTCAGCATTTTCGCGACGAGTTTGCCTACCATATCGAGCACAAGAAATGTCTGGTATAGCCCGGTTGGGGAATGGCATGGATGAAGGCGATGAGCTCATCTTTCTGCATCTACTCGTTAAGCCGAGCGGAGTATCTATCCCATGATCAATTTCGAAATCGACGGTAAACCGGTATCCGTGCCCAAGAATGGCACCGTCATGGACGGCGCCAATCAGCTGGGTATATACATTCCTCATTTCTGCTATCACAAGAAGCTTTCCATTGCCGCCAATTGCCGCATGTGCCTGGTGCAAGTGGAGAAAGCGCCCAAGCCCTTGCCCGCTTGCGCGACCCCTGCGATGGAAGGCATGAAGGTTTCAACCCACTCCGGACAGGCGGTGACAGCGCAAAAAGGCGTGATGGAGTTCCTGCTCATCAATCATCCGCTGGATTGCCCCATTTGCGACCAGGGCGGTGAATGCCAATTGCAAGACCTGGCGGTGGGCTATGGCGCGAGTTCGTCACGCTACACGGAGGCCAAGCGGGTAGTGGCGAATAAAAATCTGGGTCCGCTGATTTCCACCGATATGACCCGCTGTATCCATTGCACCCGTTGCGTACGCTTCGGCCAGGAAATTGCAGGCATCATGGAGTTGGGCATGGCGGGCCGCGGTGAGCATGCCGAGATCCTGTCGTTTGTGGGAAGCACGGTGGACTCGGAGTTGTCGGGCAACATGATCGATCTTTGCCCGGTAGGGGCGCTGGTCAGTAAGCCATTCCGCTATTCCGCACGCACCTGGGAGTTATCTCGCAGGAAATCCGTGAGTCCGCACTGCGGCCTCGGCTCCAACCTGGTGGTCCAGGTGAAACAGAACCGTGTGATGCGGGTATTGCCGCGCGAAAATGAGGCAATCAACGAGTGTTGGCTATCGGATAAAGATCGTTTCTCCTATGAGGGATTAAACTCGGAAGAGCGTCTACGCAAGCCGATGATAAGGCGCGGCGACCATTGGCAGGAATGCGACTGGCAGACCGCGCTTGAATTCGCGGCCAATGAGTTGAAAGCCGCAAAAGAAAAATATGGAGCGCAGAGTATCGGTGCGCTGGGTTCTCCTCACAGCACGCTGGAGGAACTCTACCTGCTTCAGAAGCTGGCTAGAGGACTGGGCAGCGGGAATGTGGATCACCGTCTGCGCCAATCCGACTTTCGTGCGGATCGTTCGCAGGGGATTCCCTGGCTCGGGATGAGCATCGCGGAAGTTTCCCAACTGAAGTCAGCGCTTATCATTGGCAGCACCCTGCGCAAGGATCACCCGTTGCTCGCGCAGCGTTTGCGCCAGTCGGTAAAGCAGGGTGCGCAATTGAACCTGATCAATCCGGTGGACGATGATCTATTTACCAGCATAGCGAATCGCGCTATCGTCGCGCCCGCTGCAATGGCAGCGATGCTGGCGCAGGTCCTCAAAGCCGCAGCCGAGTCGACCGGAGAGAAAATTCCTGCCAAGGTAGAAAATGCGCTGGCGGCAATCAGCGTCAGCGATACCGCGCGTGCGATGGCTACAAGCCTCATCAATAACAAGCCCGCGGCAATATTCCTCGGCAACCTGGCTCAACATCATCCGCAATATACGGATATTCATACGCTGGCACAGCATCTCGCGCAAATTACCGACGCGCGATTCGGTGTATTAGGCGAGGCCGCCAACAGTGTCGGTGCTTATATTGCCGGCGCAATTCCGGCCAATGATGCGCCGGCAGGGTCAGCTGACGCTCAATCGGGAATGGGAAGCCTGAATGCTTCGCAAATGCTGGGGATGAGCGTTGGCGGCCCTGCAGCCATCAAGGCCGAACCGTGCCGGGCTTACATCCTGATGAACCTGGAACCGGAGCTGGATAGCTACGACCCTCGGCAAGCCGTGAAAACGCTGGAAGCGGCGGAGCTGGTTGTGATGATAACCGCATACAAAAGCCATGCCATCCTTCAGGGAAAGTATGCCGATGTATTGCTTCCCGGCGCGCCGTTCACCGAAACGTCGGGTACGTTCATCAATATCGAGGGCCGGGTGCAAAGCTTTAATGGCGTGGTGGCGCCGCTCGGGGAAACGCGTCCAGCCTGGAAGATCTTGCGGGTGTTGGGCAATATGCTGGAGGTCGATGGTTTTGATTATGAAACGCCCGAGCAAGTGCGTGCGGAGATCCTGTCTGGCTCAAGCGACGTCAGCGCTCGTTTGGATAATCATCTGAAGAGTTTTTCCCTGGATGACATTGGGTCGTCAGGCGAATCGACCGGCAGCGGAATACAGCGTATCGGAGAGGTACCGATATACCAGGCCGATCCCATCGTGCGGCGTGCCGAGTCGCTGCAGCGCACGCGCGACGCAGCCGCACCGGTGGCATGGATGCCGGGTGATCTCATGGGCAGGCTTGGCATACAAGACGGAGACAATGTCAGGCTGAGACAGGGAGAAGGCGAGCTCGAGCTGCCCGCAGCCCGGGACGATAAATTGCCTGCCAATTGCGTGCGCCTGGCTTCCGCTCATCCTCTGACTGCAGCGTTAGGCGGCATGTTCGGCGAAATCGCGGTGGAAAAATTGTGATGGAAGAAGTCAGGGTAATTTGATGGAATACGCACAACAATTATTCGGGAATTTTTTCGGTCCGGAGTGGGGCCCAGCCTTGTACGTCGTGGCGAAGGACGTGCTGTTGATTTTCGCCATCGTGCTGCCATTGCTGCTCGCCGTCGCTTACCTTACTTTTGCTGAGCGCAAGATTATCGCCTTCATGCAGATGCGTGTCGGCCCCAACCGGGTGACATTCTTTGGCATTCCCTGGCTGGGCGGTTGGGCACAGCCCATTGCTGACGCGGTTAAGGCAGTGATGAAAGAAATCATCATTCCCAGCGGTGCAAACAAGGTTCTGTTTGTGCTCGCGCCGGTGTTGACATTCGCACCCGCATTGGCAGCCTGGGCGGTAGTGCCATTTTCTCCGGAGGTGGTGTTGGCGGACATCAATGCAGGGTTGCTTTACATTTTGGCCATGACTTCCATGGGCGTTTATGGGGTTATCATTGCGGGTTGGGCGTCCAACTCCAAATATGCGTTCCTCGGCGCGATGCGCTCCGCGGCGCAGGTAGTATCGTATGAGCTGGCCATGGGTTTTGCATTGGTCTGTGTACTGATGATGTCGCAGAGCCTGAATCTCGGGGACATCGTCATGGGTCAGCAGGGTGGCAGTTTACTTAATTGGTACTTCATTCCCTTGTTTCCCATGTTTCTGGTGTATTTTATTTCCGGTGTCGCGGAAACCAATCGCGCACCTTTCGATGTGGCCGAGGGTGAGTCTGAAATTGTAGCCGGGTTCCATGTCGAGTATTCCGGCATGGCTTTCACGGTATTTTTTCTGGCGGAATACTCCAATATGATTCTGGTGGCTACCCTCGCCGCTATCATATTTTTGGGTGGCTGGCTGCCGCCGGTCAATATTGCGCCATTTACGCTGATTCCCGGTTTCATATGGCTCCTATTGAAAATAGGATCTTTATTGTTTTGTTTTCTCTGGTTCCGCGCCACGTTTCCTCGCTACCGCTATGATCAGATTATGCGCCTGGGCTGGAAAGTGTTCATTCCGATTACGCTTGTCTGGATACTGGTGATAGGTTTGGTGATGCAATTCCCGCCGTCGATCCGGAACGTGTTTCCCCTTAATTTGTGGTTCCACTGAGAGAGGAGAAAGCCATGAATCGTATCAAGGATTTTTTCCGTACCTTCCTGTTGTTCGAACTGCTCAAGGGGATGATGCTAACCGGGAGATATATGTTCGCGCGTAAAATCACCGTGCACTTCCCGGAGGAGAAAACACCCCAGTCTCCCAGGTTCAGGGGTTTGCATGCGCTCAGACGATATCCAAACGGGGAAGAACGTTGTATCGCCTGCAAGCTGTGTGAGGCGGTGTGTCCGGCACTGGCGATTACGATAGAATCCGAGCAGCGCGATGACGGCACGCGCCGAACCACGCGGTATGACATAGACCTGACAAAATGCATATTTTGCGGTTTTTGCGAGGAATCCTGTCCCGTGGATTCCATTGTCGAGACCCGTATCCTGGAGTACCACGGAGAGAAACGCGGAGATCTGATTTATACCAAGCAGATGCTCCTGGCGGTTGGGGACCGGTATGAGGAGCAGATAGCGAAGGATAGGGCAGCGGATGCGAGCTACCGGTAAATCTTGTGGTGACATTCACGGGGCCATTTTTCAAGTCATATTTTGGAGATGCGGATTGTCCGTTTCATTTCACACCCCCTCGTTGGAAAAAATGAAAAGAGGGGGCTTTGTCTCGTTAACCTGCGTGAGTTCGCTCTATAGCTTCGAATTGACAGAAATGCCCATATGAGTTTTCCGGATATAATTTTTTATTTTTTTTCGGTGGTACTGGTGGCATCCGCCCTCGGCGTCATCACCGCACGCAACCCTGTACATTCCGCATTGCTATTGGTGCTGGCTTTTTTTACTTCCGCGGGGTTGTGGTTGTTGCTGGAGGCGGAGTTTCTCGCCATCACGCTGGTATTGGTGTATGTCGGTGCAGTCATGGTGCTGTTCCTGTTTGTCGTGATGATGCTGGATATCAATCTTGATTACCTGCGCGAAGGATTCTGGAAATGGTTTCCGTTTGGGGCATTCCTCGCATTGGTGATGGCAATCGAGATGGCCGCAGTATTGATGGGCAAGCAGTTCGGTGCCGATCAAATGCCGGCGCCGCCGGCGCGCGCTGCGGATTACAGTAATACCAAAGAGTTGGGACGCTTGATTTACACGGAATACGTTTATGCGTTCGAACTGGCGGCTGTCATTCTGCTGGTGGCGATAGTGGCCGCTATCGCACTGACGCTGAGGCAGCGTACCGGCACCAAATCGATGGATGTGGCAAAGCAGGTAGCGGTGAAGCGCGAAGACCGGATCCGTATGGTGTCGATGCCATCCGAAAAGAAAGAATAAAATTAATTTACATGGTTGTGTTTTGACGTTGTCCTGAAAGGGGGCGCAGTTTGGTTTCGTTATCCCATTACCTGGTTCTCGGTGCGATCCTGTTTGCCATCAGCATTGTCGGTATTTTCCTCAACAGGAAAAATGTAATCATCCTGTTGATGGCGATCGAACTGATGCTGCTGGCCGTAAACATGAACTTTGTCGCATTCTCGTATTATCTCCAGGACACGGCAGGGCAGATTTTCGTGTTTTTCATCCTTACGGTGGCCGCGGCAGAATCCGCCATTGGCCTGGCGATTCTGGTGGTGCTGTTCCGTAGTCTGCACACCATCAATGTGGACGACCTGGACAAACTTAAAGGGTAATTTTGCGAGTGGGAAACCGGTTCAGGTGTTTGGTGATTCAAAAAATAAAAACTGAATTTCATGACTGAGATGCAAAAATTATATCTATTGGCGCCCCTGGCGCCTCTGGCAGGTGCTCTTATCGCCGGGTTGTTCGGTCGCCTGATCGGTCCAACCTGGAGCCATCGTATTACGATTGCCCTGATGCTCGTCTGCGTCGCCGCGTCCGTTACCATCTTTCTGGATGTGATGAAGGGGAATATCTATGACGGAGCCGTTTATACCTGGGTGACGTCCGGCGATACGCGCTTTGAAATCGGCTTCCTGATCGATCAGCTCTCCGCCACGATGATGGTTGTGGTGAGTTTTGTTTCCTTGATGGTGCATATTTATACCATTGGCTATATGCACGAGGATCCCGGTTATCAGCGTTTTTTCAGCTACATCTCGCTCTTCACGTTCTCCATGCTGATGCTGGTGATGTCCAACAACTTTCTCCAGCTTTTCTTTGGATGGGAAGCGGTAGGACTCGTTTCTTATCTGCTTATCGGGTTCTGGCATACACGTCCAACGGCAATTTATGCCAACCTGAAAGCTTTCATGGTTAATCGCGTCGGGGATTTTGGTTTTCTTCTCGGCATTGCTCTGGTACTGATGTATTTCGGCACACTGGACTATGCGGCTGTATTCGCCCAGGCTCCACAGGCCGCGACGCAGACAATCGAGATCATTCCAGGCGCATCATGGGAATTGTTGTCTGCCATCTGTATTCTGCTCTTCGTCGGCGCAATGGGTAAATCCGCACAGTTTCCGTTACATGTGTGGCTGCCGGATTCGATGGAAGGTCCAACACCTATTTCCGCATTGATTCATGCCGCCACGATGGTGACGGCAGGAATTTTCATGGTGGCGCGCATGTCGCCGCTATTTGAGTTAACTGAAACAGCATTGTCAGTGATGCTGGTGATCGGCGGCATTACGACGCTATTCATGGCAATGGTGGCAATTGTGCAGACCGACATCAAGCGTGTCGTGGCGTATTCGACCCTATCACAATTGGGTTACATGACCATGGCGCTCGGCGCATCGGCTTACTCGGCAGGCGTTTTCCACCTGCTGACCCATGCCTTTTTCAAGGCCGTATTATTTTTGGGCGCGGGTTCCGTAATTATTGCCATGCATCACGAGCAGGATATGCGGAAAATGGGCGGC
This sequence comes from Nitrosospira sp. Nsp1, assembly GCF_900100985.1. Classification (NCBI taxonomy): domain Bacteria; kingdom Pseudomonadati; phylum Pseudomonadota; class Betaproteobacteria; order Nitrosomonadales; family Nitrosomonadaceae; genus Nitrosospira; species Nitrosospira sp. Nsp1. The sequence goes on from NZ_FMUF01000012.1 coordinate 15,812, forward strand.
CTGAAGAAATATATGCCCGTTACGTACTGGACCATGTTCATCGCTGCGCTGGCAAGCGCAGGCGTGCCTGGTTTATCCGGCTTTTTCTCCAAGGATTCCATCATCGAAGCATTACACTTCACCACGATCCCTGGTGCCGGCTTCGCCTATTTCTGTGGGGTAACAACGGTATTCGTCACCGCGTTTTACACCTTCCGTCTGCTTTTCATGACGTTCCATGGCAAGCCGCGAATGGATCATCACACCGAAGAGCATCTGCGTGAATCGCCCTGGGTCGTGACGCTACCGCTCATTGTCCTTGCCATACCTTCCATCGGAGCAGGCTGGCTCATCGGTCCCATCCTGTTCGGGAATTATTTTGGCAGCACCATACAAATCATGCCGCAGCACGAGGCAATGGCAAAAATGTCGCTGGAATATCATGGCATATTGGCAATGATGACCCATGCCCTAACGACCATACCATTCTGGCTTTCTGTCGGCGGAATCGTGACGGCATGGTATTTTTACCTGGTGAGAACCGATTTGCCAGGGAAAATAAAAAGCGCTGCCGGGCCGTTTTCCATACTGCTCGAGCGTAAATATTTCATTGACGAATTCTATTCCTGGTTCTTTGCGGGCGGTGCGCGGGGGCTTGGCAAGGGATTATGGAAATTCGGCGATGTAAAAGTGATTGACGGATTTTTCGTCAACGGCACGGCGCGGGTGGTAGCCGGAACCGCAGTGCTGATGCGCCGCTTCCAGTCCGGTTATATCTACCATTACGCATTCACCATGATCGTTGGCGTATTTGTATTGATGAGCTTCTGGTTGTCCGGGTCATAAAATAACAAAATATTATTGAGGGTTTTCGGCCCCTTCATCCGCTGCGCGCTAATGGATAAAATGGAATAAACATGCTGTTCGGTCTTCCCCTGTTAAGCTTGATCATTTGGCTGCCTATTCTTGCCGGCGTTGGTGTGCTCGCCACCGGCGGCGACCGTAATGCGCAACTGGCAAGATGGATTGCCCTCATCGGATCAGTTGCGGGGTTGCTGGTTGCGATACCGCTTTATACACAGTTTGATCCGCTGTCGAACGGCATGCAGTTCGTCGAATATAGCCTCTGGATCGAGCGCTTCAATATTCATTACCATCTCGGCGTAGATGGCATTGCCATGCCATTGATTCTGCTCAACTGCTTTACGACCCCACTGGTAGTAATGGCGGGGTGGCAGGTGATAAGTAAACGCGTATCTCAATATATGGCCGCGTTTCTCATCATGTCCGGCATCGTCAACGGTGTGTTCTCGTCGCTTGATGCGATTTTGTTCTATGTTTTCTGGGAAGCGTCGCTGATTCCGATGTTTCTGATCATCGGTGTCTGGGGAGGACCCAACCGCGTCTATGCGTCCATCAAGTTTTTTCTTTATACGCTGCTCGGTTCGCTGTTGATGCTGGTGGCATTCATTTACCTCTATCAGGTTTCCGGAGGCAGCTTTTCAATACTTGATTATCACCAGCTGCCGTTGCCGCTTATGCCGCAAATCCTGATATTTATCGCTTTCACGCTGGCGTTTGCGGTAAAAGTGCCGATGTGGCCGGTTCACACCTGGCTACCAGATGCCCACGTGGAAGCGCCTACGGGAGGTTCGGTTGTACTGGCGGCAATTCTGCTGAAAATGGGCGGTTATGGTTTCCTGCGTTTTTCGCTGCCGATCGTGCCGGATGCAAGCCAATATCTCGCCGGCATGATGATCGCATTATCGCTGATTGCGATCGTCTATATCGGCCTCGTCGCACTGATACAGGCGGACATGAAAAAGCTCATCGCTTATTCATCTGTTGCGCATATGGGATTTGTCACGCTTGGCTTTTTCCTGTTCAACGCCTATGGATTGGAAGGCGCGATGGTGCAGATGATTTCGCACGGTTTTATTTCCGCTGCGATGTTTCTATGCATAGGGGTTATGTACGACCGGCTGCATTCGCGCCAGATAGCCGACTACGGCGGGTTGGCCAGTAGAATGCCGGTATTCGCCGCATTTTTCATGCTCTTTGCGATGGCGAATACGGGATTGCCCGGTACCAGCGGTTTCGTCGGGGAATTCATGGTCATCATGGGCGCCATGAAGGTGAACTTCTGGTATGCATTTTTCGCAGCTACCACGCTGATCACCGGAGCGGCTTATACGCTCTGGATGTATAAACGCGTCATATTCGGCGCAATCGTACATCCCGCCGTGGAAGAGATGAAGGATATCGGTGGTCGGGAGATCCTGATATTAGCAATTCTAGCTGTTGCGGTACTGGGAATGGGTCTCTATCCATTGCCATTGATGGAAGTGATGCATACCACGGTCGATGATTTGCTTGTGCATGTCGGACGCAGCAAATTGTAGTGTAAATAAAGTGGCCTGCTTGTTGCTTGTTTGAGGATGATAATGAATTTTACGCAGCCTGATTTCGCACCCGCCTATCCAGAGATTTTTCTACTGGGTATGGTATGCGTGGTGCTATTGGCCGATCTTGCGTGGGGCGAAAAAAAACCCTATATCGCATACTTGCTTGCGCAGATTGCGTTGCTCGGTTGCGTGCTTATCTCGTTCGTCACCTCCGCTCCCGGCGTCGTCTATACCTTCTCCGGCATGTTTGTCGACGACGCGATGGCGGATATACTGAAGATACTGGTGTATATCACCGTATCCGCGGTGCTGGTGTATTCGCGAAGTTATATTGCCGTACGCGGCATGCTCAGCGGGGAGTTTTTCAGTCTGGCGCTATTTGCAACGCTGGGCATGATGGTCATGATCTCCGCCAGTCACTTCCTGACCCTTTATCTGGGGCTGGAGCTCCAGTCATTATCGCTCTATGCCATGGTGGCGTTGAGACGTAATTCGCCTGGATCTACCGAGGCGGCAATCAAATTTTTCGTCTTGGGAGCGCTGGCTTCGGGTTTCCTGCTGTATGGCATGTCCATGATATATGGCTCGACAGGTTCCCTGAATATTATTCGCGTAACCGAAGTAATACAGTCAGGCGTAATCAATCATGCCGTCCTGGTGGTGGGGCTTGTATTCATTGTCGCCGGCATCAGTTTCAAGCTGAGCGCGGTGCCGTTTCATATGTGGGTTCCCGATGTCTACGAGGGCGCACCGACAGCCGTGGTGTTGTTTATCGGTTCGGCGCCCAAATTGGCCGGGTTCGGCTTCGTCATGCGCTTGCTGGCGGAGGGAATGGGGGGGATGTCGGCGGATTGGCAGGGAATGCTCATTATTCTCGCCGTTATGTCCATGGTTGTCGGCAATTTTGCCGCCATTGCCCAGACCAACATCAAGCGTATGCTCGCGTATTCGACCATTTCGCACATGGGGTTCGTGTTGCTTGGCATCCTCGCTGCGGATGAAAATGGCTACAGCGCGGCAATGTTTTATGTTGTGGTATATGTGCTGATGACGCTGGGTACATTTGGCATAATCATGCTCTTGTCGCGCGAAGGATTCGAGGCTGAAAAGCTTGATGACTTCAAGGGGCTCAACCGGCGCAACCCATGGTATGCGTTTATGATGCTGCTGCTGATGTTCTCGATGGCCGGCATTCCTCCGACGGTGGGCATTTATGCCAAGCTGTCGGTCTTGCAGGCAGTATTGAGTGCAGGTTACATCTGGTTGGCAGTGGTGGCGGTACTTCTTTCGCTGGTCGGCGTGTTTTATTATTTGCGCATCGTTAAACTGATGTACTTCGATGAACCTGAAACCGATGTACTCATTGTGCCGCAGAACGACGTCAAGGTGCTGATAAGCGCAAACGGACTGGCAATGCTCGGATTCGGGCTTTTTCCTCAGGTGCTGATTGCTTTGTGTGCTTACGCCATTCAACAGTCAATGTAGTGCGCCAAAGCCTGGGTCTCCCAGCGGTTCGTTGTCCGATAGGTCCATGTAGGGGATGGCGGACCAGGCGCCATTGATCTTACCTGGAATGCTGCATATCAGGCCGAGCTGAGGCGTATCGGAGGGAACCGGCATGCATCGGGAAGATGCCTCATCAGTAAGACAAAATCGCAAGAATACCTGCCTGGCAGCCTGTCGGACTTAAAGGAAATCGGCTGCAAAAGCGTCTGGCGGGTTCATGTTTTTCTGCTTTTTTAGCCAATAGAATAGCTATTGGCCTTCAAAACCCTCAAAATCTCCCTCATCCAGTCACTTTTTCGCTGCGATTCTTTAAGTCCAACAGGCTGTTAGACAGCCCAGCTCACTTTCCCTTTACCAGATTCGACTTGACCTGTATCTCGGCAGCAGCTATATATGGAATGTACTGCGAATGTTTGATTCTTCCGGAATAACCATATCGGCAAAACCCCGTACAGAGGAGCGTGCAAATGAAAATGAAATGGATCTTGGGACTCGTAACGGCAGTTATTTTTAGTTTGGGACCGATCGGGGCTCAGGCCGAGGAAAGCTTCCCCGATGCAACCCTTAAACTGCGGGTAAATTCGTTCGCACTCGCTTTTGGTTTTAGTTGGGGCAGCGGTACGTTAACCTATCGGGGGATGGACTACCCGGTCGACATCCAGGGATTTTCGTTTCTAGACATTGGCGCATCCAGGATTGATGCAGTCGGAAGGGTATATAACCTGAACAATATAGACGACTTCAATGGCAATTATGCGGGTGTCGACGGCGGATTGACGATAGCCGGCGGCGCCAATGCCGCCGCACTGAGAAATGAGAACGGGGTGAATGTCGTGTTTGTCTCTACATCCAGGGGCCTGGAGTTCAACCTCGGCTTCAGCAGCGTGATCATGAAGATAAATCCACGTGAAACAGTGGCCGCAGCCCCCGCACCTGCTCCCGCCCCGGCAGAGGTGCCTGTAAAAGTGCGCTTCGCCACCGACGAGTTATTCGATTTCAATAAAGCCGTCCTGAAACCTGGCTCATCGCGCTATCAACTGGATGAATTTGCGGCCAAGCTAAAGACGTTTTCTTATGATTCGATCAGTATCGTCGGTTATACCGACCGACTTGGTTCTGACGGATATAACAATCACCTTTCCCGGGTTCGAGCTGAAGTAGTCAGGAACTATCTGGTAACGAAAGGAGTGGATTCCGACAAAATCCGGATTGAAGGCAGGGGTAAAGCCGATCCAATAACCGGCAACACGTGTCAGGGCGGTGAGAGAACCGAGGCATTGATCGCATGCCTGCAACCCGACCGCCGTGTCGAAGTCCAGGTGAACGGCATACGGCAAACGAATTAGATCCGAGTTGGGTGGAATGAAGCGCTCCGCTTGCTTGCAGGCAGTTTTTTGCGTTCCACCCTCAGCCCGGATCCAGGGGCGCGAGCGTTACGTTGGCGCGGAGCCAGTCAGCCAATCACCCCCTGGAGCGATTGGCTCGTGACCCCTACGGTTTCTTGTAGCTGATGCGATAAATGGCGCCCGCAAAATCATCTGAAACCAGTAGTGCGCCGTCTGGCATAACCAGCACATCCACCGGTCTTCCCCAAGCATTTTCCTTTTCCAGCCAGCCCTCAGCAAACACTTCCTGTTTCACGACCTTATTGTTCTTCAGTTTCACCACTCTGAGGCGATAGCCAATCTTGTTGCGACGGTTCCAGGAGCCATGCTCCGCAACGAAAATATTATTCCTGTATTCCGGCGGAAACATTTTGCCCGTGTAGAAACGCATGCCTAGCGCTGCAACATGCGGCTCGAAGTTGGCTGCCGGGGGAGTTAGCTTGTTGCAATCGCGCTTTGCACCATATTTTGGATCTGGAGTATCGCTTCCATAACAGTATGGGTAACCAAAATGCATGCCTTTTGCGGGCGCACGGTTGAGTTCGTCCGGCGGCAGATTATCGCCCAGCCAGTCACGGCCGTTATCTGTGAACCATAAATCCTTTGTTCCAGGGTGCCAGTCGAAACCCACCGTATTCCTCACGCCGTTGGCGAAGACCTCGTAGCCCGAGCCGTCGGGCTTGATGCGCGAGATCAATGCGAAACGCGCCGGATCGGGCTCACAAGCATTGCACGGTGCCCCGACCGCGACATAAAGCAGGTTATCGGGTCCGAAAGCGATGAATCTGCCGCCATGGTGCTTCTCATTCGGAAAGTTGTCTGTTATCACCGTCGGCTTCGCCGGTTTATCCAGATTTTCCTCGATATCATCGAATCGTAAAATTCGGTCGACAGCAGAGGCATATAGCGCGCCATCCCGAAACGCCACTCCTAAGGGAAGGTCAAGCCCGCTGGCGATGGTTGTCACCTTGCGTGTACCGTCAGCTTCCGTGACGGCATAGACCTTCCCTGCCGAGGTGGAGCCAGCGAATACAGTGCCCTTTTTTCCCAATGCCAACCCCCGCGCATTGGGTACCTCTGCCCACAACTCGATTGAAAAGCCGGCAGGTAGTTTAATTTTATCCAGCGGAAGCGGGCGAGCCTGGTCTTGCGCGGCGACAGGTAAAACACAACAGAACATGCAAAAGACGAGACAACGGACGAAAGTTTTTATGATGCACATGACTGGACCCTGGACTGTAAATCAAAATGGATTAATAGGAAGCAAATCACGCATTGAACCTAAATCCGGCAGTTGACCGCTCATTTAATATATCAGTGTTATGATTAATAACAACATTTCATATTATTTGACGCTCACCTTCCGGGTGAGGCCGCTACGGGGCGAATTGCACAGTTTTTGGGGCACATGGCTACGTTGCAACTCCTTGGAATGGAGCACCCCAAAAACCGTACACTTCCCCCCGTCCAACTACCGGATTTAGGTTGAAGCAAGATTTGGCGGTTTATTAGCGCTGGGCGGCTTGAAAACTTCCAATGCGCCCTAATTTATCCTATTGCGTTATTTCAGGAGATAAAACCATGCAAGACACAGCTACAAAAGAACATCTAAGTTTCCAGACTGAAGTCAAGCAGTTGCTCAAGCTGATGATTCATTCCTTATATAGTAACAAGGAAATTTTTTTGCGCGAACTGATTTCCAACGCATCGGATGCGGCCGATAAGCTACGCTTCGAGGGCCTCTCCGATGGCGCGCTGTACGAATCCGACTCAGATCTGAAGATTCGCATCGGCTATGATGCCGCAGCCCGCACCCTCACGATTTCCGATAACGGTATTGGCATGTCGCGGCAGGAGGTCATTGACCATATAGGCACAATCGCCAAGTCGGGCACGCGTGAATTCTTCAGTTCGTTAACCGGCGATCAGGCCAAGGATGCGCATTTGATTGGCCAGTTTGGCGTCGGTTTTTATTCGGCTTTCATCGTTGCGGACAAGGTGACGCTCGTTACGCGTCGTGCCGGCATGACGCCTGAGCATGGGATCCGTTGGGAATCCGGTGGTGAAGGAGATTATACGCTGGAGACAGTGGAGAAAACAGATCGCGGCACTGAGATCACGCTGCATTTGCGCGAAGGCGAGGATGACCTGCTCAACGGTTGGCGGCTCCGCTCTATCATACGGAAGTATTCAGATCATATTACCTTCCCCATTGTGATGAAGAAAGAGGAGTGGTCGCAGGAAAAAAATGAAAACGCGATTACCGATGAAGACGAGACCGTTAATCAGGCAAGTGCGCTATGGGCGCGACCCAAGAGCGAAATAACAACTGAGCAATACAACGAATTCTACAAGCACGTAGCGCATGATTTCGAGCCGCCGCTGGCCTATCTTCACGCCAGGGTAGAGGGTAAGCAGGAATATACGCAACTGCTTTATATTCCGTCGCGCGCGCCGTTCGACTTGTTTGATCGTGAATCCCGCCATGGCATCAAGCTTTATGTCCGGCGGGTCTTTATCATGGATGACGCCAAGCAGTTGCTGCCGAACTACTTGCGTTTTGTGCGTGGTGTAATCGACTCGAACGACCTGCCGCTAAATATTTCGCGCGAGATATTACAGGAGTCGAAAGATATAGAAGCCATACGCGCGGGCGCCGCGAAAAAAGTCCTGGGCCTGCTTGAAGACCTGGCTCAAAGCGACCAGGAAGATGACAAAGCCAAATTCAAGACCTTCTGGAAGGAATTTGGGCAGGTAATCAAAGAGGGAGTGGCTGAAGATTTCACTAATCGTGAACGTATCGCCAAGCTGTTACGTTTCGTCTCCACCCATACCGACTCCGACGAGCAGACTATGTCGTTCAGCGATTACATTACCCGCATGAAGGAGGGTCAGGAAAAAATTTATTATGTTACCGCCGATAGCCTCAAGGCAGCCCGAAGCAGTCCCCATCTGGAAGTCTTCCTCAAGAAAGGAATCGAAGTATTATTGCTGTCCGATCGCGTGGATGAATGGCTGGTTGCAAATCTGACGGAGTTCGAGGGTAAACCCCTGCAATCTGTGGCTAAGGGTAGCCTGGACCTGGGAAAACTGGAGGATGAGGCGGAGAAAAAGGAGCAAGAGAAAGAAGCGGACGAATACAAGGAGCTTACCGAGAAAATAAAGAGCGTTCTCGGCGAGCAGGTGAAGGATGTACGCGTGACGTTACGCCTCACGGAATCTCCTGCCTGCCTGGTTGCCGATAGCCACGACATGAGCGGGAATCTGGAGCGTCTGCTTAAGTCAGCGGGGCAGAAAGTGGATCATGCCAAGCCCATTCTGGAGATCAATCCCCACCATCCCATGATTCAACGCCTGAAATCGGACGAGGCTCACTTCGATGACTGGAGCCACATTCTGTTCGACCAGGCATTGTTGGCTGAAGGCGGTCAGCTTGAAGATCCTGCCAGCTTCGTCAAAAGAATCAATGAACTATTTTTGGCGACCGAAAGTGAGAAATAGTGCTGTCGAGGCACAGGCAGCAATTTCTCCACTGAAGTCAATTTTGCCTGCCGGCTTTATGAGCGCTACCGGGATACAGATTTGCGAATAGTTTCCGGTGGGCAGTATCATTGATAGCAACGACGGCGGGATGAGTCAGGCGGCGTTCCATGGAGATGGCGTAAAACTGCTCGGTGACGTCGTCTGTTTGACCAATAATTGTAACGCCGTGCTCGCGCTGCACTTCATCGGCTATCACCGACGGCGCGATAAAAATGCCGATGCCGGCCTGGCCGAAGGCCTGCATCAGCGCACTGTCGTCAAATTCCCCCACAATACGCGGGCGAAGCTGTTGCGCACCGAACCAGCGCATTAGCGGTATTCGCACAGCGGCTTCCTTTCCGGGAATGAGCATAGGCGCCGAATCAAGAATACGAGGCCATGCTTGCTTGAACTGTGCCGCAAGCCGCGGTTCGGCAAAGAACGTGATGCCGCAGTCACCGAGTTTATGGCTATAGCCTTTTACATTAGTCTCGGCTGGCATGGGACGGTCCGCGAGTACCAGATCCAGGCGCTGGATGGCCAGCTCCACCAGCAAGCGGACAAGCTTGTCTTCACGGCAGACGATGCGCACAGGCTCGGCGAGCGTCATCGCCGGGGTGAGCAACCGATAGGCGATGGACTTGGGAACAGCATCGTCGACGCCCACGCGGAATGAAATGAAATGGCTTTCAGGGTGGCTGCGCAGGGCCTCTTCCAGCTCGTTGCCGACCTGAAAGATTTCATCGGCGTAGGAAAGCGTGAGCCGGCCCGTCTCCGTCAATTCCAGGCGTCGTCCAACGCGCAGAAAAAGCGCTACGCCAAGCGACTCTTCCAATAATCCGATCTGGCCGCTCAGGGTTTGTGGTGTGAGATTCAGGCGTTCGCTCGCCCTGACAATACTGCCGGCCTTTGCGACAGCCCAAAAATGATGTAATTGCTTATAGTTGAGCATCGCGGGTACAGCCTTGCCGTGACCGAGAAGGTGATAATTCGAAAAAACCGATTATATCATCAGTAAGATACTACTTTTCTTGATGCAAGTTCTCAATTAGACTACTTTTTATCCTCTACGCGCAGAGGCCGAATTACGTTTTCTTTTTTAGCAATCGAATTTTTTATGGTTGTGTCAAAATGCTTGTGGCCGATTCCGGCCATCGTGCCTGGAATTCAGCTTACTCACTTCCGTTGGAGCTGCCATTGCTTTAGAAAAACTTAAGGTAGTACATGCATATATCACTCCTTTATCGTATTTTGCCCAGCCTCATCCTTGTTTCGCCATTTACGCCCGCCTCGGCCCAGGGGTCGGCAACCATGCCTGAGCTCACTGCACCTGTTTTTGCGCCTGCACCTACGATTGCACCTACAGCCGCACCTGTAACTGCTCCCCCCGGATCCGGCGCACCGCCTGTTAAAGTGCGTCCTACGATACCTTCTACATCAGTACCATCCACCGTGCCGTCCGCAGGGCCACCTTCCGCCATACCGTCCGTCACCCTGCCTTCCGCTGCCGCATCTCCGCCCGCGCCTGCCGGGGCACTCTCCATCGAAGCCTTGCAAAGGCTGGGGCTGGAAGCCAACGGACTGGTGCGTGCCGCTCAATCGCAAGTGGAGATGGCGCAAGCAGGCGTGGTTGGGGCGACAGCCTATCCTAATCCGACAGTGAGCGTCATAGGTGGGCCTCAGCATCCCCGAATCCAGGCGGCAAATCCAGCGACGAATACGCGTCAGGTAACTGTCAGTCAAACTATTGAGAATCCATTTGTGCGGAGCGCGCGCATCGGTTCGGCCGAGGCTGGCGTAGAGGCCAGCCGCGCCAGTTTCCATCAGGTTCGCGCAGACCTGGCGGCGCAGTTGCGGGTACGCGCATATGAACTGCTGCTGCGCCAGGAGATAGCGCGCATGGAAGCGAGCGTTTTCGACCTTATGGAAGAAGTGCGGCGGCGCATCCAAGTGGGCGTAGGCGTGGGCGAAACAGCGCGTTTCGAGTTGATCAGAGCTGACGCCGAGGTGCTGAATGCCGCGAGCCGCAAAGAAGCGGCGCTATTGAATGCGCAACGAGCGCGGGTTGCGCTGATGCAATTTACGGCGGGCGCCTTGAAACCTGATTTCGCAATAAACGCGTCCTTGTTCGATCCGGTCAATCTGCCTCCGCTGGAGCAATTGCGCCTGGAAGTGCCGGCTGTCAACCCCGATGTGTTGCGCTTGCAGGCCGAATCGGAACGAGCACGTCTGCGAATCAATCAGGAACGCGCTTCGGTGCTGCCCTCGGTGGACGTCGTATACAGCAATTATCAGGATGCTCAGTACACGGACAACAGGGGTGGTCTAAGAGTGACTGTTCCCCTGTTATACCAGCGTCGTGGGGAAATCGACGCTGCTATCGCCGATTCTGCACGCGTGCGGGAAACGCTGGATTACCGTCGCTTCGAGATCGGCCAGTTGCTTGAATCCGCCTGGCAAGGCCTGCAAATCGCGCAGCGCAGGGTGGAGATGTTCGAAGGCGGTATCATCAAGGAGGCCGAGAATGCACTGCAAATTGCCCAGGCAGCTTACCGGTTTGGCGAGCGTCCTCTGATTGAGGTGCTCGACACCCAGCGTGTACTTCGGGGGATATTAGCGGAGTCATTGCAGGCACGCTTTGATTTACAGGCTGCTGCTGCCGAAATCGATCGGCTGCGGGCTTATTATCCAGGGGAGCAAGCCCACGAATGAAAATTATGTTGCCGATAACGGGTGTGGTTGTATTTGCCGTTCTGCTCTCTGGGGGTTGTGGCGGCAGCAAGGAGGCTGCAACCCCCAGCAAAGAAGCCGTGGTACAAGAGCCAGAGGATGTGAACAGCATCACGATTCGGCCGGAACTGGCGCAACGCATCACGATCGGCCAACCGACAATGGTCGATCTTGCCGATAAGTTGCAGGTTCCAAGCCAGGTCGAGGTGGATGAGGAGAGGCTTGTCAGTATCGGGTCCTATGTGACAGGACGCATCGTCGACTTATACGTGACGCTGGGTCAGAGCGTCGAAGCCGGAGCGCCGTTGGCGCGTATTTCCAGCCCCGAATTAACGCAGGCGCAACTTGCCTACTTAAGAGCGTCTTCGCGGACTGTACTGGCCCAGAAAGCGGCAGAGCGTGCTCACCATTTACTTTCCGCAGACGTGATCGCTATTGCGGAGGTGGAACGGCGCGAGTCGGAATTGGAAGTTTCGCGTGCCGAGCTGGAGGCGGCGAAGGATCAGCTGAGGTTGCTGGGCGTGGATAGCGCTGCGCTGAAAGATCTGATAAGTAAGGGACATATTCTGCCATCCGTTGCCATCAAAGCGTCGAAAAGCGGCATCGTTATTGGGCGGAACGTCATCATCGGGCAAGTAGTACAGCCCTCCGATCTGCTATTTCGGGTAGCTGACCTGTCTTCGGTTTGGGTGGTGGGCGATGTGCCGGAGCAAATTGCCCGGGATGTGCAGGTCGGTCAACATGTGGAGATCCATGTTCCAGCACTGGGTGATATCAACTTCGATGGCCTGATTATATTTGTTGCCGATACGGTAAACCCTTTGACCCGGACGGTGATGGTACGCACGGCAGTTGATAATCCCCGACGCAAGCTCAAGCCCGACATGCTGGCCACACTGCATGTCACCGACAACCCGCATAAAAGCCTTGTCGTACCAGAAACCGCGGTGGTGCGCGAGGCTAATAAGGATTACGTATTTCTTGCTCAGGGCGACAATCGATTTCTCCGCGTTCCCGTTGAACTGGGCCCCGAAGTGGCTGATATGCGTCCTGTGCTCAAGGGGCTCACGCCTGAGCGGAACATAGTAGTGGACGGCGCGTTTCACTTGGACAACGAGCGGAAGCTAGCCGAATTGGAATAAGCCTGAATCTGGTAGTTGGACAGGGTGAAGTGTACGGTTTTTGGGGTATAGGGCAAGGCGCAGTGACGCGGAATACAGCCGCACAGGGTGGAGCAGTGCCTTCCGCAGAAAGGTGCGACCCGAGGCGGGATGCGGGCGCCCCTTGCGTGTGGAACGTGATCGCGGCATCCCCTGCGCTGCGCAGGGTCCATCGGGCGATGCTTGGGAGCGCCGTTCCATTCCAAGAAATTGCAACGCGGCCATGTGCCGCAAAAACCGTGCAATTCACCTCGTAACGGCCCTCACCCGTAAGGTGAGCGTCAAATAATATGAAATATTGTGATTAATCATGACACTGATCTATTAAATAAGCGGTCAATACCGGATCTAGGATAAGTCATGCTTGGTTCATTCGTACGCGCCCTGCTCAGACAACGCCTTCTGGTGCTAGTGGTCTCATTAGCCCTGTGCGTGGCAGGCGTGTTTGCCTCGAAGAATCTCTCGGTCGATGCCTTCCCCGATGTGACCAACATACAGGTAATCGTCGCCACCGTTTCGATCGGACGCAGCCCGGAGGAGATTGAGCGGCTGGTCACGGTTCCGGTGGAACTCGCTATGATCGGCCTGCCGGGGCTGGTTGAGCTGCGCGCCATGAACAAGAGCGGGTTGTCGCTCATTACCCTGGTGTTTACTGACGAGACCGACGTTTTCTTCGCACGCCAGCTGGTGATGGAACGGCTGATCGAAGTCACGCCCAGGCTCATACCGGGTATCACGCCGGTACTCGGGCCGGTTACCACCGGCTTGGGTGAGGTCTACCAATATACGATCGAGCACCCGAACGACGGCAAGCGCGCCCTCACCGTCGCCGAACTGACCGAACGGCGCACGATTCAGAACTGGGTGGTGCGCCCCCTGCTGCGCGCGACGCAGGGCGTGGCGGAAGTCAACTCCATTGGCGGCTTTGTCAAGGAATATCACGTGCTGGTCGATTCGAACCGGCTGCGTCACTATGATCTGACGCTAGGAGCGGTCGACCGGGCCATCGCGAGCAACAATGCAAACGCCAGCGGCAACATCCTGCCGCTGCACGCGGAACAGTATTTAATCCGTGCTGTCGGTCTGATCAAAACACTGGACGATGTTCGTAACATCGTGCTTAAAGAGGTGGATGGTGTGCCGATATACGTGCGTGACGTGGCCGAAGTACGGTTCGGCGAAGAGGTGCGCCAAGGGGCCAGTGTCAAGGGCGGCTACACCGAGTCGGTTGCCGGTATCGTAATGATGTTGGCCAACGGGAATGCCAAGGAAATCGTCGGGCGGTTAAAAGAAAAAATTGCAGATATCAATGAACGCGGGCTATTGCCGGGTGGACTCCAGATCGTGCCTTTTTATGATCGTACCGATTTGGTGGACGCCGCACTAGGGACGGTTTACAGCACGTTGATGGAATCCATGATCCTGGTGATCGTGGTCTTATTTGTTTTTCTCGGTAACCTGCGCACCAGCCTGGTCGTGGTGTCGACGCTGGTCATTACGCCGCTGGTTACTTTTATGATAATGAACCAGCAGGGTATCGCGGCAAATCTGATGTCGTTGGGGGGGCTGACAATTGCAATCGGCATGATGGTAGACCCCACCATAGTAGTGGTGGAGAATATCTTCCTACGCTTGGGTCAGGCCCGCGACACAGGCGAATCCAAGCTTGAGACGATTGTCAAGGCAGTTGCCGAGGTGGGGACGCCGGTGGTCTTCGGTGTTGTCGTCACTGTCCTTGTGTTCCTGCCTCTTATGACCCTGCAAGGCATGGAAGGCAAGACGTTCAGCCCGCTTGCCGTCACCATCGCCATCTCGCTGCTGGTGGCGCTGGTTGTTTCGCTGACGCTGTCGCCGGTGCTAAGCGACTACATCCTGAAAGGCGGAAGTGAGAAGGACACCAAAATCGTCGCCACCCTCAAGTCCATCTACTTGCGCGTGCTCGATCGGGCGCTGGGGAGCCGTAAGATCACGATCATGATAGCGCTGGGTGCTCTCGGGCTGGCGTTCGCCTTGTTTCCGTTGCTCGGAAAATCCTTCATTCCGATCATGAAGGAAGGCGCGGTGACACCCGTGATTATCCGTGTCCCCTCGATTTCGCTGCCTAAAGCGATCGAGCTTGAAATGGAGGCGACAAAACTGATCGCTGCGGTGCCGGGGGTGGTAAGCGTGGTATCCAAGCTTGGCCGGGGCGCGGAGCCCGCCGATCCTGCGTCGCAAAATGAGTCCGACCCCATTGCGGCACTGGATCTGAAGGGCTCTGGCCGCACCCAGCAGGCGATCGAGGAGGATATTCGTGAGGCGCTGTCGGTGCTGCCAGGCGTGAATATCGCGCTGTCGCAACCGATCGCGCAGCGGGTGGACGAGATGGTGACGGGGGTACGCTCGCAACTCGCGGTCAAGATCTTTGGCGATGACCTAGAGGAGTTGCGTAAGCTATCTGAGCAGGTGGCGCGCATCATCAAGTCGACGCGCGGCGCACGCGATCTCCGTATCGAACGCTTGTCGGGCCAACAGGAATTGATGATCGACATCGATCGCCGTGCCATTGCCCG
Organism: Nitrosospira sp. Nsp1; assembly: GCF_900100985.1. NCBI lineage: Bacteria > Pseudomonadati > Pseudomonadota > Betaproteobacteria > Nitrosomonadales > Nitrosomonadaceae > Nitrosospira > Nitrosospira sp. Nsp1. The sequence continues at coordinate 31,051 of NZ_FMUF01000012.1, forward strand.
CCATGGCCTCAACGTTGCCGATGTCAACGAGTTGGTCGCGACGGCGGTCGGCGGCAAGGCAGTCACTACAGTTTTTGACCGCGAGCGGCGTTTTGTGCTCCTCTTGCGCTTCCCCGAGCGTTTTCGCGACGATGTCGAGGCCATCCGTGATCTCTTGCTGCGCCCTCCGGGCGGCCCCGGCGGCCCCAGCGGTCTGATAGCGCGCGGCGGCGTCCTGGTTCCGTTGAGCGCGGTGGCGAATATCAGCGTTGTCGATGGCCCTGCGATCATCTCGCGCGAATACGCCAAACGCCGGGTGGTGATCGGCGTCAACGTGCATGACCGGGACATCGGCGGTTTCGTGGCTGAACTCCAGGAACGTACCGCAAGAGAAATCAAATTGCCTACCGGGTACTACTTCGTTTGGGGCGGGCAATTCGAGAACATGGAGCGCGCAATGGCGACGCTCCTGGTGATCGTGCCGATTACCTTGGCCGCAATTTTCTTCCTGTTGTTCATGTTGTTTGGTTCGGTCAAGCTTGCCACGCTCATCTTCCTGGCTTTGCCGTTTGCTTCCGTCGGCGGTGTTATCGGATTGTTTGTTACCGGCGAGTATCTGTCAGTACCGGCATCAGTGGGTTTCATCGCGGTATGGGGCATATCGATATTGAATGGGGTGGTGTTGATTTCTTTTATCAGGGAACTGCGTGAGCAAGGACTAAGTGTGCCCGAGGCAGTAAAAAAAGGTTGTGAGGCGCGTTTTCGTCCCGTGCTGATGACCGCAGCTACTACCCTGCTGGGCCTGGCACCGTTTCTGACCGCCACCGGTCTTGGCTCCGAGGTGCAGAAGCCGTTGGCCATCGTGGTGATCTCGGGGCTGACCACCGCATCTATGATGACGATGGTGTTAATGCCCATGATCTACCCCTGGTTCGATGACCAACCCGGCAAGCCCGGCGGAAATGGCACCAAGAACGCGAGTCCCCGTCTCAGTCTAATCGCCAGGGTTCGCGCGAGATTCGGAAAAAATTCTCCGATCTCCGGCACGTGACTTGCTCATAGGCGAGTTTCTTCGTGCAGGTTATGCCGCAAAGAAGGCGAGAAGCAGTTCGCGAGAGCGGCGTCAAGGCGGTAGGGTTACCCAGGAAGCGCGGTATGACAGTAGCAGAGATGAGTGGGAGCGACTGGCTTTGCAAGACGCTCAAGCGTTTCCGCATCAGAATCGAAGGCAACATCTTCACTCTGAAATGGGCCATCTGTGATACGTATGGAGTGGGCTGGAGACTTCAAGGCTTATGCTCTGTCCACGTGTTTGCCTGCAGTCTTGGGCGTTATGCACGCCTGGCACGACAGACGGCGTAGCCCTGGGCAATAGCACAAAGTAGAGGTGACCCGTAAAGACCACGGGGCGTACTCGGCTTGACCGAGAAATGGGAAAAACCTCCTAAATCGGATAGCGTTGTGAAAAATAAGGGGAGACAGAGTAATGCATAGCTAAACCAACTCCACGAATTGAATGCTGGAAACACTCAATCAGTAAAATATGCGGTCGTTTCTGGATCAGAACAATGCTAATAGATGCATCAAACTGGGAATGACTCACCATCGAACAGAAAACCGTCGCGGGTGCTGCGCTTCATTTAAACAACGGGCCTAAGCTCGCCGGATTGGAATAAACAATGCTTTCTTTAATCGTTCGTGCCATGCTCAAACAACGCCTGATCGTGGTGGTGGTTGCGCTGGCTCTGATTGGTGCAGGCGTTCGCGCCTCCACGAAATTATCGGTCGATGCGTTCCCGGACGTGACCAATGTACAGGTACAGGTTGCCACCGAGGCGGTTGGCCGCAGCCCGGAGGAGATAGAGCGATTGGTGACGGTACCGGTGGAAATCGCGATGACCGGCTTGCCGGGCCTTGTGGAAATGCGTTCGTTAAATAAAAGCGGACTCTCTCTTATTACTCTGGTGTTTACCGACGAGACCGATGTTTATTTCGCACGCCAGTTAGTGATGGAACGGTTACTCGGGGTAGCCGGCAAAATGCCGCCCGGCATTACACCGATGCTCGGGCCCGTCACGACGGGTCTCGGCGAGGTCTACCAATACAATCTTATTCATCCTGACGATGATAAGCGTGCGCTTACGCCGGAAGAATTGACCGAACGCCGCACCATTCAGGATTGGGTGGTTCGTCCGCTGCTACGCGCAGTGCCGGGCGTGGCGGAGATCAATTCCATGGGAGGCTTTGTCAAGCAATATCATGTGCTGGTCAATCCCGACCGGTTACGTCATTACGATCTGACGCTGGCGCAAGTCGACCGGGCCATCGCGAGCAACAATGCCAATGCCAGCGGCAACATCTTGCCATTACGTGCCGAACAATACCTGATCCGCGGCGTCGGCCTGATCCAGACGCTGGATGACATCAGAAACATTGTTGTTAAGGAGCGGGACGGTATACCCGTGTTTGTGCGTGACGTCGCCCGGGTAGAATTTGGCGCCGAGGTTCGTCAAGGCGCCATGATCAAGGGGGGCTATACCGAGGCGGTAGGTGGTATTGTGATGATGTTGCGCGGCGGGAACGCCAAGGAAATCGTCGGGCGGGTAAAGGAGAAGGTTGCTGAGATCAATGAGCGCGGTCTGCTTCCGGGTGGACTCCAGATTGTGCCATTCTATGATCGGACTGATCTCGTCAATGCGGCGCTGTGGACGGTGAGCAAAGTCCTGATCGAAGGCATTCTGCTTGTGGTAGTGATATTGTTCATCTTTCTAGGTGATGTGCGCTCCAGCCTGATCGTGGTTGCGACCCTTGTCATTACGCCGCTGATTACCTTTATGGTGATGAACCAGCAGGAGATCTCCGCTAACCTGATGTCGCTTGGCGGGTTGGCTATTGCCATTGGGTTGATGGTGGATTCCACGGTAGTGGTGGTGGAAAATGTCTATCATCGTCTGGGTCATGCCGACGAGACGCCCGAATCGAAGCTGCAAACTATTATTGACGCTGTGGTCGAGGTGGGGACGCCGGTGATCTTCGGCATCTCCATCATTATTCTCGTGTTCCTGCCGCTGATGGCGCTGCAAGGAATGGAGGGGAAAACTTTCAGCCCGCTCGCCTTCACTATTGCCATTGCGCTGGCAGTTTCGCTGGTTGTCTCGCTGACGCTGTCACCGGTTCTTTGCGCCTATGTTCTAAAGGGTGGCGCCGATAACGATACCAGAATTATCGCTTTGCTCAAATCCGGATATCGGCGGCTGCTCAACTCGGCGCTGGCTAACGAGAAAATTACCATCCTCATAGCCTTGGGTTTGCTTGGACTGTCTTTTCTCCTGTTTCCATTCTTGGGCAAATCTTTCATTCCAACCATGCAGGAAGGTTCGATTACGCCCGTTATTATCCGCGTCCCATCGATTTCGCTGGATGAAGCCATCGAGATGGAATCGGAAGCGATGAGAATGATCGCCGCAGTGCCAGGGGTCAAGACCGTGGTATCCAAGCTGGGTCGTGGCGAATCACCTGCGGATCCTGCGTCGCAGAACGAGTCCGATCCTATTGCAACACTGGACCCCGAATCAGGTCGCACGCAAAGTGAGGTAGAGGAGGACATCCGCAAGGTTCTGGACGTGCTTCCCGGTGTATCTATCGTGTTGTCTCAGCCTATCGCACAGCGGGTGGATGAAATGGTCACCGGGGTGCGCTCGGAGGTCGCGATCAAGATCTTCGGCGACGATCTGGAAGAGTTGCGCAAGTTGTCCGAGCAGGTGGCCCGTATCCTCAAGTCCGTGCGCGGTGCACGTGATATCCGGATCGAGCGTTTATCCGGCCAGCAATCGCTCACTATTGATATCGATCGTCGCGCGATTGCCCGCCACGGTCTCAACGTTGCTGATGTAAACGAGTTGATCGCAACAGCTATCGGTGGCAAAGCGGTTACTACCGTATTTGAGGGCGAGCGACGCATTGCCCTCCTCCTGCGCTTCCCTGAGCGATTCCGTAACGATGTAGAGGCGATTCGCGATCTTTTGCTACGTCCAGCCGCAAATGCGGGACCGGATGGGGCTATGGGACGCGGCGCTCTTGTACCGCTAAGCGCAGTGGCGGACATCCGGGTTGTTGACGGCCCGGCACTGGTTTCCCGTGAATATGCCAAACGTCGTGTGGTGGTTGGCGCTAACGTACACGAACGCGATCTCGGCGGTTTCGTTGCAGAAATTCAGGAGCGTGTCGCCCAGGAGGTCAAGCTTCCCACCGGTTATTACTTCGTCTGGGGTGGACAGTTCGAGAATATGGAACGTGCCATGGCGACGCTCTCGGTAATAGTCCCGCTTACGATCGCGGCAATTTTCTTCCTGCTGTTCGTGCTGTTCAATTCAGTCAAGCTTGCGGGACTCATCATACTGGTACTGCCATTTGCTTCCATCGGGGGGGTCATCGGACTTTTCGTCACGGGCGAATATCTTTCGGTTCCAGCCTCAGTAGGTTTTATTGCCTTATGGGGCATCGCCGTACTGAACGGAGTAGTGCTGATTTCTTATGTCCGGAAGTTGCGTGATGAAGGGGCAAGCGTGGCCGACGCGATCATCAAGGGCTGCGAGCAGCGCTTTCGCCCGGTGCTGATGACGGCCACCGTTGCCATGTTGGGTCTGGTGCCATTTCTTTTTGCCACCGGCCCCGGTTCCGAAGTGCAACGTCCGCTGGCCGTCGTGGTGATCGGCGGCCTGATCACTTCCACTTTGCTGACACTCGTTGTATTGCCCACGTTGTACCGCTGGTTCGACGAGAAGCCGGTACACGTGAGGGAAACAATATGACGAAGATCAGCACGATAATCACGCAATTCCTATAGATACTGTGCGAGGCATAACGTCAAATTCTTGACTCCCCGATATGGCTGTGCAGGAGGGTAAGTATCTGCTCTCGCCATCCTCCCATTAATAACCTGAACCTGATACCGAAGGAAGCGACTGCTTTCGCTGAGAAGTCGCGATTTGTGCCGTTGTCACGGATAATCCTAAACCCGGCAATTGGACGTAGTGGGGAGGGTGAGCTCATAAAAAAAGGTGAAGCTCACGGGGTACGAAAGGGGTACGAAGAAATCCTTTTGGTCATAGCGCTTAGTTGACAAATGAGTTGACTAATGAGCCACAACTGCCCATTCAGGATAATTTCTCCATCTGGTGGTTTCCTTGGCTGTGCATGACTGCGAGATCGGCAATATCAGAAATGGTTCATCTGATTACCGCTTAATGGATCAGCGCAGCATATCCAGAGGATAGCCTGCTATAACCAATGCTTCCATAAAGTTTGAGCTGTGATAGAGCGGCGAAGATGAATTCCTTCTTTTCTCAACGCTCTGATACTAACCCGGATGTTTCATAAATTGACGCGCGCCCTCGCTGGTCTTTTGTTTCGTATGAAAATTTCGTTCAGTCGGGCGTATGAATAACTACGCCACTCTTTCACGAAATCTCCCTACGAAACAAAATCCTGCGCAATCATCGCGCGAATTTATGAAACATCCGGGTTAAAATACTCAACCTGAAAAATACTCGTAAAGTTATCGAGAGCCACGCCACCGAGAAGAGCCATGTCATCATCCCAAACTGCTGCAAAAGATAAAGCGAAAATCCTGGCCGAGGCCTTGCCTTATATTCGGCGTTTTCACGGTAAAACGATTGTCATTAAATATGGCGGTAATGCCATGATCGAGGAGCATCTCAAACAAGGCTTCGCCCGCGACGTCGTGCTGCTGAAGCTTGTGGGAATGAACCCAGTAATCGTTCACGGCGGCGGACCACAGATCAACGATATGCTGAAGCGGGTGGGCAAGCAGGGCGCGTTTATCCAGGGAATGCGCGTGACCGATGCCGAAACGATGGATGTGGTGGAAATGGTGCTGGGACTGATCAATAAGGAAATCGTCAACCTTATCAACCAGCATGGAGGTCTTGCAGTTGGTTTGACCGGTAAAGACGGTAGCTTCATCCGCGCAAAAAAAATGCTTATGCAGGACAGTGAGAAAGCGGGCGGATGGCTCGATATCGGCCAGGTTGGGGAGATTGAAAGCATAAACCCTGCTCTGATCGAGCTATTGGAAACACGCGATTTTATTCCGGTAATCGCCCCTGTCGGCGTGGGCAAGAATGGAGAATCCTACAATATCAATGCCGATCTGGTTGCGGGAGAGCTGGCGAGAGTTTTAAATGCCGAGAAGCTGATACTGCTTACTAATACTCCCGGTGTGCTGGACAAGAATGGTAACCTGTTAACCGGATTGACTGCGCAGAGAGTGGATGAATTATTTGCCGACGGAACCATCTCCGGCGGCATGATACCAAAAATCGGTTCTGCACTGGATGCAGTGAAAAACGGCGTCAAATCCTGTCACATTATTGATGGGCGGGTAGAGCACGGATTACTGCTTGAGGTGATGACGGATGAGGGTGTGGGTACGCTTATAAAGGCGAGCTAAGTGGATAGGCGGATCTTCACCGGAGATCCGCGGCGGTGCCCGAACTCGATTCCGGCTCCATTGACCAGATGTCGTTATTTTCGCTGCTTACGATATTTTCCGACTTATTTCGTGAATATTCACGCCTGAACCGCCCTGGTTCGACACAGGCTTATAAGAATTTGAATGACAGAGTTATCGAATCGAGGAATACATGGCAGCCAAGCCCGGCGAGAGAAAAGATCAAATCCTGCAGGTTCTGGCGGGGATGCTGGAAGAGCCCCGTGCGGGGAAAATCACTACAGCGGCGCTGGCTGCCAACCTGCATGTTTCCGAGGCCGCACTTTATCGTCATTTCGCCAGTAAGGCGCAGATGTATGATGGTTTGATCGAGTTTATCGAGAAAACACTGTTCAGCCTTATCAATAAGTTGACAACGGAAGAGTCAAGCGGTGTTAAGCAAGTAGAAGGAATTTTAGCGCTACTGCTTGGTTTTGCGAAAAAGAACCCCGGTATGACGCGAGTATTGATCGGCGATGCGCTGATCAATGAAAATGATCGCCTGCAAACACGCATCAATCAATTGCACGACCGGTTGGAGGCGACGCTGAAACAGGCGCTGCGCTTCGCAGCCGGTGAGCGTGAAATCGCGTCCGATTCGGACATATCCGCCCAGGCAAACATGCTGATGTGCTACATTGCGGGCCGTTGGCATCAATTTGCCAAAAGCGGCTTCAAACGGGACCCGATGGAGTATTGGGAAGCGCAACGAAGGGCAATATTCTCAAGTGAAGCGTTCAGACATGCTGCTCCCGCCAATGATTGAAGTGTTGGCAAAGGAGAACTGCGACACCGCGTGTGCCGGGCTGAATCAGGTGAAGCATGCAACGCGTTAGCCAGATGATGTTCTCCTGCCCGCTTGGGTGAAACCCGGAACCGCAGCTTCGAGCAGATTACCGCAGAAAAGCGTACTCGTGGAAATCGGGATCGCATGACAGAATCATGCTCCGCCAAGAAGGCATGAAAAGCCCATCGACGTCGCACCATTTCCAGTTTTCACCGGGCTCAAACGATTTGACAATCGGATGAGAAGTCTTGTGATAATGCCGAGTGGCTATTCGATCATAACCGGCTCAGTTGTACCGCATGCCGTGCACGCCGGATCCTTATTCAGTTTGACCGAACGCCATTCCATCGTCAAACCACCGAGCCGCAGCAAACGGCCGTTCAGCGTTTCGCCGATATTCAGCAGGATTTTTAGCGTCTCCGCTGCTTGCACACAACCAATAATACCTACCAGTGGCGCGAACACACCCATAATGGCGCAACGCATATCCTCGTTTTCGCCGGTTCCGGGAAACAGGCATTGATAACAGGGGCTGTGCTCCTGGCGTAGGTCGAATACGGCGACTTGTCCATCGAAGCGCACTGCCGCACCCGATACAAGCGGTTTTTTACGAATGATACAGGCTTGGTTGATGGCGAGCCGGGTGGAAAAATTATCGCTCGCATCTACCACGACATCGGCACTCGTAACGACTTCCAACAATTTCTCTTCATCCATGCGCTCGTTCAGCGTAATCACATTGACTTCGGGATTGATTCCGGCCAGTGTCTTTTTGGCGGAATTTGTCTTGCTCATCCCGATGCGGCTCGTACCGTGAATGATCTGGCGCTGGAGATTGGTCAGGTCGACTTCGTCACTATCGCAAATGGTAAGTCTGCCGACACCACTTGCAGCGAGGTACATCGCCGCAGGCGAACCCAGTCCGCCTGCACCGATAATAAGTACATGTGACCGAATTAAAGCTTCCTGTCCTTGTATGCCGATTTGCGGCAATAGAATGTGGCGGCTGTAGCGCAACAGTTGATCGTCATTCATTGGTCGCAGCGGCGCGCAATTGTTGAGGCACTTGAGCAAGAGATCAGCAAGATCTATTGCTGCCGGCAGAGATGGGCTGCAAGCGGCTTATAGGACAACATGTGCCCATCGCCCGCTGGCATGGTGTCGGCATTATCGGGGAGGTAATTCTCATACGGTGCAATGCGCTTGCCTGTTAATGCCCCACTCAGAGTAAGCATAAGCACGTGTGCAGTAGGGCAGGGCTGGCTGAGCTATAAAGATAGCTCGTATCGACATGACATCTATCGCTCATGGGGAGCCAGGCATCCGATTCTTTGCCAGACCCGAGACTGCCGGTCAGTATCTAACGTAGGGTGTTGCAATAAGCAAAGCGTACTGCGCCGAGCAACAATCGCTTTACAGCCGGCTTGCTCCATATGACCTGAGCAAGCTTTCCATCGCCAGTAATGCGATCTACGGAGGAATTACCTATAGCTCCTCTAATTCCTCCGCTTCGCTGCAGTCATCATTGAATCAATTCGTTACTTTTGCCGAATTCTTGTTCACCAGACTATCCTTGAAATAATTCATCGCCTGGGTCAGCAACAGGTCGCCACTGGAGCCAAATTCCGCTGGGGGCTCCTGTTTCTTGTTTTTTTCTTCTCCATTTTCCGGTTTGATTATCTTGGCCTCGGGCTTAGGTGCAACCTTTATCGCTTCTGTCGCAGGTTTGGCGTCTTGTGGCTTTCCATTGGACAGGTGGCGGTCCAGGTCGGCTTCACGCAAACGTTCAAATTCATCTTTCGCGGATTCGTCGAGGATGTCGGGTGTAATCCCCTTGGCCTGGATAGATTGTCCATTAGGCGTGTAGTAACGCGCGGTGGTGAGCTTTATGGCTGTGTTGTTACCCAACGGCAGGATGGTTTGCACCGACCCTTTTCCGAATGTTTGCGTGCCCATCACGACGGACCGTTTGTGATCCTGAAGCGCGCCCGCGACAATCTCCGAAGCAGAGGCCGAGCCGCCATTTACCAGGGTAATCATGGGCACCGTCTTGATCGCCGCCGGCAGCCGCTTCAGATAGTCGCTTTTTGTATCGCGCAGGTAGAATTCGGGGCTGGCCTTGAGCTTCATCTTGGCATCTTCAGTACGGCCATCGGTATACACCACCAGCGAATTGGCCGGCAGGAAGGCGGCAGACACCGCTACGGCGCCGTTCAGCAGTCCCCCGGGATCGTTGCGCAGGTCCAGTACCAGCCCCTTCATCGGCACAGTACTCTCCTTGAACAATTTATCGATGGCCTTGGTCAGGTTTTCGCCCGTTTGCTCCTGAAATTGCGTGATGCGTATGTATGCATAACCCGGTTCAATCAGTTTCGACTTGACGCTCTGTATCTTGATGACTGCCCGTACCAGCGTGAACACCATCGGTTTGGTCTCACCCTTCCGCAGCACGGTGAGGGTGATCGAAGTGTTGGGTTTGCCCCGCATACGCTTGATGGCATCGGTAAGCGAGAGGCCTTTGACTGCGGTATCGTCCAGCTTGATGATGAGGTCACCCGGTTTGATGCCTGCCCGAAACGCCGGCGTGTCTTCGATTGGCGAAATGACCTTTACGAATCCGTCTTCCATGCTGACTTCGATGCCCAGTCCGCCAAACTCACCCTGCGTACCGATTTGCAGTTCCTTGAAGGCGTCCATATCCAGATAGGCTGAATGCGGATCCAGGCCGGTCAACATTCCGTTGATCGCCTCCGTGATAAGTTTCCTGTCTTCTACCGGTTCGACGTAATCACTCTTGATGCGACCGAATACTTCAGTGAATGCGCGGAGCTCTTCGATTGGAAGAGGATGCAGCACCCCCTGGGTTTCCTTGTCGGCATTGGCAGAAAAATTGAGGCTCAGCATCACGCCGGTGATCACGCCAAAGATGATCAAGCCAAAGTGCCGCATCTTGTTACCCATTAAACATTCTCCAGATTTGTCCACGCAGTGTCGTCACTCATTTTATTCTGACCCAGTTCAAAGGGTCAAACGGTTTGCCTTGATGGCGCAATTCAAAGTATAAACCGGATTCGGGGTTACCACCGCTGTTTCCCACCGTAGCGATCGTATCTCCTCCGCGAACGGAATCCCCTACCTTTTTATGCACGGTTTCGTTATTGCCGTAGAGGCTCATGTAGCTGCCGCCGTGATCTACAATCATCAGATTGCCGAATCCTCTCAGCCAGTCGGCAAATACGACGCGCCCACCGGCAATGGCTTTCACCTCTCCACCCATAGCCGAACGGATGAATAATCCTTTCCACGTAATACCCCCATCAGCACGTGGACTACCGAAGCGGTTCGCAAGTTCCCCGCGTACCGGCAAACTTAAGCGGCCTTTCAACGACGAGAACGGGTTTCCGTGTGTAGAAGCGTCGGGTAATCTTTCGTTGCTAAGGGAACTGGAACCGGAACCGCGCGGGGAGCTCTGTTTTTTTCGCGCGAGCATTTTAGCGATTTTGTCTACCAGACGGGCGAGGCGATCTTCGTCGCGCTTGAGCTTGCTGATTTCAAGCCGCTGCTGATCGGCCTGAAGCGAAATCTGTGCGAGCAGTTCTGCGCGCTCGGCTTTTTTTTTCTCAAGGTGTTTTTTATGCTCGGCCTGCTTAGCCTGGATCGCGGTTATTTCCACGGTTTTTTCGCGGCTTTGGCTGGCGAGCGTATCAAGCCGTTGGAGATTTGCGCGGAGCGCATCTATTTCCTCCATGCGTGCGCGGGAGAGATAGCCGTAGTAATGCAGATCACGGGCAATTTCATTAGGGTCATGCTGATTGAGCAAGAGGCCCAGATACTCTTTTTTACTACCCCCATCCAGATATTGCCGATAAAGCAATTTGCCCAATTGCAACTGTTGCGCCTGGATATCCCCCGCGACCAGCCCGGACTGCGCTTTTAATTGGCTTAGTTTTCCATTGGCTTCATGTTGCTCCCGCGCAAGCGTCATCAACTTGCGATTGGCGGCGCTGATTGCCTGCTCCGCTTCACGCAGTGCACCGGCCGCACCTGATTTCGACTCCTCCGTATCCGCCAGTTCTTCCTGTAAGCTTTCAATTCGGCTGCGCAGTTGCTTCAGCTCTTCCTTTTCGACTCTGGGAGCTGCATGGAGCGAATGCGGCAGTATCAGTGCCCCAGCCAGAATCAGCTTGCAAATCACACTCAACCGTATATTGATGCCGCGCAGGAATGAAATTTTCAAACGTATCTTACCGAAGAAACCATACGCCACGGGAGCGATACAGATTTACCTTGGGAAACTGTCAAGCTACGATGAAGACTATCGTACGTACAAATGAAATGGATGAGTAGAACTCATGGCTAAGGTGATATTTTTCCCTGATTTGCTACAACCTGCATTGCTTGTTCGATCGCTGCCTGATCGCCGAGATAATAGCTTCGGATAGGTTTCAGATCTTCCTCAAGCTCGTACACCAGCGGAACGCCGGTAGGGATGTTGAGTTCCATGACATCCTGCTCGGAAAGATTGTCGAGATACATGACCAGCGCCCGTAGCGAATTGCCATGAGCGGCGATGAGTATGCGCTGACCGGACTGGACCTGGGGTGCGATGGTTTCGTTCCAGTAGGGGAGAAACCTTGCGACGGTATCCTGCAGGCATTCTGTCAGCGGAATGTCTTCTCTCTCCAAATTACGATAGCGGGGATCGAAGCCGGGGTAGCGTTCATCCTCCGGGGTGAGCGCGGGTGGCCGGACGTTGTAGCTGCGCCGCCAGATCTGCACCTGCTCCTCGCCATACTTGAGCGCCGTCTCAAGTTTGTTCAAGCCTTGCAGTGCGCCGTAATGACGCTCGTTCAACCGCCACGTCAAGTTAACGGGAATCCACATCTGATCCAGTTCGTCCAGCACGATCCACAAGGTGCGAATCGAACGTTTCAATACCGAAGTATACGCAATATCGAACGTAAATCCGCCTTCCCGCAGCAAGCGTCCGGAATTTTGAGCTTCTTCCACACCTTTTGGAGACAAGTCCACATCGGTCCAGCCAGTGAACCGGTTCTCTTTATTCCACGTGCTTTCTCCATGCCGCAGGAGAATGAGTTTTTTCATATTTGTTTATAGAAAGGATGAGATTTTCCGCAAAGCGGTTTGAAATGCTATAGTATTTTAATGTATTTCGGGCACGGCCGCAGCATGGGAGAGGGGTTCAAGCCTGAATACCTTGAATGCCAGTGGTTTTCCAGGACGAGATAAACTGCCACCCTGTACCCTATTTACCAATGCGTTGCGCCCATACCTTGATCGTCCTGCCGGCCTCTGCGCCGAGCAGTCATGGGAGCGTACACTTCTTTATTCACGGAACAAGAGAATTCCTCAATGTTCCCGTCTCTGATAAAATCCACGGTCAAGTATATCAAGGAGTATGGACGTGTCATTCTTGCAAAACAATATTGCACTTATCGTGGCTGCTCTTGCAAGCGGCGGCATGCTGTTGTGGCCAATTCTGACGCGCCGCTCCGGCGGCGAGGTGGAGACGCTGGTAGCGGTTCAAATGATCAATTACAAGGACGGGCTGGCGTTGGACGTGCGCGAAGGTAGTGAATACGAAGCGGGCCATTTACCCAATTCAAAGCATATTCCTTCGGATAAACTTGAGCAGCGCCTCTCGGAGCTTGAAAAATTCAAGGACAAGCCGATTGTATTGATACATCGCACCGGGACGAATTCGTCGGGCAAATCTCGTTCTATCCTGCGCAGCAATGGTTTTACGCACGTATATAACCTTACGGGCGGCATCGATGCATGGCGGCAGGCAAACTTACCGGTAGTAAAAAAATAAAGGGGAGCCAATGACGAGGGTAGTCATGTATTCCACGGCTTTTTGTCCGTACTGCATAATGGCGGAGCGAATGTTGCGTGCCCGAGGGGTGACGGAAATAGAAAAAATTCGTATCGATCAGGACCCTGCACGGCGTGCCGAGATGATGGAAAAAACGGGACGCCGTACCGTCCCGCAAATTTACATAGGCGACACTCATGTAGGTGGATACGATGACCTCGCGAAGCTTGACCGCACTGATGGGTTGGTAAAGCTTCTTGCAGCCTGAGTGGCGCGATAGAAAAATAAAGTGAACTGAGCCTTGGTAAAGTGAGCGTCCGAGCCCCGGTCAATTCAATTGGTTGAACGCATTCTCGCGGGATTCTCGGCCGAGGCAAATTTCTGTCATGCGCGGTTGAATCCGAGGCCGGCTCAAGGTTCTTGAATCTGTATCCCTGCGGCGAGCATGCCTTACGCTAACAGATATTTTCGATTATTTTTTTGATTATCCTTTTGATTATCCCATGGACTCCATATGAGCGACCCGCAGCAGCCGGTTTTCAGCATTGAAAAAATCTACGTCAGGGACTTGTCCCTCGAGATACCTAACGCGCCACGGATTTTTCTTGATCGCGAAACGCCCGAGGTCAACATTCAATTGCATACCAAGAGTGAGCGCATCGATGAAGGTATGTATGAAGTATTGCTGACGATAACCGCCACCGCGAAAGTCAAAGAGAAGACGATGTTTCTGGTGGAGGTGCAGCAAGCGGGCATTTTTCAGATTCGCCATGTGCCCGAAGGTGAAATGGACGCCGTGCTGGGCATTGCGTGTCCTAATATTCTTTTCCCTTACTTGCGTGAAGTGGTTTCCGACATTGTTACCCGTGCCGGATTTCACGCCGTGATTCTAAGCCCCGTCAATTTTGAAGCGCTTTACTATCAGGGTAAACAGCAGGCCGAGCAGAACTCGGCAACGGCAGAGAAGGTGGAAAAGGCGGAAGAAACACAAAAAATAACGCATTAGATATGAAATATGCGTGTGCCGGATTATTGAGAATGGTCCTGCTGAAGCGGGTTCTGGCGCAACTATGCATTGTCGTGCTGGCATTTCCGGCATCCGCCATTGCGGCGTTTGAGTTTTTCTCGATAAACGATGATGCTGTCATCATGTACGACGCACCCTCACTCAAGGCCGTCAAGCTATACGCTGCCAGCCGTGATCTGCCGGTAGAGGCCGTGGTGAAAGTCGAAGGCTGGGTCAAGATTCGCGATAGCGAAGGTACCCTTGCCTGGGTAGAAGCAAAAGCATTGAGCGAAAAACGCCATGTCATCGTTACTGTCCCCCTCGCAGAGGTGTATCAGGCTGCGAATGCGAGTTCACCGCTTGTATTCCAGGCACAGCAAGGCGTTATCATGGAATGGCTCGAGTCGGCAGCCAACGGTTGGGTCAGGGTGCGCCATCGCGATGGCCAGAACGGTTACGTCAGAGCAAACCAGGTCTGGGGTTCATGAGAATAGCCGTTTTGGGCGCGGGCGCCTGGGGAACCTCCCTGGCGATCAGTCTCAGTACGAATTCCAACTCCGCTCACCAAGTGACTCTATGGTCCAGGGATCCGCAGCATGTTGCCGAGCTTGCTTCCGAGCGTGTCAACAGACGTTATTTCCCCGCTTTTTCCTTGCCCGATTCTCTGCGGTTGACGTCAGCTCTCGATGTAGCCGTTGAAGCGGCGGAACTCGCCCTGATCGTCGTTCCGGTTTCCGGGCTGCGCGGGACGCTACGTGGAATCGCCGCCTGTGGAAAGCCCGTGCCGGTCGTATGGGGGTGCAAGGGATTCGAGGCCCGATCCGCAAAGCTTCCTCATCAGGTTGCGGAGGAAGAATACGGTGGTATAGCGCCGTGCGGCGTATTGTCAGGTCCCAGTTTTGCGCAGGAAGTCGCGCAGAGGCTTCCCGCCGCCTTGACTTTGGCATCTCATGATGTGGAGTTTTCACGGCGGATCGCGGCCCAATTGCACACCGCGAGGTTGCGCGTTTATTCATGCAGCGATATCGTTGGCGTGGAAACGGGTGGGGCAGTCAAGAACGTGATATCGATTGCCGCAGGAATCTGCGACGGCCTCGCCCTTGGCTACAATGCCCGGGCAGCGTTGATTACGCGAGGTCTGGCGGAGATTGCCCGCCTGGGCCTGAAACTCGGCGGTCGCATGGAAACGTTTATGGGGTTGACCGGCCTGGGTGACCTGATCCTGACCTGCACCGGCGATCTGTCGCGCAACCGGCGAGTGGGCCTCGCGCTTGCAGCGGGCCGCCCGTTACCGGCAATACTGCGGGAATTAGGACATACTGCCGAGGGAGTTCATACAGCGGGGGAAGTATTGCGGCTCAGTCAGGAATTGAAAATTGAGATGCCGATCACGAAAGCGGTATGCAGCATACTTCATGATGGCGTGCCGGCAAGAGAGGCGGTGGAAGCGCTGCTCAACCGCGAGCCGAAGACCGAAAATTATTGAGCCGGCAAGGGTTGGCGGAAGCCCTCCCCCTCCTTGACCCAGGTTTTATTTGGCTTTCTCGAAACCCATCTGGCGCCAGACTTCATAGACGACTATCGCAACCGTATTGGACAAATTGAGACTGCGGCTGCCGGACATCATGGGAACGCGGATGCGGTGTCGTTCGGGGAAGCTCTCCAGTATTTCAGCCGGCAGTCCGCGGCTCTCCGCACCGAAAAGAAATGCATCTCCGCTCTCAAACGAAGCCAGGTCATAGCGCTGTTTTCCCTTGGTAGAGGCAGCAAAAAAGCGGCGGCCCTGCAGTTGCTCCGCGCACGCTTTCCAGCTTGCATGAACCGTTATGCTGGCAAACTCATGGTAGTCCAGTCCGGCGCGCAATAACTGCTTATCTTCCAGGGTAAAGCCCAGGGGCTGGATGAGATGCAGCTTCGAACCTGTATTGGCGCACAGCCGGATAATATTGCCGGTGTTGGGCGGGATTTCGGGCTGGTACAGGATTACGTCGATCATTCCGGTTCGGGAATCATGAAATTTTATCGTGGCTGGAAAGCGTTCTTGCCACCACCCATCCACTGACATGCGCAGCCCCGCTCTTGCGCAGTGCTTTTGCCAGTTCATTCAATGTGGCGCCGGTAGTCATGACATCGTCCAGCATGGCAACGTGCTTGCCTCTGAGATCAGCCTCGCATGAGAATGCGTTACGAATATTTTTTTCACGTTCTTTCCATGGCAGCCCGGTCTGGGAGGGCGTATCTTTGATGCGTCGGCAGATACCTGGCAGTAACGCAACGCCCAATTTTCTCGATACGCCCCGTGCAATTTCGAGTGCCTGATTGAAGCCTCTCTCGCGCAATCTGGCGGGATGCAGCGGCATCGGTACGATGAAATCCGGTAGTGCATCAGGATCAATCCGCGCTGTCAGCAAATCGGCCAGCACGGAAGCCATGGCAAGGTTCGCCTGGTATTTTAGCGAATGTAAAAGTGCATCCACCGGAAAAGCATAACTCATCGCCGCCACGCTATGGTCGAATGCCGGCGGATTCGCGAGGCAGGCACCGCAAATACGAGATTCCATCAAGGGTAATGCACATACGACACAATGCTGGGGTGGCGAATGAGGCAAACTGTCCCGGCAAGATGCACAAAAGTCGCCCAAGTCGCCCTTGGCGCTGGCGCCGCAAAGCAGGCAATTATTCTGGAATAACGTCTGCACAATATTTAATCTATTGTCCAAAAATTTGTATCAAGAAATTGACAAGAATGCCGCAATCCGTAATGATACAGGTCATTCTGAATGATGGGAGTGGTTCGGCGCTTGCCGGTGCTTCCGCTCCTTCGTTCATTGCTAAGTGGGTCGGACGATCGCTTACGAAAATATAACGTGATAAGGATGTGGTATGAGCCAGCTTACTTCCGACATAGCCGCTGATCTGGAACGATGCGGGAATAACACTGCTGGTAATTTCGTTGCCGGCACGGCAGCCGAATCCCCGCGATGGGATATTGCCCGGATCGAGGCATTGCTGGATTTACCTTTCAACGATTTGATTCATCGCGCTCAGTTGGTTCACCGTCAACATCACGATGCCAACGCGGTACAGCTCTCGACATTGATTTCGGTCAAGACTGGCGGTTGCCCCGAAGACTGCGGTTATTGCCCCCAGGCAGCGCGCTACCATACGGATGTCGAGAATCAGGAAATGCTGGGACTTGACGAGGTGGTGGCAACGGCAGCGGCGGCGAAAGCGCAGGGCGCGTCCCGCTTTTGCATGGGTGCCGCATGGCGCGGGCCCAAGCAGCGAGATATCGAGAAGATGACGGAAATGGTTAGCGCCGTCAAAGCACTGGGGCTTGAAACCTGTGCCACGCTGGGCATGCTGAAGCCGGGGCAGGCAGAGCAGCTCAGGCAAGCCGGACTGGATTACTATAACCATAACCTCGACACAGCGCCGGAATTCTATGGGGAAATCATCACAACCCGTCATTACGAAGACAGGCTGGACACTTTGCAGAAAGTCCGCGGTGCGGGCATAAATGTATGCTGTGGCGGTATCGTCGGCATGGGTGAATCGCGCCATGCCCGCGCTGGTCTGATCGCTCAACTGGCCAATCTCGATCCCTATCCGGAATCCGTTCCCATTAACCATCTGGTGCAAGTGGAAGGCACACCTCTCCATGGCACTGTGGCGCTCGATCCCCTGGAATTCGTGCGCACGATCGCGGCTGCGCGTATTACCATGCCTAAAGCAATGGTAAGGCTATCCGCCGGTAGACAGGAGATGTCGGATGCGGTGCAGGCGCTGTGCTTTCTTGCCGGCGCCAACTCGATTTTCTATGGCGACAAATTACTCACTACCGGCAACCCGGAAGCCGATCGCGACAAGGCGTTATTTGACAAACTGGGGCTGAGCGCGATATAGCGTTCCCCCATCCGCAAAACTGGCAGATCCCCGAACCCTTAGCTGCGAAGCCATCCAGATGCGCAACGACCTCGCTGAACACCTGCGCGAACAACTACGCAGCCGGGAGAGGGAGAAGCTGTACCGTCGCCGCCTGACGCTGGAGGGCCCGCAAAACACGCAGGTCGGCGTGGAGGGACGAGAATATCTCTCGTTTTGCAGCAATGATTACCTCGGCCTCGCCAATCACCCGCATTTGATTGCAGCGGTCTGCGAAGGGGCCCGGAAATATGGCGTCGGCGCAGGTGCTTCCCACCTGATCAGTGGGCATTTCTCGGCACACCAAGCGCTGGAGGAAGTGCTGGCGCGCTTCACGGGCTTCCCCCGGGCATTGCTGTTCTCCACCGGATATATGGCAAATGCAGGGGTGATCACAGCATTGGCGGGACGTGGCGATGCGATATTTGCCGACAAGCTCAATCATGCTTCGCTCAACGATGCCGCGTTGCTCTCTCGTGCGAAGTTTATCCGCTATCCGCACCTTGATATGGCTGTGCTGGAACGCCGACTCGCGGCATCTCAGGCAAAACTTAAGCTTGTGCTGACCGATGCGGTGTTCAGCATGGATGGAGATATTGCCCCGGTGGCCAGTCTGTTGGCGTTGTGCGAAAAATACAACGCCTGGTTGTTGCTCGACGACGCACACGGGTTTGGCGTGCTGGGTCCGCAGGGGAGGGGAGTGTCGGCACACTTCAATATCCGTTCGCCACGCATTATCTATATGGCGACTCTCGGCAAGGCGGCAGGCGTATCCGGCGCTTTCGTCGCCGCAGAAGCGGAGGTTGTCGAAACCCTGGTTCAGTATGCGCGAAGTTACATCTATACTACCGCGGCTCCTCCGTTATTGTCCCACGCCTTGCTCACCAGCCTGGAGTTGATCGAGCGGGAAGAGTGGCGGCGCGAGAACCTGGTGCAACTCACCGCAGCGCTCAAACGGGAAATGCAATCGTTACGCTGGAAACCATTGCCGTCGGATACTGCCATCCAGCCCCTGCTCATAGGCGAAAGCGAAACAGCCCTGCGGATCAGCGAGGCATTACGCGACAGAGGAATTCTGGTGCCGGCAATTCGTCCGCCTACCGTTCCGCAAGGCGCGGCCCGGCTGCGGATTTCATTGTCCGCTACGCACAATATGGAAGATGTTACACGGTTGGGGACAGCGCTAAGAGAACTGGATAGCGAGTCGTGAAGCACCGAATAACGATTCCCGATGGCCCTGGGTTCAATGGTGGATTCCATAACCGATGAATCTTCACATTGAATCTATCGGGTCGGGTCCCGATATCGTTCTGCTGCACGGATGGGCCATGCACAGCGGTATGTGGCGGGATGTATCCGATCATCTGGCACAGCATTTCCGTTTGCATCTGGTAGATTTGCCGGGGCACGGTTTCAGCCGGAACGCCAGTCCGGCTCGTGTATCGGCTTCGCAAAGTGATACGCTTGAAGGCATGGCTGAGATACTCGCGGATGTTTTGCCCGCAAGCTTTATTGTTTGCGGATGGTCGCTAGGCGGACAGGTAGCCATCGAACTTGCATTGCGAGCACCATTACGTGTCAGAAAACTTGCGTTGATTTCGACCACTCCCTGCTTTGTCAGACGTAAAGACTGGCAATGGGGGATGGAGGCCGCTACCTTGCAATTATTCACGGAAAATTTGAAGCGGGACTATTCCGTTACCATGAAAAGATTTCTGACGTTGCAGATCAGCGGTGGCGGCAGCGGTACAGCATCAGCATTGGCGCAGTTGCGCAAGAGCTTGTTCGAACGCGATAAACCGGATGACACTGCGTTGGAGGCGGGATTACAGATTCTGTTATCGAGCGATCTGCGTGACAGGATCAGGAATATCACGCAGCCGGTTTTACTTTTTCATGGCGAGAATGATGTCATCACACATCCTGACGCGGCGAGGTGGATGAACCGGCAGTTGCAAAATTCAGAACTGATCATGTTGCCAGGTTGCGGCCATGCGCCGTTTTTATCTTATCCCGAGCAATTTGTAGCCGGCATGCTTCGGCTGGCTTATCCGGTAGCCGGTACGCATTGAAAACCAAGTGAACTACGACCATACCATCGATAAGCGCCAGATGCGCAAGGCTTTTGGGCGGGCAGCGCCGCATTACGACCAGGCAGCGGTGTTGCAGCGTGAAATCTGCGATCGTATGCTGGCGCGTCTCGCATACATTAAATACAAGCCCGACGTCATCCTCGATGCCGGCAGCGGCACCGGCTACGGCACGCGCGAGTTGCTCATGCGTTATCCGGCGGCCCGCCAGCTGGCGATCGACATTGCGTCGGCAATGCATTTTCAGGCCCGACCCGCGGTACCCTGGTGGCGGCAATTGTTGGGAGCTGTTGGCGACAAGCGTGGGCATCAGGCCAGCTATATAGTGGGCGACATGGAGCAGATACCATTGGCGGATTCATGTGCAGGTCTCGTGTGGTCCAATTTGGCGCTGCAATGGTGCAATGACCTCAAACAGACATTTGCCGAGGTGCGTCGGGTCCTGCAAACCGGCGGCTTGTTCATGTTCAGCACTTTCGGGCCGGATACATTGAAAGAGTTGCGCCAGGCATTTCGCCACATCGATGATTACAGTCATGTCAATCGCTTCACGGACATGCACGATATCGGCGACATGCTGGTACATAACGGTTTCGCTACGCCGGTTATGGATATGGAATATATTACGCTTACCTATGATGACGTGGTCGGCGTCATGCGCGATCTCAAAGCCATCGGCGCCCACAATGTCACCCAGGGAAGGCGGCGGGGTTTAACCGGGAAAGACGCATGGCAAAAAGCGATAAGCCAGTACGAGACTCTGCGGAAAGAAGGAAAATTACCGGCGACCTTTGAAGTGATTTATGGCCATGCCTGGAAACCCCAGCCGCGGACAACCATCGTGACGCCTGAGCTCAGACGACAACTCGGCCTTGCATGAGCGGCGACTTCTTATGTCACGAGGTTATTTCATTACCGGTACCGGTACGGGTGTAGGCAAAACCCTGGTCAGTTGCGCATTGCTGCATGCTTTTGCGGAGCAGGGCCACACTGTTATAGGCATGAAGCCGGTAGCGGCGGGTTGCGAGAACGGTAAATGGATGGATGTGGAATTACTCGCAGCCGCAAGCAATGTGACCGCCCCGCGTGAGCAGATAAATCCTTATGCATTAATCCCGCCGATTGCACCGCATATCGCGGCGGCTCGGGCGGGCATCGAAATCGACATCGATATCATTTATCAGGCCTGCCTGGAACTGGGAAAAATTGCCGATGTAGTGATTGTCGAGGGCATCGGCGGTTTTCTCGTGCCGCTCAATGACCATCAAGACAGCGCTGACATGGCGAAAGCATTGGGTTTGCCGGTGATTCTGGTGGTAGGGATGCAACTTGGCTGCCTTAACCATGCGCTGCTGACCGCCCAGGCTGTGCGCGCGACCGGGTTGCCGCTCGCGGGATGGATCGCGAACCGGATCGATCCCCAGATGACCGTATTCGATGAGAATGTATCCGCCTTGAAGCAGCGGTTGGGTTGCCCACTTTTGGGCGTGCTGCCATTCGAGTCCAGTGCCGATGCCGAAAAATTGTCGGTGTTGTTGAACGTTGGCGGGATGGAGGCGGAAGCCTAGCAGCCTGCCACATACTCATCCACTCACCTTCCGCAGTCTCAGATCATTATGCCTTGAGGTACGGGGCCGGCGGGAACATTGAGCAGAGTATCTTCTGATGGGAAAATAAGCATACCTGCGAATAAGCTAATGATCGTTACCACGATGCTGGCAAAAAATGCCGTCCAAAAGCCGGAAATCTTGAACCCAGGAACGAGCGCCGATACCAGAAGCATCATGAGGGCATTGATGACCAGCAAAAAAAAACCAAATGTGATCAGCGTCAATGGAATCGTTAAAACGATGACGGCGGGTCTGATGACGGCATTGGCAAAACCTAGCAACAGCGCCGATATAAGCAGGGATTTTTTACTTGTAAACGAAATGCCGTGAAAGAGAAAGCTCGTTAGCCATAGCGAGATCGCAATTATTGCCCAGTGTGCCAGAAATACAGTTATGTTGTGCAGCATGGACCGGTCCGGAATTTATTCGATGGGTAGTATATCGTACGCTTTACTGGCGGATGAGGATGAGCGAGAGTCCGATATTCGCCTGGACGAGATTACAATTATTTTTTTTTCGGTTTATACTGATTTTCTTGCTATTCCAAACAGGGAAAAGGGTCTCCTCTTCTGGAAGGTTACCGGCCTGGACGGCCAACTTGCACGAGGACACCATCTTCACGTTAGCCTGGCTGCTTATCGGTAAATTTTACAATAGATATTCCCGTCCTCCTGCAAAAACCCTCTCATGCCCGGAAACAGTGCCTTTAAAAATTTGGCACGAATTCTGCTTATGTTCAATAGTACATCTTCTGGCTAAAGCCGGTTCCAATCCTGTCCATGTTCAATGTTTCTCAGCGAGTATCGTTGCTTACGATGAACAGGACTATGATGCGTTCGCGTAGCTGTTGCTCCGTACATGGGATCGGCGTTTAAGCGAATGAAACTTCCTGATGCGGACGAAGGGAAGACAGGTGACGAGCATAAACCGAATGATCAAACGTTAAGATGAGCCGAAGATGGGCAACCAATACGGATAAACCATTGTTAACCCGCATGTTTCATAAATTGACGCGCGCCCTTGCTGGTCTTTTGTTTCGTATGAAAATTTCGTTCAGTCGGGCGTATGAATAACTACGCCACTCTTTCACAAAATCTCCCTACAAAACAAAATCCTGCGCAATCATCACGCGAATTTATAAAACATCCGGGTTAATGGTTTTGACAAACATTAAGTAGAGCTCCATGACGACTTCTTCCGATATTCTCAATGCCAGCATCCTGATCGTCGACGACAGGAGAGTCAATGTCGAACTGATCCGTGCCATGCTCTCCGCCGCTGGCTACACTTCAGTGACTTCGACGGTGGATCCGCTCGAGGTTTGCGATCTTCATCGCGCTAATCGATATGATCTCATTCTGCTCGATTTGATGATGCCAAAAATGGATGGATTCCAGGTGATGGAAGGCCTGAGGTTGATAGAATCGGAAATGGAGCAGGACGCCGAATCCCGGCTTGAGTCCGGCGGCTGTCTCCCTGTTCTGGTGATCACCGCCCAGCCGGAGCAGAAGGAGCGTGCACTGCGCGCCGGTGCGAAAGGCTTTATCACCAAGCCTTTCGATCGGCTCAAGGTATTGACGCATATCCATGATGTTCTGGAAATAAAACTACTGCAGAAAGAGCTACAGCAATTTATTTCGGGTCTTGATGCCACGCTCAGCGAGCGGACCGCTTCCCAGAACGGAACGGAAGAGCTGTTCGATCAGCTTGCCGGCAACCTCCCTCAAATCTTCTGGATCTGGGACATCCATGATAAAACGTTTCGTTATGTTAATCCTGCATGGGAGAAGATGACCGGCCGGCGTATCGCGCGCTCCGACACACCGGAAAAATTTCTCGAGGCAGTCCATCCGGAAGACAGGCAACGAGTCATTCATGAAGCGGCTGCACTGCCGCACGGTGGAGTCGATCATGATTATCGGTTGCTCCTACCGGATAACACGATACGCTGGGTGCATTCCCGCACTTTTCCGATAAAGGATTCGAATGGGGTATATCGAGTCGTGGGGATGATGGAAGACATCACGCTTCGCAGGGAGGCGGGCCCCCGGCCACCGCAGCTTGCGCATTATGACGCCCTTACAAACCTCCCCAATCGTATTCTGTTTGATGAATCGCTTCAGAAGATCATCAAACAGGCGGAGATAAATCACCGCATCATCTCCCTGCTATTTATCGGTATCGATAACTTCAAAAATATAAACGACACATTGGGGCATGCGCTGGGAGACGAGTTGCTGCGCCAGTTCAGCCATCGTTTATCGGAGTGCCTGCGTATCACCGACATGGTAGCGCGGCTTGGCGGTGATGAGTTTGGCTGCATACTGGTTACTCCTGACGGTTCAGGGGATGCAGGCATGGTTGCGAGCAAGATCAGAGAAGTGTTACGCCAACCTTTTACATTGCAAGGTCATGAAATCACCGTAACAGCGAGCATCGGCATCAGCATTTATCCGTCAGATTCCGTGGACGCGGATACCCTCGTCAAAAATGGCGATGCCGCGATGTATCGGTCGAAAAGCGCGGGCAGGGATACCTATCGTTTCTTTACGGCAGAAATGAACGTACGGGCAATCGAGAAGCTGGAAAAGGAAAATGCACTGCGGGAGGCCCTCGACCGAAATGAATTCGTTTTGCATTATCAGCCGAAAGTCGAGCTTTCCATGGGGCGGATCACGGGGGTGGAAGCACTGATAAGATGGAAGCGGCCGGGGTATGGGTTCGTCGCGCCAGCGGAATTCATACCGGACCTCGAGCAAACCGGATTGATCAATCGGGTGGGTGCCTGGGTTATCGATAGCGCCTGTAGGCAGATCGCGGAATGGCGGCGCGCGGGGGCAGGGGAGATCCCGGTATCGGTCAACGTGTCCGGCAGGCAATTCCTGCAGAGCACACTCAACGAGGATGTTATTCGGGCGACGCAGGAGAATGATGTTCATCCGGAATTGCTCGAATTTGAATTACAAACAGAAAGAGCGCTGAGAGAGAACAGTATTGATTCTGATTTGCTGGAATTAGAGCTGACCGAGAGTTCGCTGATGATGCATGCCAGAAAAACAACCGGTATTCTCAAGAGATTGAAAATACTGGGAGTTCAGATTTCGATCGATGACTTCGGGACCGGTTATTCGAGTCTCGCCTATGTAAAACGATTCCCTATCGATGTGTTGAAAATCGACCGTTCCTTTATTATGGAAATTACTACAAATTCCGCGGACGCTGCAATCACAACCGCAATTATCGATATGGCCCACAGTCTTAATGTCAGGGTTGTAGCCGAGGGTGTGGAAACGGTTGAACAACTCGATTTCCTGCGTGAGCGTGGGTGCGACGAAATCCAGGGTTACTATTTTGCGCGGCCGCTACCCCCGGATAAAATATTCGAATTACTTTCAGGTAGTAACAGGCTTCTCAAGCCAGCGCAATCCATTAACGTATAATCCTTGATACGCACCTTGGCGAGATCGTCAAAGCTCAGCCATGGCGCTTGGTGAAAAATAAGCTGAATAATGAGCGCCAGCTGCCGGATTTAGAATAATGGATATCG
Source organism: Nitrosospira sp. Nsp1 (assembly GCF_900100985.1). Classification (NCBI taxonomy): domain Bacteria; kingdom Pseudomonadati; phylum Pseudomonadota; class Betaproteobacteria; order Nitrosomonadales; family Nitrosomonadaceae; genus Nitrosospira; species Nitrosospira sp. Nsp1. The sequence goes on from NZ_FMUF01000012.1 coordinate 56,341, forward strand.
GTTATTCAGTACTGTAACGTTTGCGCACGGCCTAGCGAATATTGCCTCCCATAGCAAGCGTCCAGAACCATTTCAACGAGAGCTGCATAAATTCCAGAGGTCGACCGCCATGCCGGAAGACCGTGGCATGCATGCCTCTGTATTGCATTTTTTCAAAACTTTTTCTTTCTCATCAAACATGCGATTTGCCTGTTTAGGTAGTGGTTCACGAGGTAACGGTCTTGTAGTCGAAGTAGCAAATACCCGGTTGCTGCTGGATTGCGGTTTTACACTGAAGGAAACCGTCATCCGGCTTATGCGGCTTGGCCTCGAGCCCGGCATGATCGATGGAATTGTCGTTACTCACGAGCACGATGACCATGTCAGTGGTGTAGCGCGGTTTGCCCGCAAATTTGGCACCCCGGTCTGGTTGACGCACGGCACCTTGCGCAGTACAAGGAAGGCGTTTGCGTTATTGCCAAGGGTTAATATCATAGAGGACTACCAGCGTTTCTCCATTGGAGATATCGAGGTCGAGCCTTATCCGGTTCCGCATGACGCTCAGGAACCCGCACAGTTCGTGTTTGGCGACGGTGCATTGCGGCTGGGCGTACTGACCGATACCGGGTGTTCGACGCCCCACATCGAGGCAATCTTGAGACACTGCCATGCGCTGGTGCTGGAATGCAATCACGACGCACAGATGCTCGCAAACGGCAATTATCCGCAAAGTCTCAAACGACGCGTAGGCGGGCGCCTCGGTCATCTCGAGAACGCTGCGTCAGCGAATCTTCTTGCAAGTCTTGACTGCAGTCGCCTTCAACACGTCATCGCGGCGCATTTGAGCCAAAAAAACAATACTCCGCTGCTTGCGCAAACCATGCTGAGCGGCGCCTTGAACTGTGAATTAGACTGGATTGGTGTCGCCGATCAGAGCGATGGCTTTAGCTGGCGCCAGCTGTTTTGAGTGATGCTTGAATCCGAATCCGGGATTTTTTCTTGTAGCGAGGGATTTCTGTAACAACCATAAAAAAACCGCCCCTTCTCAATCCGGAGGGCGGGTTTTTTTTACCGCATATATTACTTCAATGTCACTTCAGTGCATCCAGGACGCCTTTTTTCGCGTTTGAAGCCGTATCCGCTACAGCATTCGTTGCTTCTTCTGTCTTGGCGCCGGCTGCATTTTTAGCGGCATCTACTTTCTCGCTTAACGCATCCTTGGCGTCGCTTGCTGCGTTCTTGGTGGCATCAACGGCGCCCGCTATCTTTTCTTTTGCAGCATCGACTGTTTCACCCGCCGCATCTTTTGTAGAATCAATCGCAGTCTCTATTTCACTAGCAGCAGCGGAGTCGGATGCTTCCGGTTCTGCTGGCGCGGCTGGTTGCGATATGATTTTGCTGAAATTCTCTTTTTCCTGTTCGGGAAGTGCCTGGTTCGGCTTACCACAGGCAGTCATGGCGAGCGCCACCAGGGTAGCAGCGAGTAACGTGAGTCTCATTATCTAATTCTCCCTAAACAATGGGTTATAAAACTTGATTATGTAACGAAAGCGTTTAGCTCCCAAGCCGCAGGCAGGATACGAGTGCCGCAAATGGATGTGGAGATTGATGCTCAGGTTACTTGTTCAGTACGCTTTCTGATCAATAAAAAAGCCATCCTCAGGATGGCTTTTTTTGCCTGTGCACTTTATTAGTGAGCGGCCGGGATAGCGCTTTGACCTTCCTTTACGGGGTTGCCATTGCCATCAAGCGCGTGTCCGGGGAGAACGGCTTGACCTGAATATTCATCCTCGCCATCAGCGGCAGCAGCAGTGTGCTCGGCTGGCTTACCGGCAGCGGCACGTTCTTCATCCATCGTCGAGCCTTCTTCCGTTCTGGTTCCGTATGTGGTGGAATTTTCAGGCAGGGCTTGTTTTGGTCTGTCGCAGGCTGTGAGAGCAAGTGCCATCAAAGCAGCGGCAAGAAGTGATAGTTTCATTATCGGAGAGTCCTTAATAAAAATAGAAATAGGTTGTGACGGATCATATTATATAGCAAAAATACCCCCAAACAAGTCGAAATTTCCCTCAAGACTAGTGGTTGAGCTTGCTATCTGCTGGTTTGGACTGAGTCACTAGATATATGATCTATAAAACCTTGCTAAGAGTAGCCTTTATCAGTTTTTTACTTGGCAGGTTCTTCTTTTTTGACATTATCGCCACCCGCCGCACCGTGACTTCCAGCAGCCTCATCAGTCGAAGGTTTATCAAGGTCGTCAAAATTCGGCGCTGAGTCACGTTCAACCGAGGCGGAGGGAGGCGGCTTATCCATAGGATGTTTTTTGCCGTCACAAGCGGTCAGCGTCAATGCCGTTACGGCAGCAGCGAGGAGCAGGTATTTCATCATTAAGTCATCCTATAGTTTCAAAGAGAAACCGTAGTGTAACAAAAGCTTCGGGATCATTCAAACCCGGCCATAGGGATGTGAATTGATGGGCTTTCTGGATGCATTTCCCCATAAAAAATGCCGTCCCGAGGGACGGCATTATCAAATTCTGTCCATTACCGATTAGTCTACGGGTTTGCCGCTAACATCGGTCTCTTTAGGACTGGCGGGCGTATATCCCGAGTCAGCGGATTTTTTTGATTCGGTTTCAGCAGCGCCTTCTTTCTGTGCCGCATCAATTTCCGCATCGCTAAGTTGCCCTTCACGTTTATCCCAAAGGCTGGGTGGATATTGCCCCGGTTTTCCTTCCCCAGGGGTTTTCTCTCTCATTTGATCACATGCGCTAAAGGTCAGTGTTACCAAAGCGGCGGCGAGGAGCGAGTATTTCATTTTTTTAATCTCCTTTATAGGTTTAGACAAATAAATTATACGAGCGTTTCGGCCATTCAAATCTGAGAAACGACCATTTTAATAGCCACTATCTTAATAGCAGAATTCAGAAATGTTGTCTAGTCGTTGCATCTCACAGCCCCAAGAAATAGCGGCAAATCGTCGGTGGGCGAGCCTTACAGGCATTTGACGGAATGCTGACCGAAAGTTTTACCTCTCTACAGAGTGGTAAATTTTGATGGCCCGCACGACTCTCCCGGCAGTTACAAAATTTACAATCCGGGTAAGCTCGCCCGTCCCTCAGAAATGAATTATACCGCGTCCGCCGATACCTTTACTATTTCGACATAACCATCGAGGTACCACGGGTAAAGCAGGGAGAGAGCCTCATCGTCGAGTTCTTCCGACATTGGCAGCGCAAGGCGATCGGCTAATTTTCCAAGCACCCTGCATGCCGCGGCGCCTGCGGTATACGCGTCCCCATTCAAAAAAATATTCTTGCCTCTACACAACATTCGGCTTTTCAGGTTCAGTTGCAGCTTCCCTTCCTTAACCTGATACGCGAATTCCTGCTGAGCTACGGGATTCGACGGCGGCGTAAAAAAAACATGATGTTTGGGCTCGGTCAGGTAGATTCCAAGGAAACGTTCTATGTCGGTCGGGCCCCATGTGATCTTATTGAGCACTGCTCCCACTTGTTGCAACATATCCGGGCCGATGCGTCCCGGATGCGACTGGAAGCCAGGATTCGGGTCATGATAAATTCCCTCCTCAACTTCGGTGTGATCCTGCAGGTAAACGAGAAATTGAATAACGAGCTCCTGATAGGTTGGCGCCCGAAAGCCGATGGAATAGGTCATGCAATGACCTTTTGCGACCCCATGATGTGCATAGCCGGGGGGCAGATACAGCATATCGCCGGGTTCCAGCATCCATTCCTGTTCAGGTCTGAATTCCCGCAGGATTTTTAGCGGGGCATCCATCACCAGCCTTTTATCCTGCTGGGCTGAGATCTGCCAGTTTCTGCACCCCATACCCTGCAGCAAAAAGACATCGTAGGAATCGAAATGGGGCCCGACGCTTCCTTCCTCAGGGGCATAACTGACCATCAGATCATCGAGACGAGCGTGCGGGATGAAATTGAATTTCAGTAGCAATTCACGGGCTGACGGCAAGAAGTGGTTGATGTCCTGCACCAGCAGCGTCCAGTCTTTCGCCGGCAGACGTGAAAAAACGCGAGGTGTGAAAGGACCATGCCTGACCTCCCATTTACCCTTCTTCCGGGTTATCAGGCGCGACTGCGCATCGTCGTGGCAGGCGAGATTGATGAGGTCGTCTCGAGTCAGAAAACCCTGGAAATCCGGCAGGGCTCCGCGCACGAGCAAAGGTTTCTTTTGCCAGTAATCCCGGAGAAAATTTCCCACCGAAATATTCCCCAGCAGCTTGTTTTTCATTATTTGCCCAAGCTCATATGAGCTTCCCATAAAAAACGGCGTGGTCTTCCCGATCTTCTGCGCGCCCCATCCTGCCTTCGCCGGTAAATTCGGCAACCGGCGTTTCCAGCCAGGGCAATATGCAGGGGTGCCGTACCAGCGCCGGCATCAGGCTCATCTGCCGCGCATGAACATCTTATCGAGATCCGCAAGGCTTATTTCGAACCATGTGGGCCTGCCGTGATTGCATTGGCCGGCACGCTCGGTTGTTTCCATTTCACGCAGCAAGGCATTCATTTCCGTAACGGTCAATATGCGGTTGGCGCGAACTGCGCCGTGGCAAGCCATGGTGGAAAGAATTTCGTTACGCTTGCTGGTCAGTACCCGGCTGGCGCCGAATTCGCGGATTTCGGTCAATACGTCGCGTGCAAGTTTCACTACGTCGGCATCCTTGAGCGCGGCCGGTACCGACCGCACCACCAGCATGGTAGGCGAGAGTGCGGAGATTTCAAACCCAAGCTCTTGTAAAGTAGCGCTGTTTTCTTCAGCCGCGGCAACGTCCAGGCTATCCGAATGAAATATCGCCGGGATCAGCAAGGGCTGCATCGAGAGCGTATGGTTATCCAGTGCCGATTTTAGCTTCTCATACAGAATCCGCTCGTGCGCGGCATGCATATCCACGATGAGCAACCCCCGTTCATTCTGCGACAGAATGTAAATGCCGAGGAGTTGCCCCAATGCGAAACCCAATGGGGGAATGTCGCATTTCTCGGCACTGGCAATGGCTGCCGATGTATCCGCCGATTTCAGGTTGCGGCTATCGGCACCGAACAGGGCGGGATAAAAAGCTTGTGATTGAGCGATGCCTAAAGGTGGAGCAAGCGATATGGTATTTTGTCGCGAATAAGCTGAAAACGCGGCGGGTGCAGCGCCAGCACCGTTTTGGTCACCGCTTTCCTGCCGGCTTCCGCCTACGGAAAAAGTTGCTGCAGACGGGGGTTGCGGCGATGCCAGCGCTTTATCGATCGCATGAAAGACGAATTGATGCAGTGCGCGCGGGTCGCGGAACCTCACCTCGGTCTTGGTGGGATGCACATTCACATCCACGCCTTCGGCATTCATTTCGAGGAACAGGACAAAAGCCGGGTGTCGGTCCAGATGGAGAATATCCCGATAGGCTTCACGTAGCGCATGAGCGATCAATTTGTCGCGAACGAACCGCCCATTGACAAAAAAATACTGGGCATCTCGAGAAGACCGGGAATAGGCGGGTGATGCCGCAAGGCCCCAAAGACGCAAATCCGCCGCCTGCTCTTCTATAACTACCGAGGTCCGGCTGAATTCATTGCCCAGTATCGCCTCGATGCGAAGTCGTGCGTCCGCCACACGCAAGTGGTTGCGTACGGTGCCATTGTGTTGTAGCGAGAAAGCGATATCGGCGCGCGACAACGCAATGCGCTTGAATGCTTCCTCGCAGTGGGATAATTCAGTAGCTTCAGTCTTTAGAAATTTACGCCGGGCAGGGGTGTTGAAGTAGAGATCATGCATTTCTACCGTAGTACCGTGGGCAAGTGCGGCAGGTTCCGGTGTTGACAGGCGGCCCCCTTCGGTTTCTATCCGCCAGGCATGCTTTTCTTCCGCCCTGCGGCTTGCCAGCGTCAGCCGCGAAACGGCCGCGATACTTGCCAGCGCCTCGCCCCGAAAACCGAGGCTTGCTACTTTTTGTAAATCTTCCAGGGAGCCGATCTTGCTGGTGGCGTGTCGCGCAAGCGCAAGCGGCAGATCATCCTTGGAAATTCCTGTTCCATTGTCCGCTACCCGGATCAGCTTGATGCCACCCTGGAAAAGTTGCACAGTGACTTCGGTGGACCCCGCGTCCACGCTATTCTCCAGCATTTCCTTGAGTGCCGCGGCCGGGCGTTCCACTACCTCTCCGGCCGCAATCTGGCTGATGAGCAGGTCGGGTAGCGGTTTGATCGCATTCATAAGCAGATTCAACAAAAATTTGCTGCCATTATCCTAAATCCGGCAGTTGGACGAGGTGGAGTGAGCGGTTTTTGGGGTGCAGAGCAAGGCGCAAGGACGCGGAATGCGACCGCGCAGGGCGGAGCAGTGCCTTCCGCAGGAAGGTGCGACCCCTAAGCGGGATGCTGGTGCCTCCTTGCGTGTGCAACGCGATCGCGGCATCCCTACGCTGCCCGATCCCCGCTTCGCGGGGGTCCCTCGTGCGACGCTTCGAGGCGCCATTCCATTCCAAGGAGTTGCAACGCGGCGCTGTGCCGCAAAAATTGTTCAATCCACCTTGTAGCGAGCTCACCAAGAAGGTGAGGCTCACGGAATACGAAAATCCTTTTCTTTTCGATTATAGCGTTTAATCGGAAAATAAGCGGTCAACTGCCGGATTTAGGATTATATCGCCCGTTGGCGGCATCATCATGCTCACGAACGCTCTATCATCGCGGCCGTCACGGTGGCGCGATCAAGATGAGGGGAAAATATTTCAATAAAATCATAAACATATCCACGCAAATAACTATTGCGGCTTATGCCTATACGGGTCGTGCTGGGCTCGAAGAGATGGCTCGCGTCGATAGACCTCAGGTGCTTATCACGCTTGGGTTCAAACGCCATTTGCGCCAGGATGCCAATGCCCAATCCCAGTTCTACGTAAGTCTTGATGACATCCGCGTCTATCGCTGTCAGCACAACATTGGGAACCAACCCTTTTGCATCGAATGCCTGGTTGATTCTCGAGCGGCCGGTAAAAGCAAAATCGTAAGTAATAATCGGATATGCGGCGATGGCTTCCAGTGTCAACACCTTGAGTTTAAGCAGCGGATGCCTCGGCGGGACGACAATGCAGCGGTTCCATTGATAGCACGGCAGCATCACCAGTTCATTGAATAGCTCGATCGCTTCAGTGGCGATGGCGATGTCCGCTACGCCTGAACTGACCAATTCCGCAATCTGCGTCGGGTTGCCCTGGCGCAAAATTAATTTCACCTTGGGGTAGCGTAAGGTAAAATCCTTGATTGCAGAGGGAAGTGCGTACCGTGCCTGAGTGTGGGTTGTAGCAATAGTAAGAGAGCCGCTGGCTTCGTTAGCAAATTCCTGACCAACTTGTTTCAGGTTTTTTGCGTCTTTCAGCATTCTTTCGGCAATTTCCAGAATCGCTCGTCCCGGCGGCGTGGTTTCAACCACGCGCTTGCCGTTACGCACAAAAATGTCGACCCCCAGCTCGGTTTCCAGAAGACGGATCTGCTTGCTGATCCCGGGTTGCGAGGTATGCAGGGATTCCGCCGCTTTGGATAAATTCAGGCCGTGATTGGCGACTTCGCATAAATAGCGCAATTGTTGCAATTTCATATATTCGGTCTACATAAGATTTGGTTATGTTAATCTAACATAATATTCTTTCGCGATATATATGTTCCTGCTATTATGTCGCCCTCAAGACGCAATACGATGCAACATGACATCGATTGTGCTGCCAGGCAGGGCGTTCTGACAGGTCTGAAGGGCGGAAGCTAAGAAGAAGCAGCGAATTTTGGTTCACTCGGCTTGAGTATCACCTCGCCCGAAATCCAGGCGGAGTGCCGAATCAGTGGAGAGTCGGACCAATATGCTGCCGTGCACGTAATCTTGTGGCGTCAGGCGGATAGCCATAAATTGTGGAGGATATAAGATGAGTCTGTTGGATCACCTCGCTAATGATGAGGAAATCAATTCGTACGGTCAGTCGGTACAGGAGTATCGGGACCTGAATATAGATGCCGCGCGTTTTACCGCGGGTCGCCTGCAAATGGGGATCTACGGTCAGCGGCAGGAAGGCGTCAATATGGTACGCATCAAGCTTCCGGGAGGACGCCTGAGTGCACCGAAATTGAGAAAGATCGCCAGTGCGCTGGAGAATTACTCGCGCCATGACGTTGTGCATATCACTACACGTCAGGATATCCAGATGCATTACGTGCCGCTCGAGCAGACGCCGGCCGTGTTGCATCACCTGGCTGAAGCTGGATTGACGACCCGTGAAGCCTGTGGCAATACTATACGCAATATCACGACCTGTTCCCTTTCCGGCGTATGCCCCCGCCAGAATGTCGATATCACGACGCATCTGGAGGGTACGGTCCAGCATTTGCTGCGAAATCCGCTGACTCAACAAATGCCGCGCAAATTCAAGATCAGCATGTCAGCCTGTGAATCCGACTGCGCGCAAGGCATGATGCATGATCTGGGCGTTGTTGCAGTACGTAATGGTACGCAATTTGGTTTCAAGGTCGTGGCCGGAGGCGGCCTCGGACATAAACCGCGTGAAGCGATCGTCATTGAAGAATTCATTGAAGAAAAGGATCTGCTGCCTGTGATGGAAGCGGTCATCCAGTTACACAACCGTTATTCAGACCGTCCCAAGCGTGCTAAATCACGAATCAAATTCCTGGTCGATAAATTTGGCCCCGAGGGTTTTGTCGAGAAATATCGTGAAGAGTTGTCGCGCACTCAATCGGCACTTGCAACCCTGGACTATCCGAAAGGCGAATGGAGTAATGGTAGCGTCGATAGCGAGGTTCCCGGTCTCGGTGCGCCGCGTCATATTTTCGCGCAAAAACAGCCCGGCTATTACGTATTTCCGATCAGTGTGCCAATGGGTAACCTGAGTGTGACTCATTTGCGTGGCCTGGCTCATATTTGCGAAACGTTCGAGTTGCCTGACATTCGTGCCAGCCAGGATCAGAACTTGTTTCTGACAGATGTACCGGAGGCTAAAATTGAACCCTTGCGTGCAGCACTGGCTGAGCTGGGCCTGGGCGTGCCGAAGACGGGTGATGATGTGGTGGCTTGTCCCGGTACTTCGACTTGCCGCTTGGGGATAACTTCGAGCACGATTCTCGGACCCAAACTGAGCGGCGGCAAGCATGACCTGAAAATGCGCGTATCGGGGTGTCATAACGGTTGCGCCCAGCCCGAGGCTGGAGATATTGGCATATATGGCGAAGGCAAGCGCATGCACGGCAAGCTCGTGCCGCATTATCAGCTGCATTTCGGCGGCAATGCCATGGCGCGTGGTGCGCTGGCGTTTAAAGGGCCGTCCATACCCACCGCGCGCATCGAAGAGGCAATCGAGCGAGTACAGTCCGCTTTTGATATTAACCGTGAGTCGGGCGAAACATTCTATTCCTGGGCACACCGGATGGATAAACCCTATTTCGCCGATTTACTGGCGGACCTGGTGGAAGTCAAGCCGGAAGAACTAGCGTCGGTCTTGCGCGATCATGGCAACAGCAACGATTTCAAGGTGCTGCAACTGGGCGGGGGTGAGTGCGCTGGTGTGAGCCAAGTGAAGATCGGCACAATCTTCTTTGAAGCGGCTCATGAGCGAAATTACCGGGATGCGCTCAAGTTTCAGAGAAAATTCGAGGATTCGGCCAAGTGCGCCGAGGAAATGGCCCGATTGATCGGCCAGGGTCTGGCTGAGTTACTCGGTGGCCAGAAGCACGAAGATTTGAAAATACAGGCGGAAGAGTTGCGCCGGGTATTTCCTACCAAGCCGCGCCTGGCCAAAGCGTTAGCCCAGTTTGCGGAGGATTCTGCGCGCCCGGCCGAGGCGTTGAACGACGATGATCTGACCAGATGGTTTTCTGAACTGGATGCCTGGACAATGGAGGTTGCGGAGTTTTGCCTGAGTTTCGATCGCCAGCTTGATCTGACGGGTGCGCTACCGTTTCCGCTCTCCGCCTCAGCCAAATCGCCGGCATCCGGGGCAGCGCAGCCATCCGTCATGGCCTGATAAATTTTGATACACGGACCGAGCCGGTAATATGAGCCTGGATCACAAGATTGCGGAAGTGAGAGCATTGCTGGATGACGCGCAGGCAGACTATGCGCCAGCCACCTTCGCTAGCAGTTTCGGTGCTGAGGACATGGTGTTGATGGACCTCATTGCGCGGGATTATCCCGATATCGCGATGTTTACGCTGGATACCGGACGCCTGCCTGAAGAGACCTACAGTCTTATGAGAAAAGTGGCGGATCGTTATGGCATTCATGTGCCGGTATATTTTCCGGAATCCGCCGCGGTGGAGTCCTATATCGCGCGCAACGGGCCCAACGGCTTCTACGACAGCGTGGAGTTACGTAAAAAATGCTGCCATATGCGTAAAGTGGAACCGCTGAAACGTGCTTTGAGCGGCAAGCGCGCATGGATCACCGGTGTACGCCGCGATCAGGCGCTGACCAGAAAGGATATGGCGGTATCGGAATTCGATGCCGGCAATGGTTTGCAAAAAATCAGCCCGTTGCTGGACTGGAGCCTGCCCGACGTCTGGGCTTATCTCAAACAGTTCGATGTGCCGTACAACCTATTGCATGACAAGGGGTACACCAGCATCGGATGCGCGCCCTGTACCCGTGCCATTACGCCCGGTGAAGATGTGCGTGCCGGCCGCTGGTGGTGGGAAGACCCGGAAAACAAGGAGTGCGGTTTGCATCCGGACAAACGGCGCATTAACAATGCTACAACGGCTTTTGGCGGGACAACAGATCTACCCGCGCCGGGTTGAGCCAGAATTTTGGATAAGAAAGAACATGGGCCGGCGCTTGCCAAGTCCATGCTTGTGAAACCGTGAGGAATGATTGATGGATCTCATATTGAACGATAAACAAGAATTTGCTGCTCCCGTTCCGGATCTTGTCATGGAGAATGAGGGGGCGGCGCTTGAATGCCAGCCTGCAAGGCATCTGGGTCATCTGGATGAACTGGAAAGCGAAGCCATCCATATCATGCGCGAGGTTGCAGCCGAATGTGCCAACCCGACCCTGCTGTTCTCGGGTGGAAAAGATTCCATCGTACTACTGCGTCTGGCGGAAAAAGCTTTCCGGCCAGGGCGTTTTCCATTTCCATTGCTGCATGTCGATACCGGCCATAATTTTCCCGAGGTGATCGAGTTCCGCGATCGCCGCGCCAAGCAATTGGGGGAACGTTTAATCGTGCGCAGCATGGACGATTCCATCAAGCAGGGAAGAGTGGTATTGCGTTCGGCGAACCAGAGCCGCAATCCATTTCAATCGGTGACGCTACTGGATGCCATCGCTGAATTCGGCTTCGATGCCTGTATCGGTGGGGCGCGTCGCGACGAGGAAAAAGCTCGGGCCAAGGAACGCATATTTTCCTTCCGTGACGAATTCGGTCAATGGGACCCGAAGAACCAGCGGCCGGAATTATGGGACATCTACAATACTCGCGTGCATCCAGGCGAAAATATTCGCGTGTTTCCCATCAGCAACTGGACCGAACTGGATGTGTGGGAATACATTGCCCGTGAGAAATTGGAAGTGCCTCACATCTATTTCGCTCATACACGCGATGTCATCCGGCGGGGTAACGGTCTTCTGCCGGTATCTCACCTGGTTGAGCTCAAGGAAGGTGAAAGAGTGGAAAATCTCATGGTGCGCTTTCGGACGGTGGGAGATATGAGTTGCACCTGCCCGGTAGAGTCCATCGCAGTCAGCGTGACGGAAATCATTGCTGAAACCGCGATTACGCGAATTACCGAGCGCGGCGCCACGCGCATGGACGACCAGACGTCGGACGCATCGATGGAACTGCGCAAGAAAGAGGGTTATTTCTGACGCGTATCTTTCCGCTCATGAGGTTGTGATACCGCTTTTCTCAAGAATTTACCCTTGTAAAAAGTCGGTAATACCCGACCTTCTTCGCATCTCTTTCACCGGCGTGATTGCCGGCATATTTCGGAAACCAGAATTCCAAAAGAGTATTAAATGTCAGCCATTGATAGTATTTCATTCGATCATAGCGAGTTGTTACGTTTCATCACCGCCGGAAGCGTGGATGATGGCAAAAGCACGCTGATCGGGCGCCTGTTGCATGACTCGAAGTCCATTTTTGAGGACCAATTGAGCGCCATCACCCATACTTCGAGCAGGCGTGGAATGGAAAGCGTCGATCTATCGTTGCTCACCGACGGCCTGCAAGCGGAGCGTGAGCAGGGCATTACCATCGATGTGGCTTATCGATACTTTGCGACGCCCAAGCGCAAATTCATCATTGCCGACACACCGGGCCACGAACAGTATACGCGCAACATGGTGACGGGCGCTTCCACGGCCAATCTCGCCATCATCCTGATCGACGCGCGCAAGGGTGTGCTTACCCAGTCGCGCCGCCATGCCTACCTCGCCAGCCTGGTCGGCATCCCTCATCTGGTGGTAGCGGTCAACAAGATGGACCTGGTGGACTATTCCAGGGACGTGTTCGAGCAAATTTGCAAGGATTTCGCGGCTTTCGCCGCAGGACTCAAGCTGAGCAACATCGCATACATCCCGATGTCTGCCTTGAACGGCGACATGGTGGTCGAGCGTGGAGATAAGCTCAACTGGTATAAGGGCGTGACGCTGATGGATTTGCTGGAGAATGTTCCCATCGACCACGACATCAATCTTCAGGATTTCCGGTTTCCGGTGCAATGGGTATGCCGGCCACAAACTGAGGAATTACCCGATTTTCGGGGCTACATGGGGCGCATCGAATCCGGATTCATCAGTGTTGGTGATGCGGTGAAGGTTCTGCCTTCCGGGTTGACCTCGCGTATCAAGGAGATTGTCACTTATGACGGGAATGTCGACGACGCGGTTGCGCCACAGTCCGTAACACTGACTATTGAAGACCATCTGGATATCTCCCGGGGCGATATGCTGGTTAAAACGCTCGACGTTCCGCGGGTTGCGAAAGAGTTTGAAGCGATGCTGTGCTGGTTGTCTGAGCAGAGCCTGGACCCGAGGCGCAAATACCTCATCAAGCACACTACGCGCACCGTAAAAGCGGTGGTATCCCGGATAGAGTATCGTGTCGATATCAATACGTTGAATCATGAAGCGGTCGATAGTTTGAAAATGAATGACATCGGGCGGGTATTGCTGAAAGTACAGCAGCCTCTGGCATACGATTCTTACCAGCGTAACCATGCTACGGGCAGTTTTATCGTCATTGACGAAGTCAACAACAATACCGTTGCTGCAGGCATGATCTGCCCGGCAAAAGATTAGCGGGAGTTTCAATCGATTCTGATGGTACTGCGCAAAGGGCCGCTTGAGTGCGCGGAGCCATTATGCTGAAAAGGGCGGACAAGGTGGAGAGGAAGCCTTGCCGCTTTTGTATTTTTCGGCCATGTAAAAGCACAAGATGAGAAGGGTTTTTAGGTGCTGCAAAACTCTTTTTGTACGGTTACGCTCTAACAATCTATCAGATAACTTTTTCGTGTCCTTTTTGATTCACTTTTTACTTTTGATGACTTTATCATGACAAGTTTACAATTGGCGCGCCACCCTGTACCGGAAAATGTCGCACCTTCTCCCGTGCTTGGATTCGGCATGGCTTTTGCCGATCTATATCGCCGCGAAGGGCTTGTGCGTCTGGATCAGGCATTCCTGGAATTTCTGCATGAAGGAGAAGCCGGGCTGCGCGTTCGTCTGGATCATGCTCGCGCTCATCCCGATAGCCTGGACCGGAAAGCCGAAGCGGCTCTGTTGATCGAGGTGGCGCCGTGGATGGAAGATTTCATTGCCAGACTGTTCGGTATCGAGAGAGAGGTCAGTGCTCTTGCCGCCCGTCACCATCAGCTTGCTCCGCTTTATTCCTGCAAAAGACAATTCGTTCAACGCAAGGCGATGAGCAAGGTAAGCGAGGCGGAGGCAGCGGCGGTGGATGGGATTGCGCTGGAAGAGAAACTGGTTGCCGAATTCGAAGCGCCTTTCTCAGAGTTGGCCTTTGCAGGCAAGGTCACCCAATGGTTATTGGATGAAGCCGCGAACGAAGAACATCTGAAGACTGCTTTGCTCTATGCGGCCTGGGCGTTGAAGACGCCCGCAGGGCGAGAGCGTAACCGGGACGGAGTGTTATTCAAGGCACCGGCCAAGCTCGATTTTCTGCATCTTTTATCGACGGATACCGATAGCACTGCGGGCTATACCGTCCATAAGCTGCATCATATACGACGCCGGGAAGGTTTCACGCTCACCGATCAGGGAACCGATCTGGTGGGGGCGCTGGATGAAGCGAATTATTGCATTTGGTGCCACGAACAAGGAAAGGATTCCTGCTCGAAGGGAATGAAGGAAAAGGCGAAAACACCCGATGAAATTCCTTCTTTCAAGAAAAGCCAATTGGGTGTCCTGCTAACGGGTTGCCCGCTGGAAGAGCGTATCTCCGAGTTTCACAAACTCAAGACGCAAGGCGTGGCAATCGGCGGCCTTGCCATGATTGTGGTGGATAATCCCATGTGCGCCGGCACCGGCCACCGCATTTGCAACGATTGCATGAAGTCCTGCATTTACCAGAAACAGGAACCGGTCGATATTCCCCAGGCTGAAACGCGCACGCTCAAGGATATACTGGAATTGCCCTGGGGCTTCGAAATATACAGCCTTCTCACCCGCTGGAATCCGCTTAATCTGCGTCGACCGGTACCGAAAGCACCCACAGGCCGGAAGGTGCTTGTTGTGGGCATGGGACCTGCGGGATACACCCTGGCGCACCATTTAATGAACGATGGCCATACGGTAGTAGGTGTTGACGGCCTCAAGATCGAGCCGTTGTCACCGGAAATTTGTGGGGTAAACCAGCAGGGGGAACATGTTCCATTCAGAGCCATCCGGAACGCCGACGAAATTGCCGAAGACCTGGATGAGCGCATGCCGGGAGGATTTGGTGGGGTTGCCGAATATGGCATCACCGTGCGCTGGGATAAAAACTTTCTCAAGCTGATCCGTTTGCTTCTGGAGCGGCGAGAGGAGTTTGCGCTTTTTGGGGGTGTCCGTTTTGGCGGGACGCTTACCGCCGATGACGCTTTCGCCATGGGGTTCGATCATGTGGCGCTTGCGGCGGGGGCCGGGCGGCCCACTGTACTCGACCTGCCCAATGGTCTGGCGCGGGGGGTTCGTGCCGCATCCGATTTCCTGATGGCGTTGCAATTGAGCGGCGCGGCCCAGATTAATTCAGTCGCCAATATGCAGCTGCGCTTGCCTGTGGTAGTGATCGGCGGAGGGCTGACAGCCATCGATACGGCGACCGAAGCACTGGCTTATTATCCGGTGCAAGTAGACAAATTTCTGCGTCGTTACGAAATTCTTGCAGCCGTGCAGGGCGATGCCGCGATTCGTGGCGCATGGGATGAGGAAGAGCAGATAATTGCCGAGGAATTTCTCAGCCACGCGCGCGCTATTCGCGCAGAGCGCGAGGAAGCGGAAAAGGAAGGACGGGCACCGCGCATCCTGGAACTGCTTCAATCCTGGGGGGGCGCCACCATTGCCTACCGCAAGCGGCTCATCGATAGCCCCTCCTATACGCTTAATCACGAAGAAGTCGAAAAGGCGCTGGAGGAAGGTATATGGTTTGCCGAGGGCCTCACGCCCGTGCGAGTGGATACCGATAAATGGGAACATGCGAAAGCGGTGCAGTTCGCGATACAGGTTCTGGATGAAACGGGATCATGGCAAAAAACGGGACAGACCGTGTTGCCGGCCCGCGCCGTTCTGGTTGCGGCTGGTACTCAGCCCAATACCGTACTTGCCAGAGAAGACGATAAGAATTTCAAGCTGAACGGCCGTTATTTTGCCGCTTGCGATGAAAATGGCGATCCGGTCAGCCCGCCGCGGGCGAACCCCAAACCTGAAACGGCCAGCGTACTGATGAGCCGTAATAAAGATGGCCGTTTCATCAGCTTTTTCGGTGACTTGCATCCTTCCTATTCCGGTAACGTCGTAAAAGCGATGTCCAGCGCCAAGCAGGGTTATCCCGTGGTAAGCGGCGTGCTTGAACGTCTGGCTCCGGCATCCACCAAACCGGCCTGGCTCTTTTTTGCCGAAATGAATGGACAGTTACGCGCCACGGTGCACAAGGTCGAGCGGCTTACTCCAAATATCATAGAAGTGGTCGTGCATGCGCCGATGGCGGTGGAACGCTTTCATCCTGGCCAATTCTACCGCTTCCAGAACTTTGCAACACTTGCCATTACTGCAGGCGATACGAAACTGGCGATGGAGGGTATTGCCCTTACAGGAGCCTCGGTCGACGTGTCCCGTGGACTGGTATCGCTGATTGCCCTGGAAATGGGGGGGTCGGCAGACTTGTGCGCCAGGCTGAGCCCTGGCGATCCGGTAGTCCTGATGGGTCCCACCGGTACCCCAACCGAAATTCTGCCTGATGAAACCGTTGTGCTGGTGGGCGGCGGCCTGGGTAACGCGGTGTTGTTTTCAATTGGTGCGGCAGCAAGAGCCGCAGGATCGAAAATTTTGTATTTTGCCGGTTACAAGAAACTGATCGACCGCTATAAAGTGGCGGAAATCGAGGCGGCAGCCGACATAGTGGTGTGGTGCTGTGACGAATCTCCTGGTTTCAAACCCTCACGGCTGGGCGATCTCAGTTATGTCGGTAATATCGTGGAAGCGATGGCCGCTTATGGAAGCGGCGCGCTGGGTCCTCAGAAAGTTCGATTGTCGGACGCCGATCGTATCATTGCCATCGGTTCCGACCGGATGATGGCGGCGGTGGGAGCGGCACGTCATAACAAGCTTCGGCCTTACCTGAAAACAGATCATTTCGCGATCGGCTCCATCAATTCACCCATGCAGTGCATGATGAAAGAGATTTGCGCGCAATGCCTGCAACCCCATAAAGATCCGGTAACGGGTGAGATTACCTATGTATTTTCATGCTTCAATCAGGATCAACCACTTGATCAGGTTGACTTCGGCGGTCTGGCGTCGCGTTTACGCCAGAACAGTGTCCAGGAAAAGCTTACCACCCGGTGGATTACACATTGTTTGAAAAAAGTGAACCCGGTTAGCGCCTGAATTTTCTGTGGAGTCGGGCATCAAAAAGGACTATTGTCTTCCTGCAAAGCGGGATTCCAGCGGTCTTTTCCAAAACCATTTTGATTCCGACTCTGTAGAAACGGTTACCGGGATGCGCTTTTTTCCTTGATCCGGGCAGTGCATCCAGCGCAGGTTCATTTATAATCCGAGCTTCGTGACGAACAGGGGCCGAACAGAAGCACCGGCGGCCCGGTTTCAGTTTGCTGAAGAATAGCGCACGTTAAAAAAATAAGGGAGATTAGCAATGCAGATAGGCATACCCGCGGAAATTCGCGGGGGAGAGACCCGCGTCGCGGCCACACCGGAAACGGTGAAGAAATTTACCGCCAAAGGTCTGAATACTGTTCTGGTACAGTCCGGCGCGGGAGCCGGCGCGAGCATACCGGATGCGGCGTATCAGGCGGAGGGTGCGAGCATCGTGGCCAGCGCGGCGGAGCTGTACGGTCAATCCCAGATAGTGCTTAAAGTGAGGAGCCCGGAACCTGACGAACTGGCGCTGATGCGCAAGGATGCGGTGCTGCTGGGTTTACTTTCTCCGCATCACGCCGAGGGCATTGAAGCGCTCGCTCGTCACGGCCTCACTGCCTTTGCGATGGAAAAATTGCCGCGCATTTCCCGTGCCCAGAGCATGGACGTGCTGTCCTCCCAGGCGAATATCGCCGGCTACAAGGCGGTACTGATGGCAGCCAACGTCTATCAGAAATTCTTCCCGATGCTGATGACTGCGGCAGGTACCGTAAAGGCGGCGCGGGTGCTGGTTCTCGGCGCAGGTGTGGCGGGTCTCCAGGCCATTGCTACGGCCAAACGGCTAGGCGCCGTGATCGAAGCGTTCGACGTGCGTCCGGTGGCAAAAGAACAGGTGGAAAGCCTCGGCGCCAAATTTGTCGAGGTTCCGCTAAGCGAGGAAGAAAAGGCGCAGGCGGAGACCGCTGGCGGTTATGCCCGTGAAATGTCCGATGATTACAAGCGGCGCCAGGGTGAACTGGTGCATCAGCGCGCCGCGGCAGCCGACATCATCATCACGACGGCATTGATTCCCGGCCGACCCGCACCGGTATTGATCACGGAAGAAACCGTTCGAGCCATGAAACCGGGATCGGTCATCGTTGATATGGCGGTAGAGGCGGGCGGCAACTGCCCCTTGTCGGAACTGGACAAGGTTGTAGTGAAGCACGGCGTGCATCTCGTCGGTATCGCCAACCTGCCGGGATTGGTAGCGACAGATTCCAGCGCACTGTATGCACGTAATTTGATGAATTTTCTCAATCTGATGCTTGATCCGAAGACCGGAGAATTCAACCTGAACCGTGAGGACGAAGTCATCGCCGGAACACTGGTTTGCATCGGGGGGGAAGTCGTCCGGAAAACTTGAAGCATTACGGGCCAACATTGAAAACCGAATGCGCGTTTTTTGCCGCTTTCGTTCATTGAAGATAAATCACCATTCACAGTAACAGAACGCATTAGAAGGAGCAGCCATGATTGGCGAAGTTGATCCAACCATTATTAATCTCACTGTATTCGTATTGGCGGTGTTCGTAGGCTATCACGTCGTATGGAATGTGACCCCGGCCTTGCATACGCCGCTGATGTCGGTCACCAACGCGATTTCCGGCATTATCCTGGTGGGTGCCATGCTGGCCGCCGGACCGGCCGAAACCGACTGGGGCGTATGGTTGGGTGCCGTGGCCGTCACGCTGGCCGCGATCAATGTTTTCGGCGGCTTCCTGGTTACGCAGCGAATGCTTGAAATGTTCAGAAAAAAAGATAAAAAAGGAAGCTAGTAAATGTCGGTAAATTCGGTTGCACTCGCATATCTTATCGCGTCGGTTTTCTTTATTCTGGCGCTGAAAGGGTTAAGTTCGCCCCTGACTGCTCGTCGCGGTAACTTGTTTGGCATGGTCGGGATGGCGATCGCCGTCGCCACCACGCTTACGATCACCAGCAACTGGGCGCTGATCCTTGCCTGTATCGCACTGGGAGGCGCCATTGGCGCAATCGTTGCCCGCCGCGTTCAGATGACGGCGATGCCGGAACTGGTTGCGTTCATGCACTCGCTCGTGGGGTTGGCGGCGGTATTTATCGCTATCGCCGCTGTTAATAATCCTGTTTCGTTTGGTTTGCCTGAAATGCTGCCTATGGGCAGCAGGCTGGAGTTGTTCCTCGGCACATTCATTGGCGCCATGACCTGGTCAGGCTCAGTGATCGCATTCCTGAAGTTGTCCGGCCGCATGAGTGGTGCACCTATCACCTTTGGCGGCCAGCATATGGTCAATCTGATCCTGGCAATCGTGATGGTTGGATTTGGCCTGTGGTTCTTCTTTAGCGAGACGACCAACTGGACCGCTTTTGCGACAATGACGGCTATTGCCTTCGTGCTTGGCTTTCTCATCATCATCCCCATCGGCGGCGCGGATATGCCGGTTGTGATTTCCATGCTCAACTCGTATTCCGGCTGGGCGGCGGCAGGGATAGGATTCTCGCTCGGCAATCCCATGCTTATCATTGCCGGCTCGCTGGTGGGCAGTTCAGGCGCCATTCTGTCCTATATCATGTGCAAGGCCATGAACCGGCCCTTCATTTCAGTCATACTCGGCGGTTTCGGCAGCGAAACAGGCGCTGCGGCAGTAGGCGACGGGACCCAGAAAACTTATCGCAGCGGCAGTGCGGATGATGCGGCATTTTTAATGGGCAACGCCGACAGCGTAATCATTGTGCCCGGTTACGGGTTGGCGGTGGCGCGGGCGCAGCATTCGGTCAAGGAACTGGCGGAAAAGCTGCACTCAAAAGGCGTCAACGTGCGTTTTGCGATTCATCCGGTCGCGGGGCGCATGCCCGGACACATGAATGTGTTGCTGGCGGAAGCAGAAATACCTTATGAGCAAGTGCTCGAGATGGATGAGATCAACAGCGATTTTTCCAACACCGACGTGGTGCTGGTGCTGGGCGCGAACGATGTGGTGAATCCGGCCGCCAACGTTCCCGGTAGCCCGATATATGGCATGCCCATTCTGGATGCCCACAAGGCGCGTACCGTGATGGTGGTAAAACGCAGCATGGCAGCGGGCTATGCCGGCCTCGATAATGACCTGTTCTACATGGACAAGACCATGATGGTATTTGGCGATGCCAAGAAGGTGGTCGAGGAGATGGTCAAGGCGTTGTAAGTTTTCATTGGAGTACTCAAAATCGGAATACATTCCGTCTGTTATGAGGGCGATTCATTCACCGGAGTATCTCGGAAACTGCTGGCTGCGATTTATTCACATGGTAAATGGCGTATTTGCATCTTTGTTGAAGCGAAATCCAGGGGATATGTCAACGACATAAAACATGGTGCGGAGCCCGAAAGGGCTAAAGCCATTATTACGATAAAACATCAAAATAATGGGCAGCATACATGAGTGCGATCAAGGGTTTTTCCGAGGAAACGTTCACGACAGGCAATCACTCGTTAATACTCTACGGGAAGGGGGATGGGCCTGGCGTTATCCTCCTGCATGAATTGCCCGGTCTTACCCAGGATACAGTCGAGTTTGCGGAGTGGATTGCGGGCCACGGCTTTCACGTTGTTGTGCCGCTCCTGTTCGGTCGCCCGCTTCAGCATCCGATGCTCGGCCTTTTGAAGGCCCCATTCGTATGCATTCGAAAGGAATTCAACAACCTCAGCGCCGGGAAATCAAGCCCCATCACGATAGTGCTACGAGCATTGTGCCGGAAAATTCATTCCGAGCGTGGCGGGCCCGGTGTAGGCGCCGTGGGCATGTGTTATACCGGCGGCTTCATTTTCGCGATGATGGTGGAAGCAGCCCTCCTCGCGCCGGTGGCGGCGCAGCCCAGTCTTCCATTCTTTCAACCGGGAGCGCTTGACGTCGAACCGGAAAAACTTGCGCTCGCATCCAGTCGTACAGATACGATGTCGTTGCTCGGTCTCCGCTTCGAGGACGACTTTCGTTGCCCTGCGGCTCGATTCGAGCGGTTGGAATCCTCACTGCGGAATCCGGCAGGGCCAACCGGGTCGCGCTTCCATTCTGTGGTCGTGCCCGGGAAAGGGCACTCGACACTTACATTCGATTACCAGAAAGCGCTTGACCGGGGGGTCGACACACGAGAACGGGTGATCAAGCATTTGCGAACGCAATTGCTTGATCCGGATAGCCCCTTCCGCTGACTCATCCAATAATAGCTCGGTAGATACCCTTCAGGATAATTTTTTCCTGTGGTTCGGGGATCGGGTTGTATACTTAAAAAAAGGTCGAGTTGCGGGCGATATAGTCAAGAGGAGCGTAAGCGGTTCACCTTCAAGTTGAAGCAGATCGCTATCCATATTCTCTCAATTTCACATTAATCTTATTTAAAAGAAAGGTTCTGTTCTGCTCATCGACAGTCAGAAATAAATCCATGCGGATCGGACTACCCAAAGAAATCAAAGACCACGAAAATCGGGTCGGCATGACGCCAAGCACAGTCAAAGCCTTGACGCGGCGTGGCCATCATGTGCTTGTACAGAGCGGAGCAGGGGATGGAAGCTTTATTTCCGATGTAGAATACCAATCAGCGGGCGCGATGATTGTGCCTCATGCTGACGATGCCTGGGCGGCGCAAATGGTAGTCAAAGTCAAGGAGCCGGCCGCGATTGAATATCGTTACCTGCATCGGGACATGATTCTTTTCACTTATCTGCATTTGGCCTCGGACAGACCCCTCACTGACGCTTTGCTGGAGAGTGGTACCACAGCCATCGCATACGAAACGGTCCAGACCGAAGATGGAAAATTACCGCTATTGACGCCAATGAGCGAGGTAGCAGGGCGTATGGCGACCCAGATCGGCGCAACCTATTTGCAAAAGACGCGCGGCGGCCGTGGCGTATTGATGGGCGGCGTTCCGGGTGTCGCTCCAGCCAATGTGGCGATCCTGGGGGCGGGTATCGTAGGTACGAACGCAGCTCGTGTGGCTGTGGGATGCGGCGCACAGGTTACCGTACTGGATATCAATCATGACCGTCTGAAATATCTGGATGATATTTATCGCGGCCAGTTACAGACGCGTATCAGCGACGAATATAATATCGAAGAAGTCGTCTACAGCGCCGATTTGGTCATTGGCGCTGTTTTGATACCCGGTGGGCGCGCGCCATGGCTGATCACAGCCGGGATGTTGCCAAATATGAGGAAAGGTTCCGTAATCGTCGATGTGGCGGTTGATCAGGGAGGCTGCGTGGAAACGACGCGGCCTACCACTCACAGCGACCCCACTTACGAGCTCGATGGCGTCGTACATTATTGTGTTTCCAACATGCCCAGCGCGGTTCCGCGCACCAGTACATTCGCGCTCAATATACAGACCGCTGCTTATACGCTCCGCCTGGCCGACGAAGGATTGGAGGCTATACGGAAGAACCGGGCGCTACAATACGGCCTCAATACCCACCATGGGTCAGTCACTTATCTCGCGGTCGCGAGGGAATTTGGCATGCAATATATTGAGCCGTTGAAAGCACTGGAGCATAACGGTTAAGGCATTGTCCACTAAACAATTAAACAATTCGACTAATCAGGCAAAGACATAGGAGTAAAAAAAGATGAAATTCAAATATCCCGTGCTGTTGGGCGCCCTGCTTGCCCCATTATTCGCTGCTATCAGTCAGTCGGCACTGGCCAATATCTATATCACTTTTGATTATCGGTATGATAGCTCCAACTTTTTTACGGGTGAAAACAGTTCACGCCAGAACCTGCTGAATGCGGCGGCTTCTGTATTCGAGACACGCTTTCAGGATAGCCTGACTGCAATCTCCTCTTCCGGATCGGATAGATTCGATGCGCGCTTCTTTCAGCCGGATACCGGTCTCAACACCCGACTTTCCAATTTTAGTGTCGCGCCTGATCAGATCGTGGTTTTTGTCGGGACCTATAATATGGGTGGCACGCTGGCATCGGGTGGCCCTGGTAGTGTCGCTGGCGTCGGATCGCCGGGCTTTTTCGACAATGCATTAAGCAGAGGCCAGGACGGAGCGCTTTTGCCCATGCAGACGGATTTTGGTCCGTGGGGTGGTGCGATTTCCTTCAATAACAATTCCAATTGGTACTTTGACCCCGATATCACGACCGATGAGCCTTTCCCCAACCGGTACGATTTTTATTCGGTAGCTGTACATGAGCTCGCTCATGTACTCGGTTTCGGCGGCGCTCCATCATTTAATAACCTGAGCGCCGGCGGGTTGTTTACCGGCACCGCCGTTCATGACCTGTATGGTTCAAATCCTCCCTTGACCCGCGACGGCCACTGGGCGCCAAAGCTCAGCTACCAGGGACAGGAAGCCGCAATGGATCCAAGCATTGCCACCAACCAGCGCAGCCATTTCACGGAACTCGACTACGCCGCCATGAACGACATCGGCTGGCAGGTTTCGCCGATACCAGAGCCAGAAACATGGACCTTGATGATTGCCGGGTTGGGACTGCTCGGCGGGCACCTACGCGCTTCGGTACGTAAAAGTGAACGTAAAAGAGGTGAACGTAAAAGCTAGCAGCCTGTCGGACTTGAAGAATCGCAGTGAAAAAGTGACTGGGGTGAGAGTGGATTTTGAGGATTTTTTGAAGGCCAATAGTTATTCTATTGGCCGAAAAGGCGGCGAAATATGAACCGGTAAGACGCTTTTGCAACTGATTTCTTTTAAGTCGGATACAGGCTGCCAGGCAGGAGGGTCACATCCGCGTTATTTGACTGATCTGCTGGTTATTACAAGTTCTTAAAATCATCTTTGCTATCAGCATGCATCAATCCGAGCCGTAGTTTCGTTCTCGGGGCGGTGCTGCACGCGGTACGGTACGACCACCCATCGCGTTAGTAAACCCGTTGTCTACGCGAAAACACGCGGCAACACAAATGCCCCACAGTGTTACTCTAATCACCACCATTGCGGTCAGTTTAGGTCTTGCGCTGCTGATGGGGCTTATCGCCAACCGGTTGAAGTTGCCGGTGTTGGTCGGTTATCTTGCTGCAGGCGTCATTCTGGGTTCCAATACGCCGGGCTTCGTGGCCGACATGGAGCTGTCCGCCCAGCTGGCGGAAATCGGCGTGATACTGCTGATGTTCGGCGTCGGGCTACATTTTTCGTTGAATGATCTACTGGCTGTGCGGCGGATCGCCCTGCCAGGTGCGATCGTCCAGATTGTGGTGGCGACCACTTTCGGCGCCATGGTCGCAGTCTCCTGGGGATGGAACCTGGGCGTCGGCATCGTATTTGGTGTGGCACTGTCCACGGCGAGCACCGTTGTGTTGTTACGTGGGCTGGAGCAACGCGGCTTGCTCAAGTCCGTCAACGGATCTATTGCGGTGGGCTGGCTTGTAGTCGAGGACCTGGCGATGGTCCTGGTTCTTGTTCTGTTGCCGCCGCTTGCCGGATGGCTGGGTGATAACGCGGGCGGCCCAGCGGGCGTATCAAACTCGGATTTGCTCACAACTTTGCTGCTCACCTTTGGCAAGGTGGCGGTCTTTATTGCGCTGATGCTTGTTGTCGGGAAACGTGTATTTCCCTGGTTGCTTTGGCACGTTGCCAGCACAAACTCGAACGAGCTCTTCATCTTGAGCGTGATAGCGGTTGCGATAGGCATCGCTTACGGTTCCGCAATGCTCTTCGGTGTTTCCTTTGCTCTGGGTGCTTTTTTTGCCGGCATGGTGATGAGGGAATCCGCTTTAAGCCATCGGGCCGCGCAGGAATCGCTGCCTCTCCGCGACGCTTTTTCAGTTTTATTTTTTGTTTCCGTGGGAATGCTGTTTGATCCAGGCGTACTGGTAGAGCAGCCACTCCATGTTCTCGCAACGCTCGGAATTATCATCATCGGGAAATCGCTGGCTGCCTTTTTATTGGTACTTGCTTTCCGTTACCCTCTGAATACGGCATTAACCGTGTCCGCCAGCCTTGCGCAAATTGGTGAATTCTCGTTTATCCTTGCCGCGCTAGGCGTGTCGCTCGGGCTACTTCCGGTTGAAGCTCAGAGCCTTATATTGGCGGGCGCGTTTATCTCGATTACCCTTAATCCCTTCGTATTCCGGGTAATCGAACCGGCGCAAGCATGGATACGCTCCCGTTCCAACCTTGCCCGTATCCTGGAGCGTTCCGACGATCCACTCGCAGAACTGCCGATGACGGTTGCGTCAAGCCATGTCACAAGCCATGTCGTGCTTGTGGGCTATGGCCGTGTCGGCCGGCTCATCGGCGATGCGCTGGCCGAGCAGAGATTATCGTTTGTTGTGGCAGAACAAAACCGTGAGTTGGTTGAAGGGTTACGCAAGCACGGAATTCATGCCGTAGCGGGGGATGCAGCCGAACCGGCCGTATTGATACAAGCACATATTGCGCGAGCTGCAATACTGGTGATTGCGGTTCCCGATACACTACGTGCCCGGCGGATGATCGAAACTGCACGTATACTTAACCCTCCGATTGAGATTATTGTTCGTACACATAATGAAGAAGAGGCGGCGTTGCTACGGAGGGAAAGCGGAGGAGCCGTATTTATGGGCGAACACGAGCTCGCTCTCAGCATGACACGACACATACTGGAAAAAATTACGGCCAATAAATGAAGAAGCTGCTATCAGACGCAAGATTCAGTAGTAGGGAATTTAACCTGAATCCGGTAGTTGGACGGGGTGAAGTGTACGGCCAGCACAAACTGACTTTAGTATGAGATTGAAGGAGGATTGAATGAGTGACAGGATTATTGTTTATCAGAAACCCGGGTGCAGCAAATGCAGAGCTACGCTCGAGCTTCTTGCGGGCAGCGGCGAAGCGTTCGATGCTGTCAATTATTATGAAACACCTTTGACCGTTGAGCGTTTACGCGAACTGATCGATAAGCTTGGCTTGTCGGTACGCGACGTGCTGCGTGGCGATGAACCTATA
The DNA here is from genome assembly GCF_900100985.1 of Nitrosospira sp. Nsp1. Classification (NCBI taxonomy): domain Bacteria; kingdom Pseudomonadati; phylum Pseudomonadota; class Betaproteobacteria; order Nitrosomonadales; family Nitrosomonadaceae; genus Nitrosospira; species Nitrosospira sp. Nsp1. Next base: position 82,372 of record NZ_FMUF01000012.1, read on the forward strand.
GCGCGTAGCCTCAAGCTTGCTGAACGAGCGTTGCCGGATGAAGAATTGATAAGAGTCATGGTGGAAAATCCGGATCTGATTCAGCGGCCAATTGTTGTGCGTGGCGACGAGGCAATGCTGTGCCGCCCGCCGGAAAACGTGATGAAATTGCTGTAATGATTTTCCCGAAAATGCAGTGAACAGGAATTGGATTCAACCTAAATCCGGTAGTTGGACGGGGTGAAGTGTACGGTTTTTGAGGTGCAGGGCAAGGCGCAACGACGCGGAATGCGACCGCGCAGGGCGGAGCAGTGCCTTCCGCAGGAAGGTGCGACCCCGAAGCGGGATGCGGGCGCCCCCTTGCGTGTGGAGCGCGATCGCGGCATCCCCTGCGCTGCCCGATCCCCGCTGCGCGGGGTCCCTCGGGCGACGCTTCGGGGCGCCGTTCCATTCCAAGGAGTTGCAACGCAGCCATGTGTCGCAAAAACTGTGCAATTCACTCCGTAGCGCCCTCACCCGGAAGGTGAGGGTCAAATAATATAAAATATTGTTATTAATCATGATACTGATCTATTAAATGAGCGGTCAACTACCGGATTTAGGTTCAATATGGTTCCGGTCGCAGGGGTTCGTGAAGTGCTTGTTCAACCAAGCGCACTATTTGAAATAATTGTATAACTGTTTAAACTGGTGCTGATAGAACGTAAAATGTAATGACAATGTAATGATGCTCGAACTGCGTACAGGAAATTGATAATGAATATGATGTCTGTTGGAATTTTGCGATTAATATCTCGATTCGCCTTCGCGGTCATCCTGGGAGGGTTCGCTACTTTTGTACAGGCAGAGTGTGCGGGCTGCCTCTGCCCTGGGAACCCATGCAAGTTGTGTCCGCTGCCACCTCAAAAAAATGCGCCACCGGTTGCGGATGAACCGAACATTTGTCTTAAAATCAGGGAGAGAGTCACGCCGGTTTCAAAACATACAGAGCCGAATCAACATTATGAGAGCGTGAATAAATCGATCACGGAGTGCGTAAGAAACGGCGGCGACGTGATTATGAATTCGCGCCGAAACGAGGAATTTCCTTCCAAACATTACTGCAAGCCCTATATCGCGGAAGGCAAGGCAAATGCGGATGGTGCGCACCTTGCCCCGAAGAAATAGAGATCGAAGGGGATATGTGGCAAAAGCGAGGCAAATACCTGGTCAGGTTCGCAGATCGAGAAACGACGTCGGGCGGAGCCCGACCTACCGCTGATTTGTAACAGCCTGTCCATCGGAATGATGGGTTATTCCGCTCCACCCGGCCTGAGGAGATTGGCGTAAAAGATACGTGATGGGTATCAAAGACACAGAGATCGGTACCAAAGCAGGTCGGGCTCCGCCCGACGATTGGATCAGCGCGTCGGTATCTACTGCAATATCTTCAGCAGATTTATATCCCCCATGCGGTAGAGCTTTCTAAACGAAACTGTCAACGTGAGCATGAGGCGAGCGCAAATAAAATTGTTCCGGATCCGGGCCATCGAAGGAAAAAAATGAGTGCTCGCGTAGAAATTGCCAAGCAGGACAGCGGCATTGGATCCTTGTCCCGGTTGCGGCGCGACCCGAAATCGTTCCTCAAATTGATTCTGCTCGGTTTTGCACTTGTTGGCTTGCCGCTGATCATCGCGCTTATCAACAGTGCTTTTTCCATTGACCGGTTAGCGGATCAGAGTCGCAAGGCCGTGTATCAGGCGGCGCAAATTGCCCATAGCAGCCGTGCGCTGGCTGACGAGATTGCCGCTATGGAGCGGGCTGTGCGCCAAGCCTACATCCTGGGCGATACGTCTTTGCTGGAAGGTTATTTCCGCGCGCATAACAAATTCGAGAGCATGTCGGCGAGCCTTTTCGAGTTGTCGTTGCAGGACGAACAGAAACAATTGCTGACGAACCTGCAAACGTCGGAAGCCTCGATTTTCAAGAAAGTATCGGCTGTAAGACAATCCCCGGAAAAGCTTCGCGATCTAATCGGTAATTTCGTGCTCCTCCGGGATTCGGCACGGACCTTTTCGTGGGTTGGCTATACGTTAATCGAGCGTGAAGTGGATGAAATGCAGGACATGGCGGGGTATGCGCGCTTTACGGTCGGATGGCAGCTACTCGCCCTGATTCCATTCGCCATTCTGCTGGCATTCTTTTTTTCGGTACGGATCGCACGTCCAATCCGCCAGATCGATGAGGCCATCCGTAGTATGGGGCAAGGTGAGCTATTCAAGCCGATAAGTGTGGATGGACCTCAGGATCTGGTGTATTTCGGTGAGCGCCTGGACTGGATGCGTCGCCGCCTGCTGAAGCTGGAAGAGCAGAAAACGCGATTTCTGCAGCATGTTTCTCATGAGCTGAAGACACCGCTTACGGCCATGCGTGAAGGGGCGGATTTGCTCGCGGAAGGCGTGGCGGGGAAACTGACCGAAGAACAGCAGCGTATCGCGAGGATTCTCCATAGCAACAGTATACAACTCCAGCGGCGCATCGAAGATTTATTGAGCTACAGCGCGCTCCAGGCCGAAAAAGCCGCGCTGGTGAAGCAAGAGGCGAATCTGACAAAAATTCTGGACGCGGTGTTGCAGGACCAGAATCTTATTATCATGAGTAAAGGCTTGAGAATCGACTTATCTTGCCCGGAATTGGTTATCGACTGCGATGAACAGAAAATCAAGGTAATTATCGATAATCTATTGTCGAATGCGGTGAAATTTTCACCTTCAGGCGGCTGTATTCGCATTTGGACCAGTAAGACAGCCGGGATGGTTCAATTGGATATTGTTGACGCTGGTCTGGGCGTTGACGAAGCAGATCGTGAGAAAGTATTCGAGCCGTTTTACCAGGGGCGGCGGATACTCGACAGCCATGTCAGGGGAACAGGGTTGGGGCTATCCATTGCGCGCGAGTATGCGCTGGCGCACGGCGGCAATATTGAGCTTATCCCAAAAATTGGTGTCGGCGCCCATTTCCGCCTCACCATACCCGTTTGTGACCCCGAGGGATCCCTATGAATCGCATGCGTCAAAAATTGCGGGTCCTGCCGGCAATAATGTTGATGTTTGTGGCCGCGTGCGCGGCCTTGCCTGAAGATCAGTCATCCATCATGCCAGCTGATCCGATCGTCACGGGTCAAATGGATGATATGATGGAGTTTTATGAATCCTTGCGTAAACAGCCGCCCGCAGAGCTTACCCGCATATATGACAAGGTAAAACAGAATTTCGTACAGAACAAGAGCGACTCGAACCGAGCCAGACTCGTATTGCTTCTTATACTGCCCCATACTTCCTTTCGCGACATCACTTCAGCGGTCTACCTCCTTCATGAGTGGCCACGGGATTCGAAGCCGGCAACCAATCTGCAAAGTTTCAGAAATTTGCTCGCGAGCCTGCTTGCTGAGCAGCAGCGGTTGACTCACAGTGTGGAAGAATTGTCGCAGAAACTCAAAGACGAGCAAAAACGCGTCGAGACCTTGCAAAACCAGATCGATGCCATAAAAAATATGGAAAAAAACCTTATTCTCAGAGAGTTATAGATAATGCAAAATCATGTTTGATGCCAAACCCAAAATCCTCATCGTCGACGACGATACGGATCTGCTTGAGTTGCTGGTTATTCGGCTTACTGCTGCGGGTTACAAAGTGGACGCGGTACAAAGTGCAGAGGCTGCGCTGAATTATCTGGATGTATCACGACCGCAACTGGTCATCAGCGATATGCAGATGAGCGGCATGGATGGCATGGCATTATTTGAGCATATCCATCGGACATTACCGACGTTGCCGGTAATCATCCTGACGGCGCATGGCACCATTCCCGATGCGGTTGCCGCTGTTCAGCAGGGTGTATTCGGCTATCTGGCCAAACCTTTTGACAGCAAAACCCTGCTGGCCAACATTAGCCAGGCGCTCAGGTTCGTTCCCGGCACCCTGCCGCAGCAGGAGATATCACAGGCGGCGTGGCGCAAGAATATCATTACACAAAGCGCTGTCATGGAGGACCTTCTTACAAAAGCGGGACTGGTCGCGGAGGGAGACGCAAGTGTGCTGATCTACGGCGAAAGCGGGGTGGGTAAGGAATTATTCGCGCACGCGATACACGATGCATCCAAACGCCGCGATCATCCGTTTGTGGCTATAAATTGCGCGGCAATCCCGGAACAATTACTGGAATCGGAATTGTTCGGTCACGTCAAAGGCGCGTTTACCGGCGCTGTCCGGGACCATAAGGGGCTGTTTCAGTTGGCTGAAGGCGGGACACTGCTTCTGGACGAAATTGGCGATATGCCGCTTTTGCTCCAGGTCAAGTTATTGCGTGTTCTGCAGGAGCGACAGGTGCGACCGGTCGGGTCCGCGCAGGCGATGCCCGTGAATGTTCGTATTATTTCAGCAACGCACCGTGATCTCAAAGCTGAAATCGCTGCCGGTACCTTTCGAGAAGATCTTTATTACAGGCTGGACGTTGTGGCGTTGACGATCCCGGCCCTGTCGCAGAGACGCGAGGATATTCCATTACTGACAAATTACTTTCTAAGCACATTTTCCGGGAAATACCAGAAAAATATCAATGGGTTCTCTCCCGAAGCCATGGAGATGCTGATTAGCGCGTCCTGGCCGGGTAACGTGCGGCAGCTTATGAATGTCATCGAAAGATGTGTTGCCCTGAGTACGGCGCCCCTCATCTCGGCGATATCGGTGTATGACGCCATGCACCGGGAAGAGGAACAGCTTGTTTCTTTCGAGGATGCGCGCAAAAGTTTCGAAAGAGACTATCTCGTACGCGTGCTGAAGATCACGGGTGGCAACGTGACACAGGCAGCACGCCTGGCCAAGCGAAATCGCACCGAGTTCTACAAGCTGCTTCAGCGATACCAGCTCGATCCTGCTGTTTTCAAGCAGGTGCAAGCATGATCCTGAATCCGGCAGTTGGACGGGCTACAAAAACCCTTTTCGGTTATACCGCCTGGTTGACAAATGAGCGGTTAAACACCGGGTTTAGGACGACCTCGGCTCGACATCTCCACCAGGTCAGGACTGGCCCTCTATAGGATTCCGCTCGTCCTCTACGAATCTATCGCCCTTTTTTACGATAAAACCCAGCTCTGACCACCACCTGACCATATCACTGTAATCTTCTATGCCGCGTGAAAATGGCTGAATCTGCCCCGAGGCGGTAACGACATCGACAGGACGCTGAGCCGGCCACCACAGTTCGCCGCAAGCCAGAAAGTCAGCCTGCCAGGGCAATGCCATTCGCTCAGTCAGAAAGCCAGGGGGAAGCGTATGTTTGATCCGGAACGGTGCTTCATAGGTCGCTGCCTGCGCAATGACATACGTTACCTCGATACCGGGAAAAAATGGCGCACCGATGCAGCCTTCCAATGATGCTCGCGTCAGGGCATCGGGTTTTTGTTCCAGCGGCAATTCATCGAACGGAACAGGTACAGGTTCGGTTGCCCAGTCGGCGTGGAAATCGCCCTGCGACCATTTTTCCATCATGGTGTACTGATACTCCGTCAGTGCGGTGTATTCACCTCGCTCTGGATTGTCGGGATCCAGGCCGCTGTTCACTTTCGGCATGCTGGGCGGAACTCGGGACGGGGGAGAATTGGGATCGACGCGAGTATTGGGTTTCATCAGCCACCTCAAGACCGTTTCACGTGCGGACTTCCCATTCTCGGTCTTGTCTGCCAGCTTGCTCAGGCGCTCGGGATCGAGGAAATTTCCCGCATCTCCATGATGACGATTCCTTTGCTCCACTACCCAATGAATCAATACTGTCCGCTTCAGGATCGGGTAGATATCCCGTGTAAATGACGGCACATCTTTTATAAGACGCGGAGAGAAATTTCGCACGGCGACATTCAGCGCCTGGTCATACCAGGTCGTGACACCTTCAATCTCGGGTGCATACGATGGTGGCGCCACAACAACCCATGCGCTGCCTTCCGCACTGATGGGCGGTTCACCCTCGACCTCTACGACAGCACTTACAGGTCCATCGGAAACGCCATCATACCAGCCATCATTATTCGCAAAATTATCGAGACCTCGGCCAATGGGGGAGCCTGATTTACCTAGACCGCCGACAACGATCAACCGCCCTTGTTCGTCCGTGAGGACGCGCCCAAGCACAATTTTTGCACTTCCCTCGATATCTCCATTTTTGATGAAGTTGATTTCTCCAGTGAGCAGATCCCCGGCTTGGCTCTTGCCCGATATGGATTGTATTCCGGCATCTGCGATTAATCCTGCTCTGCTGTATTCCGCATTTCTGAGCGAAGTGGAAGACGGACCTCCCGGTGGAAAATTTCCACCCGCTGCTTTACGGTTGACCAGATGGATGCTCCATCTGATTTTTGTCTTCTCATCCAGAACGATCTCGCTGTCGAGTGCTTCCTTGCCGAAATCGTCACGGATAAATTTATAAATCCGGAATCGAACCGCTTGCGGCTTTATTTTTCCCGGCGACGAGTCGTCACGATAGGGTCCCGGGGGAGCGATCCCTGGAGACTCCGGCCCCAGGAAATAACCAGTCTCGCTGTTTCCTATACGCGCAACGCCTATCGCCGGGTAAATCCGGTAGATCGCTTTCATCGGTATCTTCTCCTTGCCAGTTTGATATTCATCCCGGAAAAACTTGACCACATCCATATCATAGCCTCCGCCAAAAATATTTCCGGCTATTTTTTATCCTAAAAACATGGCATTTACGTCGTGCTCGCCTATTCCGGAAAAAACCGATGAAGAATTTTCTACCGTCATCCAGCCCGTATTGAAACCTATGTTCGGAAGCGTACGGAAACATCATTAACGATACTCTATAAAAATCATTGTGCGTTCGTATTTCCTTATTTCAGGATCAGGCACATCCATTTTATTAACGCGGTTCTGAGGATGTTATCGGAAGACAAATATGACCAGCCCCTTGCATAACCGAGCGCCTGAGACGACAGCCGTACGAATCCCGGCAGGGGACGTCGTGCTGAGCGCAGACCTGACTATACCGCCGGATGCCAGGGCCATTGTCGCCTTCGCGCATGGCAGCGGCAGCAGCCGGCATAGCACCCGGAACCGTTATGTCGCGGAAACACTGAACAGGTATCACTTCGCCACGTTGCTCGCCGATCTCTTGACGGAGGAAGAAGAAATTATCGATATGCGGACACGGCATTTGCGTTTCGATATACCCATGCTGGCGGACAGGCTGATCGATATCGCCACATGGTTGCAACGTGAACCGCAAACGAAACATCTAAAAATAGGCTGGTTTGGGGCAAGTACAGGCGCTGGCGCTGCGTTGATCGCCGCGGCAAGGCGCCCGGAAAATATCGTGGCTGTGGTTTCCCGCGGCGGCCGACCAGATCTGGCCGGAGATTATTTGCCTGAAGTCATGGTCCCCGTGCTTCTTATCGTCGGTGAAAACGATCCCGAGGTTCTGAAACTCAATAAATCGGCGCTTACGCGGCTTAACCCCAACGGCCACTCCAGGTTGGAGATCGTACCAAACGCAACACATTTGTTTGAGGAGCCCGGCACGCTCGAGGCAGCAGCCCTTCTGGCGGCGCAATGGTTTCAAACCCATTCTGGACTTCCTAGAGAAGAGGTTTAAATGGCAAGCTCCGCTCTCTATTTCGCAGACAGGGCAGAAGCTGGAAAAAGACTGGCGGAAGCACTGGTCGGCTACGCTGGAAGAACCGACGTCCTCGTTCTGGCGCTTCCGCGCGGCGGCGTGCCGGTGGCTTATGAAGTGGCCCGGACTCTGGCTGTGCCGATGGATCTGTGGCTTGTCCGCAAGCTGGGCGTGCCGGGACAGGAAGAACTGGCGATGGGCGCGATAGCAGGAAAGGATACTCGCGTCCTCAATCGAGACATCATCAACGTCTTGAATATCGACAAGACTACCATTGAGGCTGTAATAGTAAAGGAACAGGCGGAACTGGAAAGGCGTAACCGGCTTTACCGTCAAGGCAGGCCGTCACCCGATATTGAAGGAAAGACAATCATAATTATCGATGATGGCCTTGCCACGGGGGCGACCATGCGTGCTGCAATTGCTTCCCTCCGCCAAGCTGGCGCAGCAAGGATTATCGCGGCAGTGCCGGTCGGTGCGGCGTCTACCTGCGGAAAAGTCGAGCAGGATGCGGATGAGCTTGTTTGCCTGTATACACCGGAGCCTTTTTACGGTGTCGGACAATGGTATGACGATTTTTCACAGACATCGGATGAGAGCGTGCTGGCGCTCCTGGAAAGTGCTGTCAAAAGTCAGGGCGGCGCCGCGACAAAACCGGAAAAAGCAGTGTGAGGATTCAATATGCCTGATCTCGATTCTCATCACAGCTTGATCGACACACTGGAACGCCATGCGCAATCTCTGCAGGATGTCGGTGACGATTATCGCCCACTGATTTACGCTGCAAAAAACAAAAAACTCATTCTGCTCGGGGAAGCCTCTCACGGCACGGCGGAATTTTATCGGATGCGTGCCGAAATTACCCAGCATCTCATTGTAGAAGAAGGATTCGATGCCGTCGCGGTTGAGGCCGATTGGCCGGACGCTTACCGGGTCAATCGCTTCGTATCCGGCACATCGGATGATACGGAGGCCGATGCGGCTCTGTCGAATTTTGAACGATTCCCCACGTGGATGTGGCGTAATACCGAGGTCCTGGCCTTCGTCGCGTGGCTGCGCGATTACAATCGAGGGAGCGAGAAATATAAGGGCCGAAAGGAATCCGTAGGGTTCTACGGTCTTGATTTGTACAGTATGACGACCTCAATGGCGGCTGTGCTGGCCTATCTGGACAAGATCGATCCGCAAGAAGCCGCGGCCGCGCGAGCGCGCTATGGCTGCTTTGGCCAGTTCATCAGCAACCCCCAAGCGTATGGCTATGCCATTGCCTCAGGTAGATGGGATTCCTGCGAGCAGGAAGTCATGGCTCAACTCATGCAATTGCAACGGAAAGCGCGCCTCTATGTTGAACAGGATGGCGCTTTTGCCGGAAACGAATATTTTTCGGCTCAGCAGAATGCCGAATTGGTAAAAAATGCCGAGGAATATTACCGCGCAATGTTCAGAGGGCGCCCCAACACATGGAATTTGCGAGACCGGCATATGTTTGAAACTCTGGAAAAACTCGCCGCTCATCTGGAAAACCGGTTAGGGCGAGAGCCGCGAATCATTGTGTGGGCACACAATTCTCATCTGGGCAACGCTGCGGCAACGGATATGGCGCAGCGCGGCGAGATCAATATCGGCCAGTTGGTTAATGAGGAATATGGAGATAGAGCGCTTCGCATCGGATTTTCGACCAGCCGCGGCACGGTAACCGCAGCATCGGATTGGGATGGGCCGGCCGAAACGAAAACTGTTCGCGACCCATTGCCCGGCAGTTACGAAGCATTTTTTTCGGGACTCGAAAAGAAACGTTTCCTTCTTGATCTTCGAACTGAAGACGAAGCTGTCAGCCTGTTAAAAGAAAAAAAACTGCAGCGGGCCATTGGGGTAATTTACCGGCCTGAAACCGAGCGCGCAAGCCATTACTTCTATTCATCCCTGCCACGGCAATTTGATTTCATGATCCATATCGATAAAACAGAAGCTGTGCAGCCGTTACCGTCATTTGTTCACAAAAGGCCCGGTGAAATGGACGAGACCTATCCGTCGGGTTTTTAGACGCTTGCCAGCCTGTCGACTTAAAGGAAATCGGCTGCAAAAGTGTCTGGCCGGTTCATATTTTGCCGCTTTTTCGACCAATAGAATAACTATTGACCTTCAAAATCCTCAAAATCTGTCCTCCTCCAATCATTTCTTCGCTGCGATTTTTTAAATCCGACAGGTTGCTGGTTTCAACGTAATTCTTTCCCATCCGTAATTCCATGCTCGCTTCTCAGATGTGTGCCGGCACCGTACCAATGCTGTCGCGGCTCTGCCGTAGGTGCCGCTGAGGTAGTGTTTTCGCGGAACGCTCCTATACCCAGCGCCCCCATTTAATTCCTTGCTTTTAAAAAAATGTGATCTATTTTAAATAATGTCGTGTTATGCGGCAGCACAAAAACAAATCGTAAATAGCTGAGTCCTGTGTTCATTCAAGGAGACATCGATGAAAAATATGAAGAAAAATCAAATCAGCAAAAATGGATCATTAACCAACGGGCTTTTCCGGACATTGCCGATCATTGCGGCGCTGGCTGCGTCGGGCTTCATCCAGCCAGTTCTTGCCGTCGATCGCACATGGTTTGGCAGCACAGGGGATTGGGGTGTCGATACGAACTGGTCACCCATAGGTGTGCCGGGCATCAGTGACAAAGCGATCATCAACAGCGGCAATTCAACTCTATCCTTCAATACGGGGATAACCGGACTTAATTTGTCCGGTGGCATCCTTGGTGGTACAGGCAACCTTACGCTCAGCGGTCTGAGTACCTGGACTGGCGGGACCATTGCTGGCGCGGCTACCACGACCTTCAGCAGTACGTTGGAGCTTAGCGGCAATGGTACCAAGGTCATTTCCGGCGGGCGCACGGTGAATGCTGGCGATACTACCTGGAGCGGCAATACTGGTGCCAATAACAACGATCTCTTTTTCAGCAATGGCACTTTCAACAATACTGGAACATTTACCGATACCAACGCCTTCAACGATCATATGGTCAGTGTTGGAACATTCAACAACAGCGGCACTTACAACAAGCAGACCGGTACTCTTACCACCATTGGCGGGGGTGTTGCCTTCAATAACACCGGCACGGTCAATGTCAATGCTGGAACTCTGCGCCTGCAGGGGAATGACACCCACAGTGGCAGCTTCGCCATTGCTGACGGTGCAACCCTCGATTTCAACTTCGGTACCCATAATCTGAACACTGTAACAACAAGCGGTGGTGGTACCTTTCAAATAAGCGGTGGTACAGTCAACCTCAATGGTGGTAGCCATACCACCCCGTTCCTTCTTTCCGGGGGGGCGCTGGCCGGTACGAGTACTCCAATCGGTGGTTCTGCCACCTGGACTGGCGGGACCATTGCTGGCGCGGCTACCACGACCTTCAGCAGCACGTTGGAGCTTAGCGGCAATGGTACCAAGGTCATTTCCGGCGGGCGCACGGTGAATGCTGGCGATACTACCTGGAGCGGCAATACTGGTGCCAATAACAACGATCTCTTTTTCAGCAATGGCACTTTCAACAATACTGGAACATTTACCGATACCAACGCCTTCAACGATCATATGGTCAGTGTTGGAACATTCAACAACAGCGGCACTTACAACAAGCAGACCGGTACTCTTACCACCATTGGCGGGGGTGTTGCCTTCAACAATACCAACACGGTCAATGTCAATGCCGGAGTGTTCAATGTCGCACACGCATTTACCAACGCTGGTACGGTGAATGTTGGCGCTGGTGGAATATTCCAATCCTCTTGCGGCGGTGCCAATTGTTTTGGTAACACTGGCACCTTACAGGGCAACGGTACCATTCAAACACCGGCCAACAATGAACTGGTCAATAGCGGAATGATCAATCCGGGAGACGCCATTGGCCATCTTACCATTGACGGTAATCTGCATCAGGCAGCGAATGGCGCAGTTAACTTCGAACTAGCTGGCCTGCATAATTTTGACCAACTGACGGTTACCGGCGACGTAACATTGGGCGGCGACCTTGCTTTATGGAACCTCGGCTACGCGCCTGTGGCTGGTGACAGCTTCGTGGTGGCGACTTTCGATGACCGCGCCGATACGACTTTCTCATCCCTCAGCCTGCACGGGTTCAGCCCCAATACCTTCCAGGTGTTCTACCACGACCACGACGTCACCGTGGCAGTGGTACCCGAGCCTGAGCAATATCTGATGCTGCTTGCGGGACTAGGTCTGATGGGCGTCGTGGCCCGCCGTCGGCGGAACTGCATTCGGCGGTGCGATGAAACTGTTTAGTACTTGATCCGGGTTCCAGGTTGCCCGGATCCGAAAAAATATCATGCCATTGGCCCGTTCGTTCCAGGCCGGTAGCTTACAAGAAGGGCGAATGGATGTAATTTAATTAACTATCGATGGGAGGAAAAAATGAAGAAATTACCTTATGTTTTACTGATCGGAGCTGCCTTGCTTAGCCTGCCCGCCATTGCCCAGAATGACGGCGACCGTGCGGAGGCTGCAAGCCGTGCCGTGAATATCTCTCTCGGCAGTTCTGGGGGAGCCCTGGATAACGCCGCATTGAAATCGGTCCGCAAGCTGGTCGGAAAAGCGATCATTGCCGATACCGTAGATACTTTCGCTGTCTATAGCCCCAGAACCGGCGGCCCGATTCCGATCGAAGGCGGCTTGAACGCCTGCGCGGAAGCAGGTTTTAGCGCAACGCCAAAGCAGTTCAACGCTTTTGTCAAGCAGTTGCGCGCCATTCATCCCAAGGCGGGAACCTTCCTCAATGTAGAGCTCACCGATCAATGCAAGCCGATTGATGTCGCTGTGTCGGCAGTCTGTGGAGGTATTGCGGGAACAGCCTGTCCTGACGCAAAACAGTATTGCGATTTCGGTATCGGCAAATGCAAGATGCCGGACGCGCAAGGCCAGTGCAAAACCAAGCCCACCATTTGCACCAGGGAATTTCGCCCTGTTTGTGGTTGCGATGGCAAGACTTATGGGAATGCGTGTACCGCAGCCGCGGCGGGAGCATCGATAGAGCATGAAGGGGAATGCAAGAAGCCCGAACCCCAAGCATGCGGCGGAATCGCCGGAATTCCATGCCCTAGTGGCAAAACCTGCGTAGATAACCCCGCTGACGATTGCGATCCGAAACGCGGCGGTGCGGATTGTCCCGGAATCTGCGAAGGCAAATAGTAGCCGGTTTATTCTGCAAACTTTTGTGTAGCCCAATGTTAGGCAGCGCACAGAGGCAGGCATAACGAGGTGTTAAAAATTGCCTCTTTTGATTGTTAGATAGGGCTATGTGATCAATTGGGTGATACCCATTCGCATAGCCCGATCGATCACTTTTCAAGGAGCCTATCTTGTCAGGCAAACCATCCAGTAAACCGGCCCTGGTAACTAATAAAATCAGGACAGTCACCAGCAATCTTATTGGCAATGCTGTTGAGCAGTCCAAAAAATCGACGCCAGCCGACTCAATGGCAACAGATGCTTCTGAATCGGTCGAGCGCGAGCAAAGAAAAAGTCATCACGTGATTTCCACTGCGGCTTATTACGGAGTTGAGGGACATGAACCTGATGGTTACGTTTATGACGAAGCGCAAGACTGGTTGGAGGCTGACGCGGAAACAGGCGGGGTGCTATATGGCGAAAAGGATTTTTAATCGCTGAAAAACATTCTGATAGCTTAGCCGTTTACGTGATTCGTTTACGTGATCATCCGAGAGGTAGCAGTAACAGTGCGATAAATTTTTATATTTCAAAGGAGAAAGCATCATGGCAAACATTGCTCGTCGTTCCCCGTTCGGTGATATCGCCCGTTTCGACCCGTTTTACAACGTTGATGACTGGTTCAAGGGTTTTGGAATGCAACCGTTTTCCATGGACTCGGATACCGCCCCTACGATCAAAATCGATTTAAAGGAAAACGACACGGCCTATACCGTGCGTGCAGAGATCCCGGGGATAAAGAAAGAAGATGTCAAGGTGCAAGTAGAGGGCAATAGAGTTTCCATCAGCTGTGAAACCCGGCAGGAAAAAGAGGAAAAAGAGGGCGAAAGAGTCATTTGTCGCGAATGCCACCAGGGATCGAGCTACAGGAGCTTTACTTTGGGAAGCGATGTGGATGAGACCAAAGCCGAGGCCAAGTATGAAAACGGCACGCTGGAACTGACGTTGCCGAAGAAAGAGGGTAAAACCGCGAAACGGATTGAGGTTAAATAGCATATTAATCCTCGGGCCGATCTCGCCGGTGCAGCTGTTGCCCATTCTGTCGAAAAGAATGGCAACAGCTGCAGGGGTTGAGCTGTAGGTTCAGGCGCATTCGGCCAAGCTACGTCTCGCTTCTGTAAAGCACAAGGCTGGCAGGGCGGTGAAGCGCTTGTTGCTTTTGCGGAATCGGCGCAGCCTTATCAAATGGAAGAATGGAAGGCGTCCTCGACTACGCTATGGGAGCACATCCCCCTCGCACGCGCTACTGCGTCAATGACCGGCCGGCCTGTTTGTGGCGGTGGCAATGCTATCGCAGATGTCGTCTCTAATTCTCATCTGACGCATTAGCAGATGGATTCACATATAGGAGTCTTTCCATGGGCACTCATACTACGTCTCCTGGCTTTCGCCCGATTTCCCGTCGTGACAACATGTTTGAGGAGCGCGTGCACGATGCCTATAAGGCAAGACATAAGCTGCCTGAACCGACCGTTTGTCCACAATGCGGCGCAGTATTCCATGAAGGACGCTGGCAGTGGCTCCAGGCTCCCGCCGATGCACACCAGGAACCTTGTCCTGCATGCCATCGCATTCATGATCATTTTCCCGCCGGTTTTGTGACTTTGCAGGGGGATTTTTTTCTCGCTCATCGCGAGGAAATCCTGCATCTCGCACATAACGTGGAAAAACATGAGCGAACCGAACATCCGCTTGAACGTATCATGGAAATCGAAGAAAAGAATGGCGTGACGCTGATTACAACCACTGATATCCATCTGGCACGAGGTATTGGCGAAGCCATACATAATGCCTGCCAGGGCGAACTGGAATTTCACTATAACCCAGACGAATATCTGTTGCGCGTGAGTTGGACGCGATAGAAATCAACGATTGAATAGGCCTGACTTATTGCCGGCTGCACCATCCATGGCGCGGTTTCATCCCTGCGGTCAAACGCTTCATATCGATATGTAACTCAAGCGGAGAGCATTATGCCTGTCGGCGAAATTTGTAACCGTGATGTTATTGTTTTGCGACGAGATGAAACCATTCTGGAGGCAGCCAAGCTCATGCGCCATCACCACGTCGGTGATGTGATCATTGTGGAAGAGCGTGATGGCGTCCGTGTTCCAGTCGGGATCGTCACCGATCGGGATCTGGTTGTAGAGATCATGGCGACTGAACTCGATCAGGCGGTTATCACCGTAGGCGATATCATCGAGCAAGAGTTGGTCACCGTGAAAGAAGACGTGGCGATCTTCGATGCGATTCAATACATGCGCAGTAAAACTGTAAGGCGTTTGCCGGTCGTGGATGAAAACGGCGCGCTAGTAGGCATACTGACACTGGATGACTTATTGGAACTGCTATCGGAAGAATTACTTGCAATTGCCAAATTGGTAAATTATCAACGGCAAAAGGAAACGAGGACGCGACGCTAGCGGGTGATACCGCATCCTGTACCCCTCTAGACGGTGCAATACGATTTCGAATGCGCGGTCGGGTACGCGCCGGGCAATTCATTCTTATCCTGGTTATCACGATTTTTTCTAATAATGAGAAGGAGCATAACGATGATGAATGCCTTGAATCATGCCAGGAAAAACATTAGCCACGGGCTTAGCCGAACCTGGGACCATATTTCAGAGGGCTGGCACGAACTGGTTCACCAAAGTAGCGGCGCGCTGACTCACTTTACGCATCGTAAGGATGAGGAGGATAAAGAGCACGCGGAAGTTGGCACACTCCCCGCTTTTCGAAACTGGAGCATATTGGCGGGAGAGGTTGAGGAAACGGACAAGGAGATGATGGTGCGGGTAGAAATGCCCGGTATGGAAAAAAAGGATTGCCATATTACGATAGACGGCAATATGCTTTATTTGAGAGGCGAAAAACATTTTGAACGTACTACAAGCGATAGCACGTATCATTTCACGGAGCGCGCTTACGGCGTTTTCCAACGGACCATACCCTTACCGTGCAAGGCGGATGCAGACCACGCCGAAGCGAGCTATAAGAATGGCGTGCTGACCGTACGCCTCCCGAAGCTGGATGGAGAGCAAGGGCGGCTCATTCCAATATCCTGACAGGCGAGCATGACGATGAACAGAGGGCTACATTTTATTTTTCGCACACACCTCGCTGCTTTATCGGGAATTATCCTTGTCTGTTTGCTGGCTCAAGTGGCTGCAGCGGACGAGACCGCCTCACTCATGAGCCAGAAGGTAAGAAACGAGAAAAAGGAGAAACCTATCATGTCAATGACCATAACATCTTCATCTTTTTCTCCTCACGGCGTAATTCCTGCGCGCCATACTTGCGATGGCCACGACACTTCGCCGGAGCTTTTCTGGACCGAAGTGCCCGAGGGCACGCAAAGCCTGGTGTTAATCATGGACGATCCCGATGCGCCTGATCCTGCCGCGCCCAAGAGAACCTGGGTGCATTGGGTGTTGTACAACATTCCGCCCGGCGCCAGCGGGCTATCGGAGGCAATCGCTACGGCGGATCTTCCACCTGGAACGCGGGAAGGGCTCAATGACTGGCAGCGTACCGGCTATGGCGGGCCGTGCCCGCCGATTGGAAAACATCGGTATTTCCATAAACTCTACGCGCTGGACACAGTCCTGCCGGATTTGAAGCAACCAACCAAGGCAAAGCTGGAGAAAGCGATGGAAGGACATGTCATCGCATATTCTGAACTGATCGGCTTATATCAGAAGCATTGAGGAGCGGAATTCAGCGGCTAACCGGACGGGGCTGCGACCGTCCGTCGTGATAGCGTATCGGCATGGATCTCATTACACGCTTAGCCTCAGCAGGTGCTCCGCTTCTTTCCCCGCTGTTACGCGATTTAGTGCTACTTACAGTATTTGACGGATGTGCTGGCGGCCTGAAATCGGTTAGTGCACGGTATGGGATACACCGCACAAAGGGTATTGCCGTGTGATTTCCCCGAATGCTTTGCATTCACGATGACAAAAAAATAGACGAAGCCCGATACACTGGAAACATTGAAAGGCATACTAGCGCGATTATCTCTATCTCTTGATAAGCCGCCTGACGCCCATATTTTTACAAAATACCATCATTATCGATAGTTTGTTTGTATCGTGTTTCCTTATGAGGCGCAGCCCTTTCGCAGTAAGGCCGCTGAACGCACAGCAAAAAATTTTTCGGGATATCTCGATATGCCTTGCATATAAGCGGCTATTTTTATGTTCCAACTCTTGTAGAATTCATTGACCGAGGCGTATGAAAATGCTCTCACACAAGCCGAAAGATCGGTGGACCGCCTGGCCGATGAGGTGGCCTATCAAGATGATAGTCAAGGACTTCAGATATGCCCGGGATTTATCTGTCTATTTGCTCATGCGGGAGAAAGTGCGTAAGGAGCCGTTGGTCAGATTGAACGAAAAAGGGTTGGTATCGCCGGATTACACTAAACCGGTTTGCCTTTTTTGTAGCTACGATTACGAAAATATTGTCAGAAAGAACGTGTATCAGTACCTTGATGCGCTCGCCCTGGCCGGGTTCAACATCATATTTATCAGCTCGAGCGATGACATTTCAGTTTCAGACCTGGAGAAACTTTCAAGATGCTGCGTAAGAATCATAAACCGGGAGAATAAAGGCTACGATTTTTACGGATGGAAAACAGGACTGGAAAAATATGCTCGATACAAAGACCATGCCGGCCTTCTGTTAGCCAACGATAGCGTTATAGGGCCACTTTTCAGCATCAGCGATATCGTTACTACACTTGAGAACTGCGACGCTGATGTGATTGGCATGACCGATTCTTTTCAATTTCATCCGCATCTGCAATCTTATTTTCTGTATTGCAAGAAAAAAGTGGTGTTGTCTGAAGAATTTCTTCGCTTTTTCAAAGAGGTCGATATTCTGGAGTTCAAGAATGTCGTTATCCGAAAATATGAAATTGGTTTTTCCCGGCTTCTCCGTCACCGGTTCCGGTTGGCCGCTCTTTATGGCTTGGAACCCGCCCTTGCTCGAATTAGTTTTAATCAAAGACCTATAAGATGGATAGAGCCGACCTTACATCTATGGAAGCCTCTTATTACCGAGTTCAAGTTCCCGTTTATCAAAAAAAGCATTTTGACAAGAAAGGGCGTAAGTGTTAAAGAGGTCTTGCCGGTGTTGGCAGAAACCGCTTCTCGTTACAACATGGACATCCTTGACGACTTGAGTTTGCCCTACAGATGAGGTGGAGTTCGTCCTTCCGAGTTGAAAATCCCCTTATGTTCGAGATAAGTCAACGCTACCTCGGCGGCCGCAGCTTTGGCCTGCCGCAAAATATTTGGGATTAAACCGGATAAAACAGATATTCTTCGGCATTCACTTAATCCCTATTTTCATTAATCAGCCTGCAGCTGAAATAAATATGTCTTCATTTTTCATGGATGTTCTTTCCGGGTTCTCTATTGCACTTTATGGACTAAAAGGCGGTTACACAAAAGTAAATGTCAAGGGTCAATCCATACGCATCGCCGTGGATAACTTTCGGACACTTCAGCGCGCCAAAACTTATTCCATTAAAGAGCCCGATACACTGAATTGGCTCGATAATTTTGAACCCGGCTCGAGATTCTTTGATCTGGGCGCGAATATCGGCCAATATTCCTTATATCCTGCAAAAAAATACGGGAATGACATTCAGGTTTTTGCCTTTGAGCCTCAGTGCATCAATTATTCTTTACTGAATAAAAACATTTACCTGAACAAGCTCGAGAATAATATTACGGCTTATGGTATAGCCGTATCGGGACAGGGCGGGTTTTCAAAGCTGTATATCCCGAAATTTATTGGCGGAGGAAATCGCTCACAGTTCGGAAAGGAAGACCTGAAGAACATGAAGAAACCTGCCGCGCATATTCAGGGAATGTTTGGAGTTACGCTGGACGAGTTATGCGGAAAATGGGGATTCCCTTACCCCAACTATATCAAGATTGATGTTGACGGCATAGAGATTCCCATTATCAAAGGTGCGGAAAATGTTCTGAAAAACCCAGCGCTGAGATCTGTCATTGTCGAGCTGGGAACCCCTGAGGAGCAACGGGAAGCGGTAAATCTGATGGAACAGGCAGGCCTTGGAGTGAAATCCAAAACCACCAGAAATTGGGGAGAAACCTGTTTTATATTCGAGAAAAAACGTTAGCCGCTTCTATTTTTGCATAAGAAAATGCTATCAATCGAAGTTGCTGTTGATTAATGCTGCACTATCCGGACCCGCGACCGGTAAAGCCTGTTACAAGCTATCAGATTCCCCTAAGCGTGCGGCGCACCGTAGGTAGTCGCCCCTGAAATACCCTCCAGACCTGCATAAATATTGACGTTCTGGGGTATTCAAAAAGCGTGGAATTTGCCAGAATTAGGGTTGTTACCCCCTCATTTCTGGTGAATTGAGATGAAACCAAAGAAGCAAGAACGCAGTGGTTGTGATGATCTTTTCCGGATGCGGCTGGAGC
>NZ_FMUF01000043.1:0-2760 GCF_900100985.1 Nitrosospira sp. Nsp1
GCGGCGACCGAGGACGTGAACAAAGTATTTACGGCGGAAGAACTGAAAGCCGAAGGCGAGAAAGTCTATGCCGCCAACTGTGTTGCCTGCCATCAAGCCAATGGCCAGGGCATACCCGGGACCTTTGCCGCGCTGGACGGCTCGAAGATCGCCAACGGTCCCAAGGCCGACCATGTCGACATTGTCATGAATGGCAAGACCGGCACAGCAATGGCTGCATTCAACCTAAATCCGGTAGTTGGACGGGGTGAAGTGTACGGGTTTTGAGGTGCAGGGCAAGGCGCAACGACGCGGAATGGTCGTTCCATTCCAAGGAGTTGCAACGCAGCCATGTGCCTCAAAAACTGTGCAATTTACCCCGTAGCGCCCTCACCTGGAAGGTGAGCGTTAAATAATATGAAATATTGTTATTAATCATGACACTGATCTATTAAATGAGCGGTCAACTACCGGATTTAGGTTCAAGCACCTGTCGGATGTACAAATCGCGGCGGTGGTCACCTACGAACGTAATGCCTGGGGAAATACCGCAGGAGACGTGGTGCAGCCATCGGAAATCAACCAGTTCAGAAAATAGCATCAAGGAGGACACATGGCGCGCACGCCACGACATTGCAACCGCAATCGTTGCGATATAGCGGCATTGTGCATGCCTGTGACGATCACTCCCGCGGCTTGATGTGCCGGCCGCTTCCCATCAACGGTACATTTTAAAAAACAGCATCAAGGAGACAATTATGGCGGCAGTACAAGACGATATTGCACACGCGCACGACCACCATCCGACCGGCATGATGCGTTGGCTGACTACGACCAACCATAAGGATATCGGCACGATGTATCTGTGGTTCAGCTTTCTGATGTTCCTGACCGGGGGTGTGATGGCGCTGACCATCCGCGCCGAGTTGTTTCAACCCGGCATACAGATCGTCAATCCGGAGTTTTTTAACCAGTTGACGACCATGCATGGTCTGATAATGGTATTCGGGGCCATCATGCCGGCATTCGTCGGTTTTGCCAATTGGCAGATACCGATGATGATCGGGGCGCCCGACATGGCTTTTGCGCGGATGAACAACTGGAGTTTCTGGCTATTGCCTCCGGCGGCTTTACTGCTAATTACCTCGTTCTTCGTGCCCGGCGGCGCGGCTGCCGGTGGTTGGACATTTTATCCGCCGCTGTCGGTGCAGATGGGCATGGGCATGGATATGATGATATTCGCCATTCATATCCTTGGCGCTTCTTCCATCATGGGTTCAATCAACATTATCACCACTATCCTCAACATGCGGGCGCCGGGCATGACACTGATGAAGATGCCGATGTTCGTATGGACCTGGCTCATCACCGCCTATCTTCTGGTTCTGGTAATGCCGGTGCTGGCGGGAGTCATCACCATGCTGCTGACGGATCGCAACTTCGGCACCAACTTCTTCAATGCGGCGGGCGGCGGTGACCCGGTATTGTTTCAGCATATCTTCTGGTTCTTCGGCCATCCCGAAGTCTACATCATGATTTTGCCATCGTTCGGCATCGTTTCCGAAATTATCCCGGCCTTTGCGCGCAAGCCATTGTTCGGCTATTCCTCGATGGTGTATGCCACCGCCTCGATTGCCATCCTGTCCTGCATCGTCTGGGCTCATCATATGTTCACCGCGGGCATGCCGGTGACTGGGCAGTTGTTTTTCATGTATGGCACCATGCTGATTGCGGTTCCCACCGGTGTGAAGGTGTTCAACTGGACCGCCACCATGTGGCGCGGTTCCATGACCTTCGAAACACCCATGCTGTTTTCCATCGGTTTCATTTTCCTGTTCGTGATCGGCGGGTTCAGCGGAGTCGTCTGTGCGATCGTGCCGATCGATGTCCAAGTGCAGGATACCTACTATGTGATTGCACACTTCCACTATGTGCTGGTATCGGGGTCACTCTTTGCCATATTTGCCGGGACTTACTACTGGCTGCCGAAATGGACCGGACACATGTATGACGAGACATTGGGCAAATGGCATTTCTGGCTGTCGATGATCTTTTTCAACCTCACATTCTTTGTTCAGCATTTCCTGGGGTTGGCGGGCATGCCGCGTCGTATTCCCGACTACGCACTCCAATTCGCCGATTTCAACATGATTTCCAGCATAGGCGCATTTGGTTTCGGCTCCACGCAATTGCTGTTCCTTTACGTAGTCCTGAAGTGCATCCGCGGGGGTGAAAAAGCACCGGCAAAGCCTTGGGACGGTGCAAAAACCCTGGAATGGACCCTGCCGTCTCCGGCACCCTATCATACGTTCGCGGTACCGCCCGTGATGAAATAACCGCAGAGACAGGAGAGCGATATGTCAGAGCATATGAACATGTCCGAAGACATGGATATTACCGAAAACGCAGATATCGAGAGAAAGCAGGCATCGATCAGAACAGCATTGTCCGTGCTTGCTTTCTCCCTGGTGTTACCGGTGACGTATTATTTGTGGCAAGCTTACTGTTGTTGATCCGATTTTGGCAATAATCGATAAATTGCAAGCGGGAGAGAAGGCATGAGCCAGGAAGGAAGCAATTATTACGTTCCAGCGCCATCGACCTGGCCTATGACCGGGTCGATAGCGCTGCTATTCATGGGGTTTGGCGCGGCATTCTCGGTCAACAAGATTCCAGCGGGCTATGGGATGCTGACATTGGGTTTTGCCATACTCTTCTACATGCTGTTCGGCTGGTTTCGCACCGTGGCGCGGGAAAGCGAGAGCGGCAAGTTCAATAAGC
>NZ_FMUF01000045.1:0-2083 GCF_900100985.1 Nitrosospira sp. Nsp1
CCCGAGACCGACTTGAACGAGAGCAAGAAACAGGGCAAACTGGTCCTCAAACCCGAAAAGAAGGATGATGACGAGGAGGATGAGGAGGAGTGAGTGGGTCGTGCTGAGCTATCGAAATAGACGCCACTCTCATCATTTACGATAGGGGCTGGTATATCAGTACCAGCCGGTTTACGCCAGCTCTGCGAATATGTCGGAATCGCATGTTTATTCGGAACCGGAATCCAGCGGGCTGGCGTCCCGCCAGGAAAAAATATGGCAATTCCCATTGAACTTGACCACGGCAGCGGCCAATCGCTGCAGGGTCAGATATTCGAGCAATTACGCTACCTCATCCTCGGCGGGAGGCTGAAACCCGGCACGCTGATTCCGGCGAGCCGGGTACTTGCCGAGCAGCTAGGCATTTCCCGTAATACCGTCCTGCTCGTATACGAACGTTTAATCGCCGAAGGCTACCTTCAGGCACGAAAGGCGATTGGAACGTACGTAAATCTTGAGCTACCTGAAACCTGCCTGGCTGCGACACGCAGAACTGCTGCTTCTGTTCCTGTTCACGGCGAGACGGCAAAACCTCCCGTAATTCCTTTTATCGGCCGGATGCCGGTCAAAAGCAGCGCACAGCGCCTGGATTTTGATTTTTGTCCGGACCGGATCGGGCTCGATTTATTCCCCCATAAGATATGGCGCCGTTTCATCAACAGGATATTTACCTCCACCGGCACCCAGTTTACGGAATCCTGTGATTCGGGTGGTTTGCCACAGCTGAGAGAGGTGATTGCCGAATACCTTGGGGTAGCGCGCGGAATCAGCGTTTCCTCTGACCAGGTAATTATTACTGCCGGATCTCAGGAGGGGCTGAATCTCGCAGCCCGGTTACTGATAAAGGAAGGCACGCGCGTTGCCATGGAGAATCCCTGTTATCGGGGTGCGGCATCCCTGTTTGAAAGTTATTACGCGAAATTGGTTCAGGTGCCGGTAGATGAGGCGGGACTGGATGTAACGCAATTGCCTGAGGATGGTGCCGCACTTCTGTACGTTACCCCCTCTCATCAATTTCCCCTTGGCTTCACGCTATCGAATGAACGACGTTTGAAGCTTCTGGAGTGGGCTCGACGTTGCGGCACATACATTATAGAAGATGATTACGACTCCGATTTCCGGTACCGTGGCTCACCATTAACAGCGCTCATGGGACTGGATGATCACGGCTGTGTCATGTATCTGGGGACATTCTCCAAATCAATGGGTGCGGGGCTGCGCCTGGGCTATCTTGTGGTACCTAAAGCGCTGATCCCTGCCGCGCGGGCAGCCAAGGCATTGCTAAATAATGGCCATGCATGGCTAGACCAGGCAACGATGGCTGAATTTATTCGTAGTGGTGCCTACGGCAACCATTTGAGGCGCATGCGCAGCATCTACTCCAAGCGCCACGATTGCCTCATAGAGGCGCTACGCAGACATTTCGGCGCAGTCCAGCTTTCGGGGCTGGAGAGCGGTCTGCACCTCGCCTGGCATCTGCCTGCCGACTATCCTGATGCATCCGAGCTTCAGGCACTTGCGCTGCGTCATGGGGTGGGTATCTATTCCATTGGTCCCGGCCTCGCTCATGATTTCGGGACGTGCAGCTTCAGCAAGCACACTCTTGTGCTTGGTTTTTCTTGCCTTAATGAGCACCAGATTCGAGCAGGGGTAAGACGTATGGCTGATGCATTTGCAGGTCTGCCAGCAAATTCTGTTTCTGCGGGAGCGGATAAACGCAGCTTATCGGGATCACCTCTTTAAGCTATCCGGTCTCTATCAGCCGAACAATCCGTAAGAGTCTACTTGATTTGTGAGCCAACTTCGCTCCGCAATCATTTTATTGTCAGGCTGCCTTCTCATCCGTGAGAGATTTGAAGGGATAAAAGAAGCCTGCTATTTCTATTTTTATGCTGCATAAAAAACACCGATCCACCTTTCCGTCTGGCGACGGCGGCGGACCGGTGTCAATGCCTTGCGGGACGGGGCTAGGCCTTGCGTCCCATGCGGCTTAGAGCTTGGTGAAGACCGGTATGACGGCGCCCGCTATGCTGTTGATGTTGCG